>JBJFFZ010000042.1:39696-56568 GCA_051892195.1 Anaerovoracaceae bacterium
TCGTGATCGTGGTGTCCGCAGCATTCGTCATGGTCATGATGGTGGTCGTGGTCATGATCGTGGTGTTCGCAGCATTCATCGTGGCCGTCATGATGCTCGTGATCGTGATGGTGATGATGCTCGTGCACAGGCTCTTTTGCCAGCTCCTCTAAAAGCTGATCCGCCAGAGACTTGTCCCCTTCCATGGTTTCTAAAATCTGGGCGCCGGTCAGCTGGTCCCACGGAGTTGTCAGGATCTTTGCAGACGGGTTGTGCTGTCTCAGAAGTGTAACTGCAGCCTGCAGCTTTTCCTGGGAAATATCCTGTGTTCTGCTGAGAATAATCGCCTTGGCGTGTTCCACCTGATCCAGATAGAATTCGCCGAAATTCTTGACGTAAAGGCGGCATTTCTTTGCATCTGCCACTGTGACAAAGCTGGAGAGCTCCACATCCAGGTCTGCAGCAACACCCTGGACTGCACGGATGACATCGGAGAGCTTTCCTACGCCGGAAGGCTCGATGAGCACTCTGTCCGGATTGAACTGTGAAATGACTCTCCGCAGGGAATCGCCGAAATCTCCTACCAGAGTGCAGCAGATGCAGCCGGAGCTCATCTCTGTGATTTCTATGCCGGAATCCTTCAGGAACCCGCTGTCGATGTTGATTTCACCGAATTCATTTTCGATCAGAACGACCTTTTCGCCCTGAAAGGCTTCCGCAACGAGTTTTTTTATGAGTGTTGTCTTGCCGGATCCCAAAAAACCGGAAAAAATATCTATTTTTGTCATATTTTATGACCTCCTTTTACAATAAAAAAGTTCCGCAGAACTGCATTATACATCTTAATCTATACCCCTGCAAAGGAGAAAATAACACCTGCAGCAGCGGCAAACGCAATAAAAAACACCGGATGAATCTTTTTGAAATACTTCATGCCCAAAAAGATCACCGCCGCAAGAATCAGGGCGGAAACATTGATTCTCCCGAGAATTCCGGCCGGCCCGCCGGCCCCCGATGGGGCTTCAGCGTTCAGTATGGTAACCATTAAGACGGAAATAAAAGCATTGATAATCAGTCCGATGGATGCTGCCCGCAGACCGTACATGGCCCACTGAACCAGCACGCTGCTGCGGAACCGGTCCATAATGCGGCAGATCAGAAGAATGACAATGATCCCCGGTGTGATCAGCCCTAAAGTAGCGATCAGGTCTCCGGGAATTCCGGCTACGGTGTAGCCGCAGTAGCTTGCCATGTTGACTCCGATGGCTCCCGGTGTGGATTCGGAAACGGCAAGCATATTGGCAATATCGGAAACGGAAAACCATCCCGTACGGGCAGACATATCATATAAAAATGGAAGCGTTGCCATGCCGCCGCCGATGGAAAACAGTCCCACCATAAAGAAACGGTAAAAAAGCTCAAGATAGATCATCGGCAGGTTCCTCCTTTTGTGCAGTCATGTCCGTCGGCAGAGCCGTCGTCCTGCGGGACAGAAGGATTCGTGCTGTCTTCTGCATGAGGCTGACTGAACTCTTCGGCAACTGCATTTTTGAGCTTTGCCTTCTGGATCACGATGCCTGCTGCGCCGGAAAGAAGCACCAGAATGACCGGGCTTACAGGCAGAAGCATGGATGCAGCCGCAACCGACAGGCAGATCACCAGCGTGGGAAGATCGGGAACGGATTTCTTCCAGAGGGAAGTGATGGCGTTCAGAATCAGGATGCAGACGCTGACCCGGATGCCTGCAAAGGCGTTCTGCACCGCCGGGTAGTCCGCAAAACCCATGATGAGGGCTGCGATGATGGAAATAATGATCAGAGAAGGGGTGACGAAGCCGAGGGTAGCCACAACACCGCCTGTAATACCGGCGCACCGGTACCCTACAAAGGTGGAAGTGTTAATGGCAATAATGCCGGGCGTACACTGTCCTAAAGCGTAGTAATCCGCGATTTCCTCTTCTGTGGTCCATCCCCGCTTTTCAACAATCTCCCGCTGGATAATAGGGAGCATGGCATATCCGCCGCCGAAGGTGACAGAACCCATCTGCAAAAAGGTCCGGTACAGATCCAGATGTGTTTTCAGTTTTTTATTCATAAAAAAGTTCCTTCTTTCTCCGGTGGAGTGCGCGCCGGATTCTGGTAAGCTTTAACTCATAGAGTAACATATGATATCCGTGTTTTCAATCTTCCGGATGGGAGAAATGAGAGTGAATCCTGTAAAAATGATTTTACAAGAACACCCGTTCTGTGCTATGATGAAACAATAGCGAATCGAAGACGGACCGCTCCGCGGGTCCGGGAAACGGGGGGAAAACCATATGACTGCCGCCATGGGAATTGGAATTATTACACTGACCGTCCTTGTGCTGGCTCTGCTGATCATCGTACTGCTGCAGTTCAAGCTGGCGGAGCAGAGCGCCCGGCAGATGGAAAACCTGCAGCTTGCCACGGAACAGCGCCTGGAGCTCATGCGGGAAACCATGGAGCACCGGCTGGGGGCCATCCAGTCGGACAGCGCCAGACAGATGGACGAAATGCGAAAGGTGGTGGACGAAAAGCTTCAGAAAACCATCAGCCAGCGGATGAACGAATCCTTCCAGTTAGTGGGAGAACGGCTGGAGCAGGTCTACAGGGGCCTGGGGGAGATGCAGAACCTTGCGGCCGGTGTGGGAGATCTCAAAAAGGTTCTCTCCAACGTCAAAACCCGGGGAATCCTGGGGGAGGTTCAGCTGGCAGCCATTCTGGAGGAGATTCTGGCCCCGGAGCAGTATGAAAGAAACGTGGCCACCAGAAAGGGAAGCAGGGCCGTGGTGGAATTTGCAGTAAAGATCCCCTCCGAGGGAGGCTTTATGTATCTTCCGGTGGATTCAAAGTTTCCCGGAGAAACCTACGGACACCTGCGGGATGCCTGCGAAAGCGGGGATGCCCTGGCGGTGAAAGAGGCGGAAAAGCTCCTGATCACAGCCCTGAAATCTGAGGCCAGAGATATCCGGGACAAGTATCTGGACCCGCCCCATACCACGGAGTTTGCCATCATGTTTCTCCCGTTTGAAGGCCTGTACGCAGAGGTGGTCAACCGGGGAATGGTGGAGGTGCTGCAGCGGGAGTATAACGTCAATGTTGCGGGACCCAGCACCATGGCGGCGCTGCTCAACAGTCTGCAGATGGGGTTCCGCACCTTTGCCATTCAGCAGAGAAGCGGCGAGGTGTGGAAGGTCCTGAGCTCTGTAAAGACAGAGTTTGACCGGTTTGAGGAGGCCCTTCGCATGACCCAGCAGCGGATCAATCAGGCCAATGATGAGCTGGATAAGCTGGTGGGGGTGAGAACCCGCCAGATTCAGCGAAAACTGAAGGACATTTCCGTCATGGAGGACTCTCAGTAGGTGCTCTGCTCCGGAAAAAATTTACTTTCTGCCGGAGAAAAAGCGGGAAAAAATGTTTAAAAAGTGCAAAAGTGAGGAATATACACATGAGATTAAAGGACGAGGTTCTGGCGTGTCTTGAGCAGAACAGGGAAGGAAGCATTTCAGGAGAGCAGCTGGCGGAGCGCTTTCAGGTTTCCCGGTCGGCCATCTGGAAGGCCATCCGTTCCCTTCGGGAGGAGGGTTACAGCATAGAGGCTGTAACCAACCGGGGCTACCGGCTGATGGAGGCCGGGGACCGGCTGTCTGCTGCAGGGATTGCTTCCTTTGTAAAATATCACGATCAGGAAAATATTCTTGTTTTTGATGAGGTGGATTCCACAAACATCCGGGCAAAGGCCCTGGCTCTGGAAGGAGCGCCCCACGGCACCGCGGTCATTGCGGACTGCCAGACTGCAGGGAGGGGAAGGCTTGGCAGAAGCTTTGCAAGCCCTTCAGGCTCCGGTATTTACATGTCCATGATTCTCCGGCCGGAGGCGGACCTTGGAAAGGCCATGCTGATCACCACCGCTGCTGCCTGTGCCGCCTGCCGGGCGGTCCGGGAACAGACCGGCCGGGAGGCAGGGATCAAGTGGGTCAACGATATCTATCTCGGCCAGAAAAAAATCTGCGGAATCCTGACGGAGGCCATGACGGATTTTGAGACAGGCAATCTGGAGAGCGTGATTGTGGGCATCGGCATCAACTTCCGGGCGGCTCCGGAGTCCTATCCGGCCGATGTTTTAGAACGGCTGACCTGGATCTACGATAAAGAAGACCCCGGAATCAGCAGAAACCAGCTTGCTGCCGCTGTGATGGACGAGATGCTGCGGCTTGCGGACCACCTGGAGGATCGTTCTTTCCTGGATTATTACCGTGAACATGCCATCATGCTGGACCGGGATGTCCGCTGCATCCGGGGCAATGAAACCTGGGAGGCCCACACGGTGGATATTGACCGGGACGGGGGCCTGATCATCCGCCTGGCGGATGGCACTCTGCAGACCCTTTCTTCGGGCGAAATCTCCATCCGGTGGTAGGCCCGGGGCGCGGGAAGAACAATCGGTACAGTTGACAATTCTCAGCGGGCAAAGGTATAATCAAAATGATGTTGTGTCGATTATTTTAAATAAAATATTTATCAATTGATTTGTTTAAAATGATTGATACTGTAATCTGCATCCGCGGCTGCGGATGAATCAAAAGAAAAGGAGAAGGAAAAAATGAAGAAAGCATTATCTCTTATGCTGGTTCTCGTAATGGCACTGGCAGTATTTACAGGCTGCGGAAGCAGCAATCAGGCTGGAAGCACAGCGGCAGACGGCGAAAAGACTTATATTATCGCTACCGACACGGTATTTGCTCCGTTTGAGTTCACAAATGACAAGAACGAGTTTGTGGGCATCGATGTTGACATTCTGGCTGCTGTTGCAGAGGACCAGGGCTTCAAGTACGAGCTTCAGTCTCTCGGTTTTGACGCTGCTGTTGCAGCTCTGGAAGCAGGACAGGCTGACGGCGTTATTGCAGGCATGAGCATCAAGCCGGAACGTCAGGAAAAGTATGACTTCTCTGCTCCGTACTACGATTCTACTGTATGCGCAGCAGTAAAGGCAGGCAGCGATGCAAAGACACTGGACGATATCAAGGGCGCTACCGTTGCTGTAAAGAACGGCACCATGAGCTCACAGTGGGCAGAGGATATCAAGGATCAGTACCAGCTGACACTTACTTATTTTGATGACTCAGCAATGATGTATCAGGACGTTATTACAGGCAACTCAGTTGCATGCTTCGAGGACTATCCGGTTATGGCATACGGCGTGGCGCAGGGCAATGGTCTGCAGCTTCTCGTAGAGCAGGGCGGCGAATATGCGACTCCGTACGGCTTTGCTGTTCTGAAGGGCCAGAACGCAGAGCTCCTTGAAATGTTCGATGCAGGCCTTGCAAACATCAAGGCAAACGGAAAGTTTGACGAAATCGTAGCATCATATACTGCAGAATAAGAAGATGAACGGGTCTGCAGCGCGCTGCAGGCCCGCAGTTTATTTTTAGTTAGGGGAATTTTCAGATGGATCTGGATTTAATCGGAGTATTTAAGGACGCGTATCCTCTGCTCGTACAGGGTGTGGGCATGACCATCGGGATCACTGCGGCAGCCATTGCACTGGCCCTGGTGATCGGCGTCATCACGTGTCTTTTCAACATGTCAGGCATAAAACCTCTCCGGTGGCTGGCCAAGGCGTATATCTGGCTGATCAGAGGAACGCCGATGCTGGTGCAGGGGATGTATATTTATTTTGCGGTTCCGCAGCTCATCCAGCTGCTGACCCATTCACAGTTCCGTATTTCGGTCACTACGGCGAGTCTGATCACCCTGACCCTCAACGCCGGCGCATACATGTCGGAGATCTTCCGGGGCGCGATTCAGGCGGTCAACAAGGGTCAGATGGAGGCAGCCAGAAGCCTGGGCCTTTCCTACGGAAAAGCCATGCGCAAGATCATTCTTCCCCAGGCGGTGCGGATCTGTCTCCCGTCTCTGGTAAACCAGTTCATCATTACACTGAAGGATTCCACCATTCTGTACGCCATCGGTCTTCCGGAGCTTATGTACTATGGTAAGATCTACGTGGGAAGAACCTATGCGTCCTTTGCAACCTATACCTGGATTGCGATTTTCTTCCTTGTGATCATATCCATTCTTATGGTGATCTCAAACCGCATTGAAAGGAGGCTGAACAAGTAATGAAACAGAGTTCAGAACCAAAAATTGTGGTAAAGGGTCTGGAAAAATCCTTCGGCTCTCTTCAGGTGCTGAAGGGAATCGACGCAGAGATCGACAAGGGAGAGGTAATCTGTGTGATCGGGCCTTCCGGCTCGGGAAAATCCACCTTCCTGCGCTGTCTCAACCGGCTGGAGGAGTCAACGGCAGGCGAAATTCTCGTGGACGGCGAACAGATTACCGGCAAAAATGCCGACATCGACAAGATCCGCCGTCATATCGGCATGGTATTTCAGCAGTTTAATCTGTTTCCTCATATGTCCGTCCTTGAAAACATTATGATGGCTCCTGTGACCCTGAAGATCAAGTCAAAGCAGGAGGCCGAAAAAAAGGCGAGAGAGCTTCTGGAAAGAGTCGGACTCAGCGACAAGGCCGATTACCGGCCTGCGGACCTGTCCGGTGGACAGCAGCAGCGTGTGGCCATTGCAAGAGCTCTGGCCATGGAGCCGGATATCATGCTCTTCGATGAGCCTACCTCCGCTCTGGACCCGGAAATGGTAGGGGAAGTACTTGCCGTTATGAAGGAACTGGCTGCCGAGGGCATGACCATGGTGGTGGTAACCCACGAAATGGGCTTCGCCAGAGACGTGGCGGACAGAGTCTTCTTTATCGATCAGGGCGTGATTATGGAGGAGGGAACGCCGGAGCAGGTCTTCGGATCACCGAAGAACGAGCGGACCCAGAGCTTCCTGAACAAAGTGCTGTAGCCCTTTCGGGGACAGCCGCATAAAGAACACATATCAGACTGCCGCAGGGTTTGCGGCAGTCTGTTTTTTCGCTATATTTCCTGTTTATTCTCATAAAAAAAAGTGTTACAATGGCTTTGTATTCTGTTCAGAATGAGACGGCACTGCCGTACGGAAATCAGACAGGAGGAAAAAGAGAATGAAAAAGAATGCAGGAAAAACATGCAGAATTCTTCTGGGTGTTCTGATCATGCTTCTTGCATGCACCGCCGTATCCTTTGGGGCATCTACTGCAGGAGACGCGCTGGTGATGATGGACGGGAAGTACATCAGCTTCAATCAGGACTCCCTGCCGAAAAATGTAAACGGCAGAATCATGGTTCCCTACCGGGCCATCTTTGAATACCTGGGTCTTTCGGTGGGCTATGATCAGGCTACCGGAGTGATCAGCGGAAAGACGGATGGGTTTACCCTGAGCATGAAAAACCAGGACCCGGTGATCACCATGACTTATGCGGACGGAACCGTAAAGACAAAGACCATGGATGTTGCACCGTACATTTCCGGCGGACGCACCTTTGTGCCGACCCGTTTTGTATCTGAGATGCTGGGCTATTCTGTAGGATGGGACTCAGAAAACAGAACCGTAATCATTATTGACTGCAGCGGCATCGTTGCGGATGCAGAAGAGCATTTTTCTGTGCTGGAGAAGCTCCGGAACATCAGCATGGTAAGCACAAAGGCTTACGAACTGAAGGGCACCATCACTGCGGAAGCCCAGACCGGTGTTTCGGTGAGCATGAAGGGTGATTTTTCCGGCATTGCAGAAAACGGAAACGAGGATATGAAGCTCCGGATGGAGATGAAGGCCGGTGAAGAGCAGACCAGCGTGGAAGCCGATGTCAAGTATGATATGGCCACCGGAGATCTCTATATGAAGGCTCCCGGTGTAACGGAGGAAAAGCAGTGGATCAAGATGCATCTTTCTTCCATGTTCGGCAGTCAGGATGTGGATCTTCAGAAGATTCTGAGCCAGACAGGAAAAGGGGCGGATCTGACGGAAACTCTTGCGGATATGATCGCAGATTCCGCATCGGATTACAGGGTGACGACCTACAACGAGATGCAGGCTGTTTACCAGGATCTGAAAGAGCTTCTGGGAGATCAGAACTTTGAGAAAAAGGATCGTGTGTACACGGCTCAGTTTGACCAGAATGTAGGGGATGCAGCTGTGAAGGGCAGCATCACCATCACAACCGATCAGAATGACGACGCCATCGGATACAGCATGGACCTGAAGACAGAATCTGACGGAATGGAGATTGCCATGAGCGTGGCAGCCACCGCAAACGCCTCGGAGTTTTCCATTCAGCTTGAAAACGCCGACGGATCCGTTATGAACGTCAGGACGAGTATCAGCATGATTGAGACAACGAAACATGCAGATGTAACGATTCCTTCCGGAGAATTCATCGTAGATCTTGATGATCTGCTGGGAGATCTCTTTGGAGGAACTGCTGCTTAAGCGGCAATAAAGCACTTTAAAAAAGGAGAAAAAGAAGAACGTCATGGAACTTACGATGTTAAAAGGTAAAATCCACAGAGTTAAAGTAAAGCAGGCAGCCCTGGACTATGTAGGCAGTATCACCATAGATGAAGAACTCATGGAAGCTGCGGGTATTCTGGAATACGAAAAGGTTCAGATTGTCGATATTGACAACGGCAGCCGCTTTGAAACGTACACCATTGCCGGTGAGCGGGGCAGCGGAATGATCTGCCTCAACGGCGCAGCGGCCCGCTGTGTCAGTGTGGGAGATCTGATCATTATCATGTGCTATGCGCAGATGACGCCGGAGGAGGCCTCCGGCCACCGTCCGAAGGTTGTTCTGGTGGATGAGGAAAACAGAATTACAAAGATCACCTCCTACGAGAAGCACGGCCTTCTGACAGAAGAATTATAGAATGCACCATCAGGCAGGCGCCGGAGACAATCTTGTCCGGGCGCCTGCTTTTTTTCTGTTCTTTCCCAGCGGAAGCAGGCTGTATTGTGAAATTTTTATTTATTCTGCTTTTTTTTCGGATGCATGGACGGAACTGCATTGCTGTGTTAAAATGTGTTTGGTTTTATGCACTGCAGCCCGTGCTGCAGCGTTTCCGCCCGGCCAGGGCGGGACGGGGGATTTCTGAAATGGAAGATGATGCGGAGATCTGCCCGCCTTATTAATAGTTTTTATTGTATTAAAAGGAGAAAGAAATGGCAATTAAACTCGGTATCAACGGATTCGGTCGTATCAGCAGAGTGGTGATCAGAATCGCTGCTGAAGAACCTGAAAAATTTGACATCGCAGCAATCAACTATCGTGATGTGGATCTGGACTACATGATCTACATGCTCAGGTACGATTCCGTTTTCGGACGTTTTAAGGGTGAACTGGACAAATATGTGGACGGTGACGAAAAAGGTCTCATCATCAACGGAAAGAAGGTTGCAGTTTTAGAAGGCATGGATCCGATTCCATGGGGCAGATATGGTGCTGAGTACGTAATAGAAGGAACAGGAAAGTTCAACACCACAGAAAAGGCGCAGGTTCATGTAAAGGGCGGCGCAAAGAAGGTGATCATCACTGCACCTGCAAAGGACAAGGAAACTCCGACCTTTGTCATGGGTGTAAACCACAAGAACTACAAGAAGGATATGACCGTTGTTTCCAACGCATCCTGCACAACAAACTGCCTGGCTCCTGTAGTAAAGGTTCTTCAGGACAATTACGGCGTAAAGCAGGGTCTGATGTCAACCATCCACGCTGCAACTGCAAAGCAGAAGGTTGTAGATATGCGCTCCATGAGCGACTGGAGAAGAGGCCGCTCCTCCTTCGGCAATATTATTCCTACCACAACAGGTGCTGCCAAGGCAGTAGGTCTGGTAATCCCTGAGGTTCAGGGCAAGCTGACAGGCATTGCGTACAGAGTTCCTACTGCAGATGTATCTCTGGTAGACCTCAACATCGAGCTGGAAACAAAGACAACCTACGAGGATATCTGTGCAAAGATGAAGGAAGCCTCTGAGGGTGAACTGAAGGGAATCCTCGGTTACACAGAAGATGAAGTGGTATCTACAGATTTCATCGGTGAGCCGTGCACTTCTGTCTTTGATGCTACAGAGGGCACTCTGGTAAACGGCGACTTCGTAAAGATCATCGCATGGTATGACAACGAGTACGGTTATTCAAAGAAGATCCTGGAGCTCGTAGAGTACATGTACGAAACCGACAACAAGTAAGCGGATTCTTTCGGGCCGGCGCAAAAGCGCCGGTCTTTTTATATGCAAAGGAAAAAATACTGATTGCGGGATTCCCTTCCTGTCCTTTTCGTATAGTTGCCGTGTGAAAGGTTCTATGTTACAATAAAAGGCGGTCAAAAATTATCATTCTGAGGGTTTGAAATATTTGATACAGGGGAATTGGTTACTATGATTGAGACAATGTTGGATGGGATCAACAGCAATTATCAGCAGCTTGCTGCCAGAAGGCAGGAGCTTCAGAGCCGCATATCCGCTCTGAGGGGGCAGCAGAGGGCCGCTGAACCGGAAGGAAACACAGTCTCCTCCGGAGATTTTTCTGAAATTCTTGCCAGAGCCGTTCAGAATTCCGGCGGAAACAGCCTGGCAGGTCAGTATGTGGGAAACGATCTGTATACTTCGCAGCTTTCCGCCCTTGCGGGAGGGCAGAGTACTTCTTCCGTCCTGTCAGCCATTCTGTCAGGCAACGGGGACAGCGCTGCGTTCTCCATGTCGGATCTGACTTCTCTGCTGGATTCTGCAGGGTATTCCTCCCTGTCAGCGGAGCTGTCGTCCATGACCGGTCACTGGTCCTTCGGAAGTACCGGAGAAGACAGTGATTCTGCAAAGAGTTACGGGAATATCACCGCTCCCGCTTCTTTGGAGCAGATTTTTCAGAAGGCTTCTTCCACCTACGGTATCCCGGAAAGGCTTCTGAAGGCAGTGGCAAAGGCAGAGTCCGATTTTGATTCCCGCAGTGTCTCATCTTCCGGGGCTCAGGGGATCATGCAGCTTATGCCGGGTACGGCAGCGTCTCTGGGAGTGACGGATGCCTTTGATCCCGAACAGAACATTATGGGAGGCGCAAAGTATCTGTCTCAGATGCTGCAGCGCTACGACGGGGATGTTTCCCTGGCTCTTGCTGCCTACAACGCAGGTCCGGGAAATGTTGACCGCTACGGCGGAATTCCGCCATTTAATGAAACGCAGAATTATGTGAAGAAGGTTCTGCAGTATGCAGGGGAGGATCAGAAAATCCCTGAAACGGCTTCCGGCAGCTCTGCTGCCCGGGAGATTTCCGCTGATACTGCAGAAGAAGCAAAGAATCTGGCCCGGCTCCTGGAGCTGGAGCTGGCTGTATCCATGCTGCAGATGGATCAGCAGTATAAGGAAAACAGCAGTACCTTTACTTTATAGGTGCTTTGGAGGGTTATATTAGATGAAAGACAATTTCGGCAGAGAGATCAATTACCTGAGAATCTCCATTACGGACCGGTGCAATCTCAGATGCAGGTACTGCATGCCGGTGGAGGGCGTGACAAACCTGATTCCTCACAGAGAGCTTCTGAGCTTTGAGGAGATTATCCGCCTTACGGAGGCTGCAGCAAAGCTTGGAATTTCAAAGATCCGGCTCACCGGCGGGGAACCTCTGGTGCGGCGCAGCATTGTGGATCTGATCCGCAGAATGAACGCCATCGAGGGCATCGATGAGCTGGTGATCACCACCAACGGGATTCTGCTGGCGGATATGGCAAAGGATCTGAAGGATGCGGGACTGAAGAGAGTCAATATCAGTCTTGATACGCTGAATCCGGACAAGTTCAGAGACATCACCCGGGGGGGAGACCTTTCCCGGGTGCTGGCAGGAATCCGCGCAGCCCGGGAGGTGGGGCTGACACCGGTAAAGCTCAACGTGGTTGCTCTGGGAGGGTTTAACGACGATGAATTCGGAGACTTTGTGGAGCTTACCAGAGACCATGATATCAGCGTCCGGTTTATTGAGCTTATGCCCATCGGCCATGCCGATGTAGGAGAAGGATACGGATTTATTTCCAACCAGGAGATCCTTCGCAGATTTCCGGAGCTGGTTCCGGAGGAAAAAGAAAAGTATTCTGTTGCCGTTAATTACCGGCTGCCGGGGGCAAAGGGAACCGTCGGTCTGATCAGCGCTCTGAGCAATCATTTCTGCGCAGAGTGCAACAAGGTCCGTCTGACCTCAGACGGAAAGATCAAGCCGTGCCTTCATTCAAATGAAGAGATTCCTATGAAGCAGGTGCTGGAAAACGGAACAGATCAGGAGGTGCTGGAGGCCCTTGCGGAAAGCATCGGACACAAGGTGGAGCGCCATATGCTCAACGACGGGGCGGCGCCTATCGAGCGGGATATGAATAAGATTGGAGGCTGAAAAATATGGAAGACAAGCTTACGCATATTGACGAAAACGGCAGACCGAGAATGGTCAACGTGGGGGAAAAGGCGGATACCCACCGCATTGCGGTGGCAAAGGGCAGCATCTATATGCAGCCGGAGACCCTGGCCCGCATAAAGGCAGGCAGCATCGCCAAGGGGGATGTGCTTTCCGTAGCCCAGACCGCAGGGATTATGGCGGCAAAGAACACCGCCTCAAACATCCCTATGTGCCACAACATTTTTATTACGGGAGTGGATATGGATTTTGAAATCGACGAAGAGAAATCCGCCATCCATATCGAAGCCTCTGCCAGCACCATCGGCAAGACCGGCATCGAGATGGAATCCCTGAACGCAGTTGCCATTGCAGCTCTGACCATTTACGATATGTGCAAGGCCATTGACCGGGGCATGCGGATCACCGATATCCGCCTGGTGAAAAAGGACGGCGGAAAGAGCGGCCTTTTTATCGGAGAATAGGCTCTTTGTGAAATCAATGGCACGTCTGTGCAGGCGCACAGATCCCTTGCAGCCGAAATGAATCCGGCGCTGATTATACTGTTTAAAAGGAACCGTTTCACTCGAAAGGAGGGAAATGGTTCTTTTTTCGGCAGTTTCGGGCGCTCTGCGCCCCGGGTCCACGGCCGGGCCGTGGCAGACTCGAATGTTGTTTTTTTGATACATTGTCATGCTAACGTTTGTTTTGCTGAGGTTTTATTGTTATTTTATTAACCCTGCGGAACCGTTGATTTTTGTATACTGAATCCGTTATAATAAAGATATATGTCAACGACAAGTAAAGTCGCGGGCACATTACAGCAATTATTGTTCGTTATTGTTTTTGTGCAAGTAACAGATTAGAAGGAGATTGAGGCATGGGTTTATTCTCAAATCACATGAACAGCATCCATGTTGCGCACCACAAGGGGACTGCCCAAAGTGCCATTCAGGTGATGCCTGTTCCTGAAAAAGTCTATATCTCTATGTCACAGCACATTGGAAAGCCGTGTCAGCCTGTGGTCGCAAAGGGTGATCATGTGAAGGTTGGACAGCTGATCGGGGATGTGGATGCGCTGATCAGTGCGCCGATCTATGCAAGCGTTTCCGGTGATGTTGTGGCCATAGAAGAAGCCCGGTCTGCACTGGGCGGAGTAGACACTTTTGTTGTTATTGCCGCTGACGGAAAGCAGGAGCCTTTTGAGGGCCTTGCGGTGCCGCAGTGCGAAACAAGAGAAGATTTTATTAAAGCTGTGCGAAGCAGCGGTGTTGTAGGTCTGGGGGGCGCGTCCTTCCCGACGCATGTAAAGCTGAATCCTCAGAATATCGATGAAATCGATACTCTGGTTGTGAATGGCGCCGAATGTGAGCCTTTTATCACCTCCGACCACAGAAACATGCTGGAATGCACGGAAGACATCGTTTCAGGAATCCGTCTGATCATGAAGTATCTGGAACTGAAGAAGTGCTATGTAGGCATTGAAAACAACAAGCCGGATGCCATAGAGAAGATGAAGGAAGCCCTCCGGGATGTGCCGGGGGCAGAGGTCACAGAGCTGAGAAGTACATACCCGCAGGGAGCAGAAAGGGTTCTCATTCACGAAACTGCAGGAAAGACCCTGAACGCAGGGGAGCTTCCGGCATCCGTAGGGTGCATCCTGTCAAATGTGACCACCATTCTCAAGATCGGAGAGTATTTCCGCACAGGGATGCCGATGGTCAGCAGAACTCTTACTGTTGCAGGAGATGCTGTCAACAATCCGGGCAATGTTACAGCGCCTATCGGTACAAAGTACTACGATCTGGCGGAATTCTGCGGAGGATACAAGTCAGACCCGAAGAAGATCATCGCCGGCGGTCCTATGATGGGGAAGGCTCAGAGCAGCGACGGCGGCGTGGTGGTAAAGAACACCGGCGCGGTGCTGTTCTTTGATGCGAAGCAGGCGGCGGCAGCAGAGCCTACGGCCTGCATCAACTGCGGAAGATGCCACAGAGCGTGTCCGATCGGCCTCATGCCGAAGGAATACCTGAAGGCCTTTGAGCACGGAGATGCTCAGCGCCTGAAGGATCTGAAGGTGATGGAATGCATGACCTGCGGCAGTTGCTCTTACGTCTGTCCGGCAAAGAAGCCTCTCGCTTTTGTAAACGCTCTGGCGAAGAGCATGGTAAAGGAGGCTGGTCTCTAAATGAAAACTGCAAAAAATTCCAATCTTCTGGTAACATCCAATCCTCATATTCTGGATACCTGGAATACCACGAAGATTATGGCTCTCGTAATCATCGCTCTGCTGCCTTCTCTGATCGCATCGGTTGTGATCTTTGGCGTAAGAGCGCTGATCCTTGCTGCTGTGTGCATTGCAGCGAGCATGTTCTTTGAGTGGGGCTACGAAAAAATCGCAAAGAAGCCGTCCACAGTAGGAGATCTCAGTGCAGTCCTTACAGGTCTGCTCATCGCCATGAATGTTCCGGTTACACTGCCTTACTGGATCGCAGTGATCGGCTGCTTTGTGGCCATCGTCATCGTAAAGCAGCTCTTCGGCGGTCTTGGACAGAACTTCGCAAACCCTGCCATCACCGCAAGAATCGTTCTGTTCGTGTCATTTGCTTCTGATATGACTGTGTGGGCAGATCCGACAAAGGGCAAGGTGTTCAGTGCTGCCGATGCAGTTACTTCTGCAACTCCTTTAGGGGTTCTCAACGAAGGAGGCATCGCAGAAGCACAGGCACAGTTCAGCAACCTCACCATGTTCCTTGGCAATACCGGCGGTTCCATGGGTGAGGTGTGCGCGGCCGCGCTCCTTCTCGGAGGGCTGTTCCTCATGGTCATGAAGATTATTTCACCGGCAACTCCGGTGGCATTCCTGGGAACCATTGCCGTGTTCTCCCTGCTGGCAGGCGCTGATCCTGTATGGCAGATCTGTGCCGGCGGCGCAATGCTGGGGGCATTCTTCATGGCAACGGATTATGCAACAACACCGACCACCACACTGGGCAAGGTAATCTTCGGTATCGGCTGCGGTCTGATCACCATGCTGATCCGGCTCTACGGAAATTATCCGGAAGGCGTATCCTTCTCCATCCTGCTGATGAACATTCTTACGCCTCACATCGATGCTTTCTGTGAAAAGAGACTCTACGGCAACCCTAAGAAGGCTGCAAAGAACGCAGAAGGAGGTGCCAGGTAACTATGGAAAATGAAACTAAGAAGATTCGTTTCAAGGATACGATGGCAGGGCCTACCGTTGTGCTTCTGATCATCTGTCTGGTGGTTTCCGGAGCGCTGGCGTTTACATATCAGCTGACGGCTCCGCAGATCGAAAAGATCAATAAGGAAAACGCCGATGCCGCCCGTCTGGTGGTGCTTCCGGATGCAGATTCCTTCACCGCAGTGGAGGACGATATGCCGGAGGGCGTTACAGAATATTATGTGGCCAACAACGGCAGCGGTGCGGTTGTCACCGCCCAGAACAAGAGCTTCGGCGGCACCATCACTGTCATGGTAGGCTTCGATCCGGAAGGAACCATTACGGGCGTAAAGGTGACGGCTCACGCCGACACGCCGGGCCTGGGCACAAAGGCGCAGGATGCGGCCTATCTTGAAAAGCAGTATGTGGGCAAGACTTCCACAGACAATGCAGAGGGGGGAATCAAGAAGGATTCCCAGATCGATGAGGTTACAGGGGCTACTGTTTCCTCAAACGGTGTCTACGGCGCTGTGAACTACGCTATTGCAGCATTTGGTGAGATGGGAGGTCTTCAGTAATGGAAAAGAATTCAAAGCTCTCGATCCTCACTAAGGGATTGATCAGAGAAAACCCGACCCTGGTGCTGCTCCTGGGAACCTGTCCGTTCCTGGCAACATCCACCAGCGCCATCAACGGCGCCGGTATGGGTCTTTCCACAACCGCAGTACTGATCTGCTCAAATATCGTAATTTCACTGCTTAAGAATGTAATCCCGGACAGAGTCCGCATTCCGTGCTACATCGTAGTCATTGCAGGCTTTGTAACGGTGGTTCAGTTCCTGCTGCAGGCATATCTGCCGGATCTCAACGCATCTTTGGGACTTTATATCCCCCTGATCGTTGTAAACTGTATTATTCTGGGCCGTGCAGAAATGTTCGCAAGCAAAAATAACGTTCTGGATTCTGCACTGGACGGCATCGGCATGGGCCTGGGCTTTACTCTGGCCCTCTTCTGCATGGGTGCCATCCGCGAATTCTTCGGTGCAGGCACAATTCTGAACTTTGAAGTGACAACAAATCTGATCACACCGATGATCATCTTTATTCTTCCTGCCGGCGGCTTCTTTGTTTACGGCATTCTCACCGCCATCGTCAACCGGCTGACGGGCGGAAAGCTCAACAGAGAATTCAGCTGCGCCGGATGTCCGGGAGAAGCAGCCTGCAAGGCGCTTGCAGCAGAAGCAGGAAAGCCTGCGGCATGTGCGGCAAAGGCGGAAGCAGCTCCTGCTCCGAAGGCAGAGGCCGCTGCTGCGGCCCCGGCTGCAGAGACGGCTGCCCCGGCAGCCCCGTCAGCGGCGGATGCCGCTGCACCTGAGGAAG
>JBJFFZ010000043.1:0-18354 GCA_051892195.1 Anaerovoracaceae bacterium
CCCCGGCCCCGGCCTTACAGCGCCAGACATATCGCCGCCGGGGCCGCTAATGGCACGGCCCCGACCCGGCCCCCCGCACGCCGGGGGGCCGGGGGTTTTCGCCGCGCCACCTGAGCCCTGCAATGCATGGCTCTCCGCCCCTACCTCTGCCGGTAGTTTGCGAAGAAGTCCTTCATCCGGTCGGCCGCCTCCTGCAGCTGCACCAGGTTCGGCAGGTAGACGATGCGGAAGTGGTCCGGTTCGCTCCAGTTGAAGCCGGTGCCGCAGGTGATGAGGATCTTCTTTTCCTTCAGGAGATCCAGGGCGAACTGTTCATCGTCCCGGATATTGAACTTCTCAACGTCCATCTTCGGGAAGATGTAAAATGCGGCCTTTGGCTTTACAACGGAAATCCCCGGAATATCCTTCAGGGCATTGTAGATCAGCTCTCTCTGCTCGTAGATCCTGCCTCCCGGCACCAGGAGCTCGTCTGCGCTCTGGTAGCCTCCAAGAGCTGTCTGAATGATGCTCTGAGCCGGTACGTTGGAGCAAAGGCGCATGGAGGACAGCAGATTGAGTCCTTCGATGTATCCCTTTACGTTGGACTTGTCCCCGCACAGGCACATCCAGCCCACCCGGTAGCCTGCCACCCGGTGAGACTTGCTCAGACCGTTGAAGCTGATGGTAAACAGATCCGGCGCCAGGGAAGCCAGCGCCACGTGCTCCTGCCCGTCCATCACCAGGCGGTCATAGATTTCGTCTGCAAAGAGGATCAGGTCGTTTTCTCTTGCCACCTGAACGATCTGCTCCAGCACATCCTTCGGGTAAAGGGCTCCCGTCGGGTTGTTGGGGTTGATCACAACGATGCCCTTGGTCCGCGGAGTGACCTTGCTCTTTATATCCTCGATGTCCGGCATCCAGTCCGACTGCTCATCACAGATATAATGCACCGCCTTTCCCCCTGCCAGGGTGACAGATGCAGTCCAAAGCGGATAGTCCGGTGCAGGAACCAGAATCTCGTCCCCGCTGTCAAGAAGCCCCTGCATGGACATGGTAATGAGCTCGCTGACACCGTTTCCTGTATAAATATCGTCCACCCCTACATTTGGAATCTTTTTCAGCTGACAGTACTGCATGATGGCCTTTCTTGCACTGAAAAGTCCCTTGGAATCCGAATACCCTTCCGTTTCCCGCAGATTCATCATCATATCCTTGACGATCTCATCCGGCGCATAAAACCCGAAGGGAGCCGGGTTGCCGATGTTCAGCTTCAGAACGTCCATCCCCTCGCTGATCATGCGGTTTGCCTCGTCCATAACAGGACCTCTTATGTCATAGCATACATTGTCAAGTTTTCTTGATTTTTCAAAAATTCTCATAACTTTCATCCTCCATTCCTGCGGGCAGATTCCCTGCCTGTAACTCATGAATCATAAACGAATCCGCCGGTCCACCGGCGCCGGTGCGTGCCCTCCGGTCACCCCAAAACTGCTTCCCCCGCACAGCGGGCGGGTCCACCGGGACTTTCGCCCCACATGCAAAAAACCCTGAGCCGTAAGGCTCAGGGCGAATCATACTCCGTGTTACCACCTGAATTCAGGAGCCGGGCTCCTGCTCTCTGCACGACAGAAGGCTGCGCCTCCGATCGCTGTCCCTGTAACGTGGGACCTTCCGCCTTCCACTACTTGGCAAAACACCGGTTCTGCCTTTTGCGGTCGGAGCTCGGGGACTGCTTCCATCACTGCTGCATAAGGGCGTTTCAGCTGCGGCCCTCTCTCTGGGATGCAGGGAGGCGATGTACTCCTTCCCGTCATTGCTTCGCTGTTTCATTGTTGGTCATACTTTAGCACCGACTGTATGCAATGTCAAGCATGAATACAGAAATTATTCTGTATACACAAAACCCGTCTGCACCAGTCTCATCACCGCAGGTCTTTCCGGACCAGTCAACGCCGGTCCTGCCTGCCGCATCAGCCACAGCCGGCGTCAGCTCCGCAGACCGCACCACCGCCGGCTCTGCCGGCCCCTAAAACCTCCGGTCCTCCGTAACCCAGCCCGGGAACCACTGATAGTGCTCCTTCGGATTTGCCTTCTTCAGGCCGTCATAGGAAGCCTTTGCCAGATCGATGGCGCCGGTCTTCTTATTGCGCAGCACCATAATATCCCCGGAAGCCGCCAGCTCCTCCAAAGCTGCCTGCAGCTGCTCTGCGGAAGCGTCGATGTACCACTGCAGATCCTCCATGGTCATGTGAAGGCCAGGATTTGCCCGGTAGTCCTCTGCCAGAACCTTCAGGACATTCTCTGCAGATACCGGCAGCTTTTCCTCCACCTCTTCAAACACAGGCACCGGCAGACCCGTCTCTTCGTCGATCACCCGGCGCGTCATTTCCATGTCTTCCTTCATAAGCTTCAGAGCAGAGCGGTAGATGGTCATGCGGCAGGCTTCCACCGTGCCTCCTGCCACATGCTCGGTCTTTGCCACCTCAAACACATTCTGCACAGGATAGAAGCGGTTCACACCGTCGCCTCCCATGATCTGCGTAGCCTGCTTTGCAGATTCCAGGCACATCTCAACCCCCATGGCCTTGATGGAGCTTGCCTCGATGGTGATGTCCTCCCCTCTGTCCCACTGCCACGCAGTATAGTAAACGGAATTTCTCAGGAAGTTGAGGCGCATGACAATGTCCGCAACCTTGTCCTGATTTTCCGGAACATCCGCCGTCTTCTTTCCGAACTGGACTCTCCGCTGAGAATACGGAACGCAGCTGTTCAGCAGGAGGCGCATCCAGCCTACGGTGCCTGCAGCAATGTTTGTCCGCTCAAAGTTCAGGCCCGCCATCATGATCTTCCAGCCCTCCCCTTCTGCGCCGATCCGCTGGTCCTCTGTCACCACAACATTGTCAAAGTCCAGAGAGCCGTTCTGAATATTCTGGAATCCCAGAATCTCATTGATCTTTTCCGTAGTGAAGCCCGGAGTTCCCCGCTTTACGATAAAAGCAGTCAGATGCCGTCTCTTCTTAATATCCTCCGGATCATCGCTGGTCCTCGCATACACAAAGTAACGCTCCGCCACCCCGGCAGCCACGATAAAGCGCTTCTTTCCGTTGAGGACATAATGATCCCCCTCTTTTTTTGCGGTGACACTGACCCCTGCAGCATCCGTGCCTGCAGTCATCTCCGTAATCACCACCGCCCCGATTTCCCCGGAAGCGATCTCCCCGAGATATCTTGCCTTCTGCTCCTCCGTGCCGTATTCGATGATCTGGCGCAGCCCGCCGTTCATATTGCCGATGACGATCCGTCCCACCCCCGGCATCCGGGCGTTGAGCTCATCTGCAAGAATACAGGAGCCGGTGGCTCCCAGGCCAAGACCGCCGTATTCCTTCGGAATGGCCGCCCCGATATAGCCCTTCTTCCCGATTTCCTGAAAGATATCCGCCGGAAATTCCCTGGTCCAGCGGGTCACCTCTTCCCGTGCCGCAATGGTCTTTACATATTCGTGCACTTCCTTCTGAAATGCCTTCTGTTCTTCCGTCCACCATGGAAATGGTTTCATAAATAAACTCCTTTCATCTGCGCATCATCTGTGCATCATCCGCACCGTCCCGGTGCCCCTCCGGCCCCGGCGGGGCCGCAGAAATAACTTTTACTCACCTTCCTGTCCGCCCCCCGGGGGGCAGATTCTTCTTTCCATTATAAAGTAAAACAGCTGCAGAGCGTCAAACTTTTTCACAGGAAAATTCCCCGGGAACCCCCTTGCCTTTCGCAGGCACAATGCTATAATAAAGCAACAGCCTGGCAGGAATGAAAAAAATCGGATATTTTGGTTATATTAAAGAATATTATTTCGCATTATTTCATTTTGATAAAAGAAAGTGGTTATTATGAACAATTCTGAAAGAATTCTCCTGTTTCTCATGGACGCAGGGGAACTGATGCTGAAAAGCGGCGGCGAAATCCGCCGGGTGGAGGACACCATCCAGCGCATGGGCATGGCCCTTGGAGCCGCCCGCATGAATGTCTTCGTGATCACATCCAGCATGCTGGTGACCATGAACCTTCCCGATGGCTCTGCCATCACCCAGAGCCGCCGGATCATGCAGCCCGCTGATACGGATTTTTACTGCATTGAACAGCTCAACGCCCTGAGCCGGCGATGCTGCGCCGAAACGCCGGCTCTTTCCGGGCTGGAGGAGGAGCTCGCCCGGATCCGCAGCAGCCGGATCTCCAGAAAGAAGCTGACGGCAGGCAGCATGCTGGCCGCAGGAACCCTGTGCATGTTCTTTGGAGGAACACTGCCCGATGCCATAGCTGCGGCCCTCACTGCGATTCTGGTTGTCCTGATGCAGATTTACCTGATTCCCCTGAGCGCCAGCAGGATGATCTTCAATCTGATCTGCTCCTTTGTCTCCGGCATGGTCATCTGCCTGCTGTGCAGCGGCTTTTCCTGCCTTCATCCGGACAAGATCATGATCGGCGTCATTATGCTGCTGATTCCCGGCATCGCCCTGATCAATGCCATCCGGGATGTCATGGTGGGCGACACCATGGCAGGCATGATGCGGCTGGTGGAATCCCTGCTCTGGGCCGGCGCTCTGGCCGGAGGCTTTATGGCCGCCATGTTTCTTACGGGGGTGTATGCTGTATGACCTTTGATATCACACTGGGAAATTTCACCGTCAGCAGCCAGGTGCTGATTCAGATTCTCACCTCCTTCACCGGCTCCTTCGGCTTTGCCATGATATTCAACCTCCGCCGGCGGTTTATCCTTCCCGCAGCCTTTGCGGGCATGGCCGCCTGGGCGGTCTATCTTGTCAGCCTGGGGCTGACGGACGATATTCTGACGGCTTCCTTTATTTCCAGCATCGCCTGCTCGGTATTTGCGGAAGTCATGGCCCGGCTGTGCCGCACCCCGGCCAACCAGTTTCTCATTATTGCCCTGATTCCGCTGATTCCGGGGGCTTCCCTCTACTACACCATGGAGGCCATCGTCCGGCGGGACATGGAGGGCATGACGCTGTACGGATACCGGACCCTGGAATTTGTGTTCGGCATCACCCTGGGCATCTGCCTTGTTTCCGCCTTTGTGGATATGCTGCGCAAGGCCGCATCCGCCAAAGGGGCCCGCGGGCGGGCCGGACGCTGAGGAAGAAGGATTCCTCAGAAAACTGAAAACAATCTGCAGCCCTGTCTTGTATTCTTTTTGGGATTTGTGCTACAATGTTAGGAAATATTTTATACAGCATACAGAAAGGGGATCACACTCATGTTAAACGAAAAAGTTGCTGAACTGCTGAACGATCAGATCAACAAGGAACTGTACTCTGCTTATTTATACCTCTCATTCTCAGATTACTTTGAGGATCGGGGACTTGCCGGCTTCGCAAACTGGTACTACATTCAGGCCCAGGAAGAAAGAGACCACGCCATGCTCTTCCGCCAGTATCTGCTGAACGAAGGCTGTAAGGTTAAGCTCGGTGCCATCGCACAGCCTGATAAGGAGCCGACCTGCGACATGGACGTTTTAAAGTTCGGTCTTGAGCACGAAGAGTACGTGACAAGCCTGATTCACAACATCTACAGCTCCGCATACGACATCAGAGACTTCAGAACCATGCAGTTCCTCGACTGGTTTGTAAAGGAACAGGGCGAAGAAGAAACAAACGCCAACGATCTCATCACAAAGATGGAGCTTTACGGTTCCGATCCGCGGAGCCTCTACATGCTGGATCAGGAGCTGGCTGCAAGAGTTTACTCTGCACCTTCCCTGGTTCTTTAATCTCAGAGATAACGGAAGCTTTTCGCCTCACGGGCCCGGCCCGTGGGGTTTTTTTTGCCCTTCCTGCCGTACAGATATTTTCTTATTTGCTATTGTCCCGTCATTTGAAAATTTGTATAATGTAAGTTGTGCAAATTTTCAATAATCAGTTGACAGGAAACGTTTTGCAGTGTTAATATACCTACAATTCCAGTAGGTTATTTTGATTCTGCAGCTGCGCAAGTGATCAATACTTCTGGAGGGATTTATTTTGTTTGATATGCAGTTTATCTCCGAATATGCGCATCTGTATGTGTCTGCAGCCTGGCTTACGCTGAAGATTGCCTTCTGGGGCATCCTCTTCGCTATGATTCTGGGTGCATTCTGCAGCATCGTGCAGTATTTTCGGATTCCGGTGATCCGGAGGATCGTCGGTGTTTACATAGAGCTCAGCAGAAATACGCCTCTGCTGGTTCAGCTCTACTTCATATATTACGGGCTGCCGAAAGTCGGTCTCAGTCTGTCCGGCGAAATGTGCGCCGTTGTGGGACTGATCTTCCTGGGAGGCAGCTATATGTCCGAGGCCTTCCGCAGCGGACTGGACTCCGTGGAAAAGCCTCAGCTGGAATCTGCCGCAAACCTGGGCTTCAGCCAGCTTCAGACCATGCAGTATGTGGTGTTTCCCCAGGCTCTTGCCACTTCGGTTCCGGCCCTGTGCGCAAATATCGTCTTTATGATCAAGGAGACCTCGGTTGTCAGCGCCATTGCGGTCATCGACCTGATGTACGTGGCAAAGGATCTCATCGGTCTTTACTATAACACCGGCGAAGCGCTCTTCATGCTGGTGGTGGCGTACCTCCTCATTCTGCTGCCGATTTCGATTCTGGCAACATTACTGGAAAGGAGGCTGCGCTATGCAGGATTTGGGAATTAGTATTTTATTCAAGGGAACAAATTTCCTGCGGCTTTTAGGCGGTCTGTGGATCACCATCCGGATCAGTCTGATCTCGGTGGCTCTTTCCATTGTGCTGGGTCTTCTCTTCGGCATGTTCATGACCCTGAAGAACCCTGTCACAAAGGCTGTCAGCCGCGTTTACCTCGATTTTATCAGGATCATGCCTCCCATCGTGCTGCTGTTCCTGATGTACTTTGGTGTGACGAGAGCCTGCGGGCTGAACCTCTCGGCAGAAATCAGCTCCATTATCGTCTTTACCCTCTGGGGTACTGCCGAAATGGGCGATCTGGTGCGGGGAGCCCTCATCAGTATTCCGAAGCACCAGTATGACAGCGCGGCTGCGCTGGGAATGACAAAGCTTCAGACCTTTGTGCTCATTATCGTTCCACAGACCCTCCGGAGGCTTCTGCCTCTGGCCATCAATCTGACCACGCGAATGATCAAGACCACAAGTCTGATTGCGCTCATCGGCATCGTGGAGGTTCTGAAGGTGGGTCAGCAGATTATCGACGCCAACCGCTTCGATTATCCGACGGCAGCCCTTTGGATCTACGCAGTAGTATTCTTCCTTTACTTCCTGATCTGCTGGCCGATTTCGCTGGCGGCAAAGAAGCTGGAAGAAAGATGGAGGTAAACAATCAATGGATCAGAATATACAGTTACAGGCAACCGGTATCGTAAAGCGCTTTGGCGATGAAACCGTCCTCAACGGCATCGACCTCAGCGTAAAAAAAGGAGAGGTGGTTGTGGTCCTGGGGCCTTCCGGATGCGGAAAGAGCACCCTGCTCCGCTGCCTCAACGGGCTGGAGCAGATCAACGGCGGCGAAATCCTTCTGGACGGAGAGCCGGTTCTGGCTTCCGGAAAAAATATGACAAAAATGCGTCAGAAGATCGGCATGGTATTTCAGAGCTATGACCTCTTCCCGCACAAGACCATTCTCGACAACATCACCCTGGCTCCTGTGAAGGTGCAGAAGCGAAGCAAGGAAGAGGCGGAAGCCGAGGCGGAGGTTCTTCTGAAGCGCGTGGGTCTCTGGGAAAAGCGGGATCAGTATCCGAGACAGCTCTCAGGCGGTCAGAAGCAGCGTGTGGCCATTGTGCGCGCCCTGTGCATGCACCCGGAGGTCATGCTGTTTGACGAGGTTACGGCGGCTTTGGACCCGGAAATGGTCCGGGAGGTTTTGGACGTTATGCTGGAGCTTGCGGAACAGGGACTTACCATGATCATCGTCACCCACGAGATGCAGTTTGCAAGGGCCATCGCAGACAGGATCATGTTCTTGGACGGCGGGGTTGTGGTGGAGGAAACCGATCCGGAAACCTTCTTTACCCATCCGGCTACGGCCAGAGCCCAGCAGTTCCTGAATACCTTCTCCTTTGACCGTGAGTCGCATCACAGCCAGGAGCCGCAGGCGGATGCATCCGGGCAGCAGGCTGCCCGTCCGTAGGGGCGCAGGTACATTTTGGTATATTTCAGCGGGGATTCATTCGTGCTCCTTCGCTGTCATATATATTTTTAATTACATAACCTTAGTTCAAAGGATCGCGGTTTCCCGGCGCTTTGGATGCCCGGAATCCCGTTCCAGATGGAGGAAAAATCATGAAAAAGAAGAGTTTATTGGCACTTGCCATGTCCGTTCTCATGATCGGTACAGCTTTCACAGGCTGCGGCTCCGGTAATGCTGCCGGTTCTGCAGGAGCCGACGAAGGAAGCGCCACAGGCCGTACTGTTGAGGAAATCCAGGCTGACGGCACGATCCGCATCGGCGTGTTCAGCGACAAGGCGCCGTTCGGCTATGTGGATCAGAACGGAAATTATGCAGGCTATGATGTTTACTTTGCAGAACGGATCGCGCAGGATCTGGGCGTTGAAGTGGAATATGTCTCCACAGAGCCTGCCAGCAGAGTGGAATTTGTGGAAACAGGAAAGGTTGACCTGATCCTGGCAAACTTCACAGTTACGCCGGAGCGTGCGGAAAAGGTTGACTTCTGCCTCCCGTACATGAAGGTTGCTCTCGGTATCGTATCACCGGATGATGCAGTGATCACCGATCCGGAACAGCTCAACGGCAAAAAGCTCATCGTGTGCAAGGGTACAACGGCAGAAACTTATTTCGCTGAAAACTATCCGGATGTTGAGCTCTTAAAGTATGACCAGTATGCAGACGCCTACAACGCTCTGTTAGACGGCAGAGGCGACGGTCTCTCAACAGACAACACAGAGGTTCTTGCATGGGCTCTGAGCAATCCTGGCTTTACTGTAGGCGTTGATTCTCTGGGCAGCATCGATTCCATCGCACCGGCCGTTGCAAAGGGCAACAAGTCCCTCCTGGACTGGATCAATGCTGAAATCGAATCTCTGGCAGGAGAAAACTTCTTCCACAACGACTACGCAGAAACTCTGGCTCCTGTATACGGCGACGCTGCAGATCCGGAAGCTCTGGTTGTTGAAGGCGGAAAGATCGAATAATATCGGAATAATAAAACAGAATACGATCCCCCCGGGGATCCCCTGTATGGGTTAAAACAAAGGCTGCCGGATCACTGGTCCGGCAGCCTTCTTCTGTCTGTGCGCAGCTGTAGCAGCAATATGGAAAAAGCAGCATGTCCCCCGCCGGGGGAGCATGCTGCTTTCTTTTTAACAGTTTTATTTCGCTTTTCTGCTGGGCAGCCGGCCGGGCCGGCTGTATTTTATAACATCTTCTGTATAGAGGCTTGTCCTGTGAAAAGCCTCCCAGGGACCGGGTCCCCGTTAAAAACACGGCTGCAGGGATATTGCCGATTAAGCTTCCTGTGCCTTGTTCTTTCTCTGGTCGGAGATTGTCTTGATGCCTTCTACTGCAAGGATCACAGCAAGTACAACCAGAAGAACTGCGATGATTGCGCGTACCCACATCCATACGACGCCTTCGCCGCCTGCCATAGCGCCAACCAGATTGCTCTTGATTGTGAAGCAGAGAGATGTGAGGGTTACAACGAGCATGAATACCATCGGAATGAAGAACATCTTGTTGTTCTTGCCCAGAGAACCGAGCCATGAAGCAACAGCAAGGAGACCAAGAGCAGCAAGCAGCTGGTTTGCAGCTCCGAAGAGTGCCCAGATGTTTGCATAGCCTGTCATACCGAGGCTGATGCCTAAAACAACAGAGATTACAGTTGCAACATACGGATTTGAAAGAACCTTCTTAGCGCCTGTTGCTTCGTTGATCGGAGTACCGTCCAGCCAGAATTCCTGGAACATATATCTTGAAAGACGTGTTGCTGTGTCCAGAGAAGTCAGGCAGAATGCGGAAACTGCAAGAATCAGCATAGAGTAAGTAACTTCTGCAGTACCGGAAAGGAACGGAATCTTGTCGATCATCTGAGAGATACCTGTTGCAAATACAACGGTCGGAGTTACTGTTTCGCCGCCTGCGTAGGAGTTCCAGATGTAACCTACTGCGCAGAGGGAAATAATAGCCAGAGCAGATTCGATGAGCATGCCGCCGTATGCGATCGGCTTTGCATCCCTTTCATTGTTCAGCTGCTTTGCAGTTGTTCCGGAGCCTACCAGAGAGTGGAAGCCGGAAATGGCGCCGCAGGCGATGGTGATGAACAGTGCAGGGAAAATAAATCCTAAGGACTTGCCGGTCGGCATAATGGTATCTGTTAAGCCTGTAAATGCAGGGATATCCAGTGTCGGATGAGCGCCGATAATACCGATCACTGCTGCGATCATCATGAAGTACAGCAGGAAGGAGCTCAGGTAGTCTCTCGGCTGGAGCAGAATCCATACCGGGCAGACAGAGGCGATGAGGATGTAGATACCAAGGATGAACATCCATACCTTGCCGCTGAGATAAATCGGATGGAAGTTAAAGCCGATGACCATACATAAGATGATGGCTGCCACACCGATGATTGTGGATACTGCCAGACCTGCATTTCTGCGGTATACAAAGAAACCGAAGAGAATGGCGATCAGGATAAACAGAACAGAAATCATTGCGGTTCTTGCGTTTGCAAGGGATGCTTCCAGATCAACCGCACCGGTATCTGTGTAAGTAGCGTTGAATGTATTTGCTACGATGGAAGCAAATGCAGCTACAACGAGAATCAGGGTGAGGTATGCAAATACCAGGAACAGCTTTCTTGCTCTTCCGCCCATAGAAGCTGCGATTACTTCTCCGATGGACTGTCCCTTATTTCTGATGGATGCGAATAATGCACCGAAATCGTGAACTGCACCGAAGAAAATACCACCGATCAGCACCCATAAGAAAACAGGCACCCATCCGAATACAGCGGCCTGAATCGGGCCGTTGATCGGGCCTGCACCGGCGATGGATGAGAAGTGATGGCCCAGAAGCACTGGAGCCTTTGCCGGAACATAGTCAACCCCGTCTTCCAGTTCATGTGCAGGAGTTGTTTTAGATGGATCTACACCCCACTGGTCAGCGAGCCACTTACCATAAGTAACGTACGCAATTACCAGAACGGCGATGCCGATCAGTAAGATTACTACTGCGTTCATTTTAGCTCTCCTTTACTTTTTTCTTATTAACTTTTATAAAATTATGAAATAATTTCGCATATTCCCTTCCGCCCCGGTTGGTGAAAACTCGTCCACTGGAGCGGTCCAGGACGGCTGTATGGAATTCCATCCAGCCTCTCAGCGAAAAGCGAAAACTTTTCCGGATGCGGCATTTTTTCAGTGCCCGTACCGCGGCGGGCTCTGTCCGGTCTGCTACGATCAGACAGGTGATATAGGTGTACATGTGATTGGGAGCCGGATCCACCAGAAGCATGCCGGCATCATACGCAAGCTTTTCGCAGAGCCGGTACATATCCTCTGTCAGTTCCGGAACGGAAAAGACATAAATATACTCGTGGCAGTTGGCCTCCCACATGACATTTTCTTTGAAGAGAACGTATTTCTGATTGTTTACGTGAAGATCGCAACGGAGCTTCAGAGGCTCGCCGGCCTCTGAAACTCTGTTGACGTCATAATAAGCTGTAAAATAGCGGCTGAGCCACTCCACGATCTCTTCTCTTGTCTGCTCCACCCGCATAGGCTACTTACCCAGCTTCGGGCCTGCCTGCGCAATCTCCGAAGGCATGTTCGGATACTTGGCGGCGAAGTTATCGTGGAACATTCTGCAGAGCTTTTCTGCAGTTTCGTCGTAGGCAGCAGGATCTTCCCAGGTATCTCTCGGGTTGAGGATCTCGGAAGGCACTCCTGTAATGGCCTGCGGAACATCCAGATTGAATGCTTCGTTATATTTGTATTCGGCGGATTCCAGTTCGCCGTTTAAGGCTGCGGTCACCATGGCTCTTGTATATCTGAGCTTGATGCGGCTTCCGCCCTTGCCGTTGGAGCCGCCGGACCAGCCGGTGTTTACGAGGTAAACCTTTGTGTTGTACTTGTCAAGACGTTCTCCCAGCATCTGGGCGTAAACGCTTGGATCCATCGGCATAAACGGTTCGCCGAACAGTGTTGAGAACGTAGGAACCGGTTCCTTGATGCCTCTTTCGGTACCTGCCAGCTTTGAGGTGAAGCCTGTAACAAAGTGGTACATGGCCGCTTCCCTGCTGAGCCGTGAGATCGGAGGAAGCACACCGAAGGCATCTGCCGTCAGGAAGATGACAACCTTAGGAATACCGCCCACTCCGGGAACTGCAGCATTGCTGATATAGTCCACCGGATAACCGACTCTTGTATTTTCTGTGAGACTTCCGTCAAAGAAGTCCAGCTCTCTTGTTTCCGGGTCCATGATGACATTTTCCACCAGAGCCCCGAACCTTACGGCCCCGTGAATCTCCGGCTCTGCTTCCGGATCGAGATTGATGCACTTGGCGTAGCATCCCCCTTCAAAGTTGAAGATTCCGTCCTCTGACCAGCCGTGCTCGTCATCTCCGATGAGCATTCTTGCAGGGTCTGCAGACAGAGTGGTCTTTCCTGTTCCTGACAGGCCGAAGAACACTGCAGATTCCCCTGTTTCCGGGTCCATATTTGCGGAGCAGTGCATCGGAAGCACGTTGTTTTCCTTCGGGAGAACAAAGTTCATCGTGGAAAATACGCTCTTTTTGATCTCGCCGGCATATCCGGAGCCTACGATCACGATATAGTGGGCCTCGTAGTCGATCATGATGGCAGCTTCTGAGTTTACGCCGTCCGCTTCCGGATCGCACTTGAAGCCCGGAGCGCAGAGAATGGTATAATCCGGTTCCCCGTAGGCAGCCAGTTCCTCTGCTGTAGGACGGATGAGAAGCTGATGGATAAAGAGGTTCTGGGACGCCAGCTCGTTGATCACACGGAACTTCCGCGTATACTTCGGGTCCGCCCCTGCCATACCGTCAAATACGAAAATTTCCTTTCCGTCCAGATAAGCCAGAGCCTTCTCTTTGATGGCGTCAAACTTTTCTCTGCTGATGGGACGGTTCACCTTGCCCCATGCGATTTCGTCATGGATTCCCGGTGTGTCAACAATAAACTTGTCGTCAGGGCTTCTTCCCGTATACTTTCCTGTTGTCACCACCAGAGCCCCTGTTTTGCAGAGGGTGCCTTCGCCTCTGCGGAGGGCTGCCTCAGTGAGCTGGGCCGGATTAAGGTTTCTGTAAACTGTGCCTGGATTTTTGATTCCAAGCTCCTTGGTACCTAATGTTTCCACGTTCTTTCTCCTGATTATACATTTTACATATTATCTGTGCCAAGTAGAATACAACTTCCACATACACCATACTATCATATACCAAAATTAAATGATTTGAAATACAAACATAAAAAAAACAGCTAAAAAAATCATGTCCCTGCACCGTTTTTTCCGAAAAAAACCACTTTTTCATGCAAACAGCTCCGGCCCCGTGCGCTCTGCGCACAAACGCAGCTGTAAAACCCAGGGGCATTACGCCCCTTCCTGCTCCTTCTTCCGGTGCACCACCTTGAAAAGCTCATCCGCAGAAGGCGCTTCGATCTCCATGCCGCAGCCCTTTTCCACAGCGGTACCGATATCGGCTGCAGGGATTCCTGCGGCCTTCAGCTGTTCCATCAGGGCCTCCAGCCTGTCCGGTTCCACGGCCATCAGCATGCAGCCGCTGGAAATGAGCCGGTAGGGATTGAGGCCGTAGTGGCTGCAGACCTTTCTCGTCACCTCGTAAAGAGGGATTTTTTCCATGTCCAGCCGGGCATCTACGCCGGACCCCCGGCAAAGCTCCCACACAGCCCCCAGGATGCCCCCTTCCGTCACATCGTGCATGGGCCCGATTCCAAGCCTTCCTGCGATGACGCCTTCCCTCACCACACTGGTACGGGCCAGAAGCTCCCGCCCGAAGGCCGCCTCTTCCTCCGTAAGAACCTCCCCCAGCTCTTCGCCGTAATCAGACACAATGATTCCGGTGCCTTCGATACCTGCTGCCTTTGTAATCACAAAACGGTCTCCGGGCTGAATCCTCCGGTCCACGGCGGCGGCAGCCGGCTGCCGCCCCAGAGCCGTTGCAGAAATCACAGGAACCGTCACTGCCGGGGTGATCTCCGTGTGTCCACCGAGAATTTCCACCTGCAGCTTTTCAGCCTCCCGGGCTGCATCCTCCATGATCTGCTCCATCTGTTCCTCAGTGACGGAGGGAGGCAGCAGCACCGTCAGCAGGATCCCCAGAGGCTCCACACCGTTGGACGCAATATCATTGCAGGACACATTGACCGCCAGACGTCCGATGTCGCTGACTGCCCCGGTAATGGGATCCGTGGAAATCACGCAGTTGTACTCCCCGAAATCGATGACAGCACAGTCCTCCCCAACGGCAGCGCTTTTTTTCACCTCCGGTCTTCTGTACCTGATTTTATTGATAATCAGACGTTCCAGAGTCTCATTGTCCAGTTTTCCGATCTTCATGCTTCGTTTCATTCCTTTCTGCACCGGCCCCCCCCGGGGCCCGTGTCTGCAGCCGGGCTGCAGCTTTTTTTGACTTCTTATTATATAAAAAAACGCGCATAAATTCAATTATGCGCGCTTTTCACGTTCTTTATTAAGACATGGTCTATTCTTTTGATTCGATGAGGCTGCTTTCGTCCGGCATGAAATCATTCTTCTTGACTACTGCGCGGATGCAGAAGAGCAGGATCACCATAATGGCAAAGGTCAGCGGCAGTGAGATGACTGCTGACTTTGTGATACCTGCGATGAGGTAGCCTACGAAGGATACAGCCAGCACCGTCAGTGCGTAAGGCAGCTGTGTTGATACGTGGTTGATGTGGTTGCACTGTGCACCGGTAGATGCCATGATGGTGGTATCAGAGATCGGTGAGCAGTGGTCGCCGCATACGCCGCCGGCGCAGCATGCGGAAATGCCGATGACCAGCATCGGATCTCCTGCGCTGAACAGGTTTACCACGATCGGAATGAGGATACCGAAGGTACCCCAGGAAGTACCTGTAGAGAAGCCCAGGAAGGATGCCACAACGAAGATGATGGCAGGAAGCATGAGCTTGAGGCTGCCTGCGGCATTTTCCATTACGCCTGCAACAAAGACGTCTGCTTCCAGCATGCCTGTGATGCTGCACAGAGTCCATGCAAAGGTCAGAATCAGGATAGCCGGAATCATGGCCTTTGTACCTTCCGGAATGCAGTTCATGGCATCAGAGAAGGTCAGGAGTCTTCTGCACATGTAGTAGATAATCGTAAAGATCATTGCGATGGCAGCCCCCAGCGGCAGGCCGTAGGTTGCATCGCAGTCTGCAAAGGCATCAATGAAGGATGCGCCGTCAAAGAAGCCGCCGGTGTAGATCATGCCGGTTACGCAGCATACGATCAGCACAACGATCGGAAGCAGCAGGTCGATGACCTTGCCTCTGCCTTCAGCATCTGCCTCTTCAACATCTAAAGACGCATACGGTCTGTCTGCTGTTGTGTAAAGGTCATTGTGGAGAATGGCGTTTCTCTCGTGGATGCGCATCGGACCGTAATCAAACTTCATAACCGTCAGACCGATGAGCATAACGATGGTCATCAGAGAATAGAAGTTGAACGGAATGGCTCTGATAAACAGGTCGATACCGTTGTAGCCTTCTACGAAGCCGGATACTGCTGCCGCCCAGGAAGAAATCGGGGCGATCATGCAGATCGGCGCTGCAGTAGCATCGATGATATATGCCAGCTTTGCTCTTGAAACATTGTGCGTGTCTGTTACCGGGCGCATTACGCTGCCTACGGTCAGACAGTTGAAATAGTCATCTACGAAAATAAGAACACCCAGAGCAAAGGTTGCCAGAATGGACTGGTTTCTTGTCTTGAGCTTTGCGCGGGCCCAGTCGCCGTAGGCCTTTGTGGCGCCAGTGGCATTGATCAGGGCCACCATAATACCAAGAATCGCAAGGAAGATAATAATTCCTACATTTCCTGCGTCGGAAAGGCTTCCCAGGAAACCGTCATTGAACACCACGTCCACGGTGCCCAGAAGGTCAAACTGTGTGTAGAACAGGGCGCCTACAACGATACCGGCAAACAGAGAACTGTGTACCTCCTTTGTAATCAGCGCCAGGATGATAGCTACCAGCGGCGGAACCAGCGCCCAGAAGGTACCTACCATGGTTGAACCGTAATCGGTTCCGGCCTCCGCAGGGGCACAGGCGGTTATTCCGAACACAATCACAACGGAAACCACCAGTACAGCCAGCATAGACCTGATATACTTCGCTATACCATGCATAATACTCTCTCCTCCTTTTATGCATTTTCCATGTCATCCGACATGATTTTCCAGATACAACCGCTCTGCGTCCGCACCGGACGCACCAGAACACGGAAAGCCAAAAAACAGAAAAGACAACAGGCCTCTGACCTATTGTCCGAATCATTATGTTTCATCAATAGCGCCTCCACTTGTTCAGTGAGAGTGCAGATCCTGTTCGGAAATGCCCCAGCCGGATGGTCTCTACCGCAGATCACCCGCTTCGGCAGCCTTGCCTTTCTCCGGAGCTCCCGGGCCGGTATGCCTCCCTCCGGTTACTGATCGCAGCCGCGCCTCTATTAATCATTCAGTTGTATCGTTCTTCTTTTACCTGTTCACTATATAATTTCACGAGTAAAAAGTCAAGACAATATCCACATTACTGTACTACAATGAATACAGATCCTGCCCCGGCTGCTCCGCAAGCCCCCTGAAATCCGGAACATGCCGGATGAGGAAGGCTTGAAAAACAGCGCCGGATATAGTAACATGAATCCTGTTATTTTTTGTAAACCGCTCCGGACCGTTTCCAAAGTCCGATAAAGAAGGGAATCTGCCATGAATCGAATCTATCCGCAGCTCACAGTAAACACAGCCGCCTTCGCAAATAATATCCGGGAAGTAGCCCGGCGCTGCCGGGAGGCCGGAATCCGGACCGCCGCCGTCATCAAAGGCTTTTCCGCCTTTCCTCCCCTGTGCCGGATTCTTTCAGAAAACGGAGCCGCACAGCTTGCCACCTCCCGGCTGGAGCAGATGGAAGCCTGCATACAGGCCGGAATCCCCGGCCCCTACCTGCTCCTTCGGGTTCCCATGCTAAGCGAGCTTCCCGACGTGGTCCGCCTGGCGGACTACAGCCTCCACAGCGATGTGACGGTTCTTAAAGCCATGAACGGGGAATGCCGCCGTCAGGGCCGCAGCCGCAAAGTGATCCTTATGGCGGACCTGGGAGATCTGCGGGAAGGGTTCTGGGACAAGGAAGAATTTCATGCAGCGGCCCTTATGGTGGAAAAGGAGCTGGATATGCTGGAGCTTGCAGGCATCGGCACAAATCTGGGCTGCTACGGGGCCCTGAAGCCCACCCCGGAAAAGATGCAGGAGCTGATCGATCTGGCCCGGCGGATCGAAAAGGACCTGGGCAGAAAGCTTGAAATCGTCTCCGGAGGCGCCACAAGCTCCTACCTTCTGGTTCACCTGGGCATGATGCCCTCCGGCATCAACCACCTGCGCATCGGAGAGGCCATCGAAAATCCTCTGATTCTTTCCGAGCTGTGGGGAATCCCCGGCCTTTCCGATTACCTGAACCCCGATACGTTTCACCTGAAGGCGGAGATCATAGAAATCCGGAAGAAGCCCAGCCATCCCGTAGGGGAAATCTTCATCGACGCCTTCGGCAACACGCCGGTGTTTGAGGACCGGGGCATCCGCACCCGGGCTCTGCTGGGAGTGGGAAAAGCCGATCTCGGCATGGAGCTTGGCATCACACCCCTGCTGCCGGGAATCGAAGTCGTAGGCGGCTCCAGCGACCACACCATCTTAGACGTCACCGACTGCCCGGAGGAGCTGAAGACAGGAGACGTGCTGGAATTCCGCCTGGACTACGCGGCTATCCTGCAGCTTTCCATGCGGGCAGGGCTGGATGTTTCTGTAGTGTACGAATAAAATAGTGTACGAAAAAAGAGGATGGCCCGCAGACTATCCTCTTTTTTATTCACTGTTTCTGTACTGTTTTGTCCGGGCGGCTGCCGGGGTGCCTTCCCCAATGTCTGTGAACAGGCGATTGAAAGCATTCCCCTGTGAAGGGGAGCAGCAGGCACCCCGGCAGCCGCCTTTGCGGACAGATACACCTGAATCTAATGCTGGGTGTTGACGCCGTAGCGCTTGATTTTTCTTGTGCTTGTCTTCTCGAATTCTTCGGAGCGCAGCTCAAAGCGCTTAACGCGCTTGTAGGAGGACATTT
>JBJFFZ010000044.1:0-18102 GCA_051892195.1 Anaerovoracaceae bacterium
TGCTGACGATCATACGCTCCTCACCGATCAGGGAATTCACCAGAGAGGACTTTCCTACATTTGGCTTTCCGATGATGGCAATTTTTATATCATCGCTTTCTTCTTCCTGCCCTGCCCCGGGAGGAAACTCTTCCACAATCCGGTCAAGGAGATCCCCAAGATTCAGCATATTTGCCGCAGAAACAGGGATAGGCTCCCCCAGACCCAGCTCATAAAAATCATAAAAATCGTCAGGAAGCTTTGGAGAATCCACTTTGTTGACACAAAGAATCACATTTCTTCCGGTCTTCATGAGCATTTCGCCCACTTCCCGGTCAGCAGCCGTAAGTCCCGCCTTGCCATCTACAATAAAGACGATGGCATCTGCTGTGTCTATGGCGATCTCAGCCTGTGCTCTCATCTGTGAGAGAATAATATCATCCGTATCCGGTTCGATTCCTCCGGTATCTATAAGAATGAACGGTATGCCGTTCCATTCGGATTCTGCGTAAATACGGTCCCTCGTCACACCCGGAGTATCCTCCACGATGGCAACCCGACGACCGACGATTTTATTAAAAAGCGTGGATTTTCCGACATTTGGTCTTCCAACCACCGCCACAACAGGTTTACTCATACAATTTCCTTTCCTGGGATCTGAAATCCGTCCTATCCGAACAGAGCCTTTGCAAAGGCCGTCGGATCAAATTCCTGAAGATCCTCCATTCCTTCTCCCACACCGATAAACTTTACCGGAACATCAAACTGATCTGCCAGGGTGATTACAATGCCACCCTTGGCCGTACCGTCCAGCTTTGTAAGAACGATGCCGGTCAACGCCGCAGTTTCTCCGAATTCCTTTGCCTGGGAAACTGCATTTTTTCCCGTGGCAGCATCCAGAACCAGCAGTGTTTCCTTTGCTGCTTCCGGATATTCGCGCTGGATAATCTTATTCATTTTCTCCAGCTCGTTCATAAGATTCTTCTTATTCTGAAGACGTCCTGCCGTATCACAGATCAGAACATCGATATTTCTTGCCTTTGCAGCCTGAATCGCATCATAGATCACAGCGGAAGGATCCGCTCCCTCCTGATGACGGATAACAGGAACACCGGCCCGTTCCCCCCAGATTTCAAGCTGTTCGATGGCTGCAGCGCGGAAAGTATCTGCAGCAGCAAACATTACGGTCTTACCTTCAGCCTTCAGACGGTGGGCAATCTTTCCCATAGAGGTTGTCTTGCCTGCACCGTTGACCCCGATCATCAGAATCACCAGAGGACACTGATCCGACAGCTTCATTCCTTCTTCTCTCGTGATGAGATCAGAAATGATTTTTTCGATCTGAGCTCTGACCTTCTCCGGGGTATCCAGCTTTTCCTGCTTGATATCTGCTCTGAGCTGCTGAATGATCTTTTCTGAAGTATCCATCCCGATATCGGACAGAATCAGCGCCTCCTCCAGCTCTTCCAGCATATCTTCATCAATGGCCGGCCTCTGAAAAATTACATCCTCGATTTTTCCGACCATTTCATCTTTTGTTTTCGCCAGCCCTTCCTTTAATCTTGAAAAAAAGGACTTCTTTTCGCCTAATGCCATTCTTCTTTCTCCTCCCGCAATGCTTTAGAGCCTGCTGAAGGAATATCCGTCAACTCCTATGCTGAATTATGAACTCACGAATATCCCCCAGCCGGCTTATGACTCCCTGCCAAGATGCTCCAGGGCCTCTTTGGCCGCATTCTGTTCCGCCTGTTTTTTTGTGCTTCCATAGCCGCTTCCGATGACTGTGCCGTTATTTCGAAGAACTGCATAAAAAGTCTTATCGTGATCGGGACCGGATTCACCTTCGATACGATAAGAAATATGCGGGTTTCCTTCGGCCTGCAGATATTCCTGCAGTGCCGTCTTGTAGTCATGCCGCAGCTTTCCCGCAACCGCATCTTCAATGATATCATCAAAAAGCCTGAGAACTACCTGGCGGGCGGCATTCCATCCTCCGTCCAGGTAGATTGCGCCTACAACAGCCTCCACTGCATCTGCAACCAGAGATCGTTTTTTTCTTCTGCTGCCTGAGGTCTCTTCTCCATGACCCATGCGGATATATCCGGTAAGATCCAGCTCCTCCGCCTTTCTCAGAAGAGAGTCTTCGCAGACCACAGCGGCACGCAGCTTGCTCAGCTCGCCTTCTTCCTTTTCCTGGAGCCTGCGATACATTTCCTCTGCAATCACAGCATCCAGAAGCGCATCGCCGAGAAACTCCAGGCGCTCGTTGTTTTCACTGTATCTCAGCTTATGCTCATAACAATAGGAGCTGTGGGTCAGAGCGTTCTGAAGAAGCGAAAAATCCTGAAACTGATACTGAATAAGGCTGCACAGTTTTTCGTAATCCGGATTATTCACTCTGAACCACTTCTTTCTGATGGTCTTCCTCCTGCTCCCCGGGATTCAGTGAAGCCACTGCATCTGCAATAATCTCCACAACTCTGTTTTCTACAAAAGGAATGCTTTTTATAATCGCATTTCTTACAGCATTTGCATTGGAAGATCCGTGAATCTTGATGACAGCTCCCCGTACACCGAGGATCGGTGCTCCGCCGTATTCGGAGTAATCAAACATTTTTTTGAGGCTCTTAAGCTGATCTGCCATCATGACCGCTCCCATTTTGGCGCGGACGGAAGAACCCAGCATATGCTTCAGCAGTTCGATCATCTTTTCCGCAAGGCCTTCGCTGAGCTTCAGTACGGTATTTCCCACAAATCCGTCACAGACCAGCACATCTGCCGCTCCAAACGGAATCTCTCTGGCCTCTACATTTCCGCAGAAATTCTGCTCACTTTCCTTCAGAAGCTGGTAGGCTTCCTTCAGAACTGCGGTTCCTTTCTTTTCTTCTACTCCGATATTGATCAGTCCCACGGTAGGGTTTTCCACGCCAAGAACCTTTTCCATGTAAATTCTTCCCATTAATGCAAATTCTTTCAGGTTCGATGGTTTGCATTCTGCGTTTGCACCGGAGTCCACAAGGAGCGATACACCTTCTCCAATGATGGGATACGTCATACCGATAGCAGGCCGTTCAATGCCTTTGATTCTTCCGAAGCGGAACAGGGATCCCGCCATAAGCGCACCGGTATTTCCTGCAGAAATCAGTACATCGCAGGTGCCGTCCTTTACAAGGGACATTCCTTTTATCATGGAGGAGTCCTTTTTGAGCCGGGCAGCTTTCACCGGAGCATCGTCGTTTGTGATTACTTCGGAGGCATTGACGATTTTGATTCTGTTGTAGTCAAATTTATACTTTTTCAGTTCCTTGCGGATCACATCTTCTATTCCGAGAATGTATATTTCATCCTCAATGAGCTGGCTGGCTTCCACGCACCCTTTCACAATCTCTTCCGGTGCGTTGTCGCCTCCCATGCCGTCTACTGCTATTCTCATATTATAACCTCCAGTTATGATTTTTTCTGCCTGTTCTTTTTCTTCACTGAAAATCCGAATCTTCCGATCCTGCGTCCCTGCACAAAGTATTCTCCATGAGAATATACAAGAGGTCTTGCTTTGGCAAGATCGAATTTTCCATCCTCGTCCATATACTGACAATCCGCTGTGACTCCGAGAACTTCTGCAAGAAACATATCATGGGAACCCAGGGGAATAATCTCCTTTACTCTGCATTCTATGTTCACCGGGGATTCCCCTATGGAAGGCGCCGACACATGACGTGACCGCACCGGTGTAAGATCGTAGGCCCGGAACTTGTCAATATCTCTGCCTGATTTTACCCCGCAGAGATCCGTAATCTTCGCAAGCTTTTCCGTGGTGAGATTGATCACAAACTCCCCCGTGCTTTTGATAATGTCATAGGAATGGCGGGATTTCCGCACAGAAATATAAACCATTGCCGGATCACTGCAGATAGTTCCTGTCCATGCAACAGTAATAATATTGGGCCTTTCCCCCGGCTTCTGACAGCTTACCATAACAGCCGGCAGCGGGAACAGCATATTTCCCGGCTGCCAGTATTCTTTTCTGAATTTCTTTTTTTCCATTTGCTTTTCCGGTGCTACACCGTTCTGTTAATCTTACCGATGTCTCTGCGGTACTGCGCCCCTTCGAAGGAAATGCGTTCAACATTGGCAAAGGCTTTGGCCCGTGCCTCATCATGCGTAGCGCCTGTAGCAGTCACTCCAAGGACTCTTCCTCCGCTGGTTACAATGGCTCCGTCCTTTTCTGCCGTGCCGGCGTGGAATACCACCACGTCCTCATCCACCTGATCCAGTCCAAAGATCACCTTGCCCTTTTCATAGCTTCCCGGATATCCGCCGGATGCAAGGACAACGCAGACTGCTCTTCTTTCGCTCCACCGGATTTCCATCTGATCCAGCGTGCCGTCGATACACGCATCAAAGATCTCGGAGAGATCGGACTCCAGACGCATGAGCACAGACTGGGTCTCAGGATCACCGAAACGGTTATTGAATTCGATGACCTTCGGACCGTCTTCTCCGATCATCAGCCCTACAAAGAGAACCCCGTGAAAATCCAGTCCGTCTTCCCTGAAGCCTTTGATCGTCGGGTCCAGAATCCGCTCCCGGATCTGCTGCTCAAGCTCCGGCGTAAAAATCAGACTCGGCGAATATGTTCCCATTCCTCCGGTGTTTGGTCCCTTGTCACCGTCAAAGATCCGCTTGTAATCCTGCGCCGATTCCATTGGCACAATGACATTTCCGTCTACAAAGCAGAGCATGGACGCTTCAATTCCAGTCAGGTACTCCTCCACAACGATGCGGTCTGCCGCGTCTCCGAAAACCTTTTCCTTCATCATCTCATCGATGGCTTTTTCTGCTGCGGCTGCGTCTTCTGCAATGACTACACCCTTTCCTGCAGCAAGACCGTCGGCTTTGATAACCATAGGGAATCCGAAAATTCCGATGTCTGCCTTGATGGCTTCCATGTCCGTGTATTCTTTATATCCTGCAGTCGGGATATTGTGGCGCGAAAGAAACGCCTTCGTAAAAGACTTGCTGCCTTCCAGCTGTGCGCAGTTCTTATCCGGCCCGAAAACACGGATTCCTTCCGCCTGAAGGACATCGGTAATGCCCATGGACAGCGGCACCTCCGGTCCGATCACAGCCATATCGATTCCATTGCTTACTGCAAAATCACGGATTCCCTCAATATCCTCTGCCTTTACAGGAACGCATTCTGCAACCTGTGCGATTCCTGCATTGCCGGGAGCACAGTAAAGCTTTTCCACTCTGCTGCTCTGCGCCAGTTTCCAGGCAATGGCATGCTCTCTTCCGCCGCTGCCTACGATAAGAATTTTCATTCTGTTTCTCCTTCGCATTTCATCTCAAAAACTATTCCAGTTCATCATCACAGAACATCTTTACTGCGAGAGGCAGAATCGTATGTTCAACTTCAAGCACTCTGGCTGCCAGAGTCTCCGGTGTATCGTCCGGTTCCACCGGCACTGACTTCTGAAGAATAATCTTGCCGGTATCCACGCCCTCGTCCACAAAATGAACCGTAGCTCCTGACTCTGTGTCACCTGCTGCCAGCACCGCCTCATGAACGTGATGACCGTACATGCCCTTGCCGCAGTGCTTCGGAATCAGAGACGGATGAATGTTGATGATCTTGTTCCGGTATGCTTCCACCACCTCAGGTCCCAGAACGCTCATGTAGCCCGCAAGAACCACCAGATCGATGCTGTCGCCGTTGAGAAGCTTCAGGATCTTCTCAGAGCGCTTTGCCTGATCCGGAAACATTTTGTTTGAAACAACCGCAACCTTGATTCCATAACCCTCAGCGCGCTTAATGGCATACGCATCCGCATTGCTGGAAATCACAAGAGATACTCTTCCATTTTTGATCATTCCGCTGGTAATTCCGTTGAGAATCGCCTGAAAATTGGAGCCTCCCCCGGAGACCATCACTGCTATGTTTTTCATTTAAAGAACCTCGCCTTCCTTCAGGATTCTGACACCCTCGCCCTTTACGATGCGTCCGATGACCGACGGCTTTTCACCTTCAGCCCGAAGAACGTTCATAACGCCCTCCGCATCCTTTTCTTCCACCACCAGCATCATGCCGATGCCCATGTTGAAGGTAGAAAACATTTCCTTCGGATCAATATTTCCACAGTGCTTTATGTAACGGAAGATCGGAAGAACGTCCCATGTGCCTACTGTAATTTCTGCACAGAGCCCCTCCGGAAGGATTCTTGGAATGTTTTCATAAAAACCGCCTCCGGTAATATGAACAACACCCTTTACATCATACTTTTTAAATACAGCCTTGGCCGGACGCACATAGATTCTTGTAGGTGCGAGAAGGGCCTCACCAAGGGTGGAACCCAGCTCTTCCACATAATCCGCCACATCCATGTTCATTCTGTCAAAGAATACCTTGCGGACAAGGGAATATCCATTGCTGTGAATGCCGCTTGACGGAAGACCGATAATCACGTTGCCTTCAGCAACCTTGCTGCCGTCGATAATCTTTTTCCTGTCAACGATACCCACTGCAAAGCCGGCCATGTCATATTCGTCATCATCGTAGAAGGAAGGCATCTCTGCAGTTTCTCCTCCCACCAGTGCACAGTCGGAAAGAACGCAGCCGTCTGCAATACCCTTTACGATATCTGCGATTTTCTCGGCCTGAACCTTTCCGGTTGCAATATAATCCAGGAAGAACAGGGGCGCTGCACCCTGGCAGACAATGTCATTGACGCACATGGCAACACAGTCCTGACCAACCGTATCATGCTTGTCGCTGAGAAACGCAATCTTCAGCTTTGTTCCCACTCCGTCGGTACCGGAAACAAGCACAGGCTCTGTTATGTCCTCAAGATCAAGCCTGTACAGACTTCCAAAGCTTCCTAATCCAGTAAGGACATTCTGGTTGAAGGTTCTTTTTACATGATCCTTCATGAGTTCAACAGCTCTTCCGCCTTCTTTTGTATCAACACCGGCATCCTTGTATGTCAGCTTTTCGTCCATTTCATTTACCTCTTTCAATCATGGGTTCAATCGATTAAATTGTTATGTTATATAAAACAGGAATCACCTGTATCTATCAGTCGTATTCCCCTACAAACGTTTTGTCCTGGTGACGGGTCTCATACTCGATATCAAACAGCTCTACCGGATAATCCCCTGTAAAGCATGCAGTGCAGATGGAATCTCCCAGTCCGATGCAGTCATGAAGTCCCTCAATCGGAAGGAATGCAAGAGAATCCGCCCCGATGTGCCTGCACATCTCCTCAATGGTCATGTTTGCCGCCATGAGGTTCTTTCTGTCCGGCGTATCAATTCCCATATAGCAGGAATGGGTAACCGGAGGAGAGCTGATCCTCATGTGCACCTCTGCGGCGCCGCCGTCCTTCAGCATCCGGATGATCTTTCCGCTGGTGGTTCCCCGGACAATGGAGTCGTCGATGACCACAATCCGCTTTCCGCGGATATTTTCCTCCAGAACGTTGAGCTTCATTCTTACGCTGAGATCTCTCATTTCCTGGGTAGGCTGAATGAAGGTCCGTCCTACATAACGGTTTTTCACCAGACCTTCTCCAAACGGAATGCCGGATTCCTCCGCATAGCCGATGGCAGACACGGTTCCGGAATCGGGCACCGCAATGACCAGATCCGCTTCCACATCGTCATTTCTGGCGAGGATCCGTCCTGCCTCTCTGCGGGTCATATAAACGCTCTTTTCATCAATATGACTGTCCGTTCTTGCAAAGTACACATATTCAAAGGCGCAGACCTTTTTCGGGGCAGTTTCATTGTAGATGATCGATCTGATTTCATTGTTTTCGATGAGAACGATCTCACCCGGAAGAACATCCCGGACAAAGGTGGCTCCCTGAAGGGGGAATACACAGCTTTCGGAAGAAAGGATATATCCTCCGGCAGTCTTTCCGATGCACAGAGGACGGATTCCGCTGGGATCCCTTACACCGATCAGCTTTTCACCGATGGTGATAACAAGAGCAAATGCACCCTTCACGATATTGCAGGCCTTGCTCACTGCATCTTCTACAGGATTTTCTGTAAGGTATCTGGCGATGAGGGCCGCAATGATCTCTGTATCGATGGATGTCTGAAAAATATATCCCTCGTCCTGCATTTCATCTCTGAGAATCTTTGCATTTACCAGCGTTCCGTTGTGAGCCAGAGCCAAAGAACCCATCTTGGAATATACCACCAGGGGCTGCGCATTTGTTACATGGCTCTCTCCGGCAGTGGAATACCGGACATGACCGATGCAGATATCTCCCGGCAGAGTCCGGATAATATCGTCATTGAAGATCTCCTGCACCAGGCCCATATCCTTGTGATAATTGATGTTTCCATACATATTGGATGCGATGCCGGCGCTTTCCTGTCCCCGGTGCTGAAGCGAATGAAGTCCAAAATAAACATCCTTGGCCACATTTGACGCACCCGGCGAGGATATGCCGATGACACCGCACTCATCATGAAATTTATCGTCCGCCAGAAGCTCTGACAGTTCTTCTTCCCAATCCATTCTGTTTCCCATGATATCATTTCCTTCCCATAAACTCTGCATCTACGGCAAGGATATCCGCTTCCATCTTTGCCTTGTATTCTTTCATGGCACTGCGCAGCTCCGGATACCTGACAGACAGGATCTGAACAGCCAGAAGCCCTGCGTTTTCTGCTCCGTCAATTGCCACCGTTGCAACAGGCACCCCCTTTGGCATCTGAACGATTGACAGAAGGGAATCCAGCCCGTCTAAGGTTGATGACTTCACCGGAAGCCCGATGACAGGAAGAGGGGTAAACGCTGCCAGCACTCCTCCAAGGTGTGCAGCTTTTCCTGCAGCGGCAATGATGACCTCGATTCCAGCTGCTTCCGCACCCTCCGCAAAGGCTTCTGCCGCCTTCGGGGTTCTGTGAGCAGAAATCACCCTCGTTTCAAAGGCTACACCAAAATCAGAAAGAATCTTTTCTGTTCTTTCTACAACGGGATAGTCTGATTTACTTCCCATTACGATTCCGACTTTCATGGTTTTTCTTCCTTTCAAAGCTTGTATGTACTGTGGTGTACTTGTATGAACAAAACAGGAATACCGTGACCGGCACCTGTATAAAACAGAGCCGTCACAGTATCCTGAGTTCTTCTTATTTTATCTGAAATATGCCACACCGGACTCAAAGAGCTTCTGATCCTTGTTTCCGGGAACATTGCGGTACAGGTTCTTACCGATTCGTTCGGAGTGTCCCATCTTACCGAATACTCTGCCGTCCGGCGAGAAGATTCCCTCGATTGCCTGAACTGAGTTGTTCGGATTGTATCGGATATCGGAAGTCGGATTGCCCGCAGGGTCCACATACTGTGTTGCAATCTGACCCTTTTCGGCAAGCTCTGCCACCAGAGCATCCGATGCGATAAATCTTCCCTCCCCGTGGGATACAGGGATTACATGAAGATCTCCCACCTCATTTGCAGCCATCCACGGAGACTTTACAGAGGCGATTCTTGTTGTCACCAGGCAGGAAGCGTGTCTTCCGATGCTGTTATAAGTCAGAGTCGCGCTGTCCTCCTTCATGTCAACAATCTTTCCGTACGGAACGAGTCCCAGCTTGATCAGTGCCTGGAAACCGTTGCAGATTCCCAGAATCAGTCCGTCCCTGTTCTCTAAAAGATCGGTAACCGCTTCCGTAACTGCAGGGTTGCGGAATACCGCAGTAATAAACTTTGCAGAACCATCCGGCTCGTCACCGCCGCTGAAGCCCCCTGGAATCATAATAATCTGGCTCTGCCGGATATTTTCCACCATCCTGCGGATGGACTCATCCAAAGACTGCGGCGTCATATTGGTGATCACCTGAATTTCTGCCTTGCCCCCTGCCCGCTCAAATGCGCGCTTGCTGTCCATTTCGCAGTTTGTACCAGGGAATGCCGGAATAAAGATCCGCGGCTTTGCCACAGAAACTGCAGGCTTTGCAGTGTTTCTTTCCTTATATACATAAGACTGCACCGGCTGTGCGCTTTCCTTTGCCTTTGTCGGGAATACACCTTCCAGAGGCGCCGTCCATGCATCGGTCAGAGCCTCAAGCTCCAGCGTTTCCTGTTCGGTAATGATGACTTCTTCTTCCAGAGTCTTTCCGATTACGGTAAACAATGCACCTTCAAAAAGTACCTGCGGATCCAGCTCACCCGGAATTTCAAGAATCATGGCTCCGCATTCCAGCTTCGTCAGCTCTGCTGACGGAACAGAAGACAGATCTGCGCCGATGCGGTTGCCTGCTGCCATGCGCACTGCAGCAGCAGAAATACCGCCGGTTGTAACGATGTCTGCGGCCAGTACATGACCGGCTTCCATCTGTTCCATAACCTTTTCCATGTTTACGCGGAACTGTTCAAAATCAACAACCTTATCTTCATCCATTCCCGGGAAGATATGCACCAGATGGCTTCCTGCCTTTTTGAATTCGGTGGAGATCACCTGATTTGCATCGGATGCGGCCACGGCAAAGGAGATCAGGGTCGGCGGAACGTTAATATCCATAAAGGTTCCGGACATACTGTCTTTTCCTCCAATGGCAGGAATTCCCAGTTCTGCCTGGGCAAGGAGACCTCCCAGAAGGGCTCCAAACGGCTTGCCCCATTTTTCAGGATCGGTTCCCAGCTTTTCAAAGTATTCCTGGAAGGACAGTCTTGCTTTTCTGTAATCTCCGCCCATGGCCACGATTCTGGCAGCAGAATCCACTACAGCATTGATTGCCCCGTGGAACGGGCTGAGCTTTGCCACTGCCGGATTGAACCCGTAGGTCATCAGTGTTGCAGTGTCTGTTTCGCCTTCCGTCAGCGGCAGCTTTGCAGCCATTCCTGCAGTAGGAGAAAGCTGGTATTTTCCGCCCAGAGGCATGAGAACAGAGCCTGCGCCGATGGTGCTGTCAAAGCGTTCTACAAGCCCCTTCTGGCTTGCGCAGTTCAGGTCTGCCACAACGTCCTTCAGGCTGCGTCCTTCATTTTCATATAAACGGAGATATTCCTGAGAATCCGGAATCCGGATCACTGTCTCCTGCTTTACGCCGTTGGTATCCAGGAAGGATCTTCTGAGGTCGAGAATGCACTTGCCTCTCCAGAACATTCTGACATTTCCTGTATCGGTTACGGTAGCAACGGCAACAGCTTCCAGGTTTTCTTCTGCTGCAGCCGCAATGAAGCGGTCCACATCTCCCGCTTCCACAACCACTGCCATACGTTCCTGAGATTCTGAAATTGCAAGCTCCGTTCCGTCCAGGCCGTCGTATTTCTTCGGTACGAGATCCAGCTGGATATCGAGGCTGTCCGCCAGCTCGCCGATGGCAACGGAAACGCCTCCTGCACCAAAGTCGTTGCAGCGCTTGATCAGGGTGGAAACCTCAGATCTCCGGAACAGTCTCTGAAGATTTCTTTCCACCGGAGGATTGCCCTTCTGTACCTCTGCGCCGCATGTAAGAATGGATTCTGTTGTATGTTCCTTTGAAGAGCCTGTTGCTCCGCCGCATCCGTCACGGCCGGTACGGCCGCCTACGAGGATAATCCGGTCTCCCGGCTGCGGTCTTTCTCTTCTTACATTTGCTGCAGGGGCAGCACCGATGACGGCGCCCACTTCCATTCTCTTTGCAACGTAGCCCTCGTCGTAAACCTCTGCAACCTTTCCGGTGGCGATTCCGATCTGATTGCCGTAGGAGCTGTATCCGTGGGCGGCACTTGTAGTGATCTTTCTCTGAGGAAGCTTGCCCTCCAGAGTATCTGCAATGCTGGTTCTCGGGTCTGCTGCTCCTGTCACACGCATGGCCTGATATACGTAAACACGTCCGGACAGAGGGTCTCTGATAGCGCCTCCGAGACAGGTTGCCGCACCGCCGTACGGTTCGATTTCTGTAGGATGGTTATGTGTCTCATTTTTGAACATGACAAGCCAGTCTTCCGGCTTTCCGTCCACTTCTGCAGTGACCCTGATACTGCAGGCGTTGATTTCTTCTGACTCGTCCAGGTCGTCTGCAAGACCCTGGCTCTTTACATATTTTGTTCCGATGGTTGCAAGATCCATCAGAGTGATATCCCGGTCGGTCCGTCCCAGATCCTCACGGATCTTCAGGTAACGGTCAAATGCTTTCTTTATGAGCTTCGGATAGCTGCCTTCGCCAAACTCCACATCGGTAATCTTTGTTGAGAAGGTTGTATGTCTGCAGTGATCGGACCAGTAGGTATCGATGACCTTCAGCTCTGTAATGGTCGGATCTCTGTGCTCCACCTCGCTGAACTGCTTTCTTACGAACAGAAGGTCGGCATCGCTCATGGCAAACCCGCTGGCAACACGGTAGTCATGAATCTCATCATCGCTCATCTGACAGAAGCCTTCTGCCACAGCAACGTCTGCAGGCACATCTGCTTCAATTCCGAGCTTTTCCGGCTTGTCCATGGATGCTTCCTGCGAATCCACCGGATTGATGCAGTAATGCATGATGGCATCCTTATCCGTCTGGCTGATTCCGCCGTAAAGTGCAACCACTCTGGCAAACTTTACCTCCGGCTTATTTCCCATGCTGATGAGCTGGATGCACTGGGCTGCAGAGTCCGCCCTCTGGTCATACTGTCCCGGAAGGTATTCGGATGCAAATACAAAGGAAGCATCCGAAAGATCCACAGTTTCTTCATAGACCTGATCAATGGCTGCTTCTGCGAAAACACCAAAAACTGACTTTTCATAAAGGGCATCATCCAGGCCCTCCACGTCGTAGCGGTTCAGAATCCTTACCCGCTGCAGGGCAGCGATTCCCAGGTTTTCTCTTATGTCTGCACACATTCCCTGTGCTTCCACATCGAAGCCGCTTTTCTTTTCAACGAAAATTCGTCTTACCATCATTTCCTCCAGAAAGCCGAATCGGCTGTTTGTTGTTTCTTTCCAAATCTTAAATATAATAGGTTGAATAAGTTGACTGTATCTGTAAAAAAATGGAAGTCCCTTTTTGCCAGTAACCCCCCGGCAGATTTACAGTAGGTTTTAGTATATCAGCTTTGCATGAAACATTCAATCAATATGAAATAAAAACCGGGCCTGTCATGAGCCCGGTTTTTCTGTAATTTCTATTTGTATGCTTTTTGGTCTTTAATTCTCAACTCTCTTTTGGATTGTCATTTTCGTCTGTCTGTCCTGCTGTCGGCAGAGCCGACGGCAAAGGAGTGACATTTTACGGAAGATTCCATTCCCAATACATGGAACATTCCGTCAATCATTCATCCTTTAGTAATAAGAAGCGATAAATGATCCGATGTTATCAGCCCGCTTCAGGACTTTGTTTGCATAGCCTGTGGAATATTTGCCCTTTTTTACAGCGTAGATTCCGCAGTTGTAGCCTGCAAGTCCTTTCACCCTGTCACCGCCGAATTCGGCGATGCAGTTTCTGATATACATCGCACCCATCTGAATGTTGGGTTTTACCTGAAGCAGGTCGGCCTTTGAAAAGCCGAAGCCGCTTCCGGTGGATACCTTGATCTGCATCAGGCCGCAGCAGTTGGAAGAGCTGATTTCACTTTTGCTGAAATTGCTCTCTGTCTGCGCCATGGCCATCAGCAGCTTCAGATCCACTCCGTAGATCTGACCATAAGCTTCAAAATATTTCACCATCTCAAGTGCCTGTGACATATTGAGCTTAGGATTCTGTTTAACGATATATGCAGAAAGCGCCCGGTAGTAGCGGCTCTTTTCCGCATTGAAATAAGACGCGGCGTCTATTTCATCATCAGTACTGATGTATACACCCGAATAGTGCTCGTAATAAACGGACCATCCGAGCGTCTCAGAAGAAACAATTGCGTTAATCGGAACATAAACTATTTCATTCTTTACCAGTACAGGTTGCCCCTTGAGATCGATTTGAACAGCAGTAAGCTCAGGAACTTCTATTTCCCCTGATTCCTGATCATCACTTCCTTCGTAAGCATCATCTCCGCCAAAAAGGCTGAAGGACGATACCATGGCCTGAAGTGCTGAAAAAAATACTGTGCTCTGGTCGCTCGCGGTTGCATCTGCCTGCGTGTCAGTCAAGCGTGCATCCTCTTTTTGAGCTTCCAAATACGCGACAATCCTGGCATCATATACCCGGGTGCAGCGAACCTTGTCAAGATTGTTCTTGACGCTGGTGTCGCTGACGTTTGCCAGCGTAGGATAGGACTTCAAAATTTTCAGTGTGCGGCTTTCGTTATCCCAGGCTGTCTCAATCCCAAGAATCCGTTCCATTTCGGTATCCATTGGAACGTAGGTATGGTCCTGATAAAACAGCACGGGATTACTAAGTTGATAGTTGACTATGTTTTCCCCATTAATGACAATGTTTTTGAGAAAAAAATCACCCTGAATGACTTCTTCATCCGCATAAATAGAAATTGAAGAGAAAAGTAAGATAGTCAATGAAAGCCACACAGATATAAGCTTCTTTGCCATATCTTTTTCCTCTTATCCAAAAATATTAAGTTGTAACGAACATGTTAATTATATCAACTTCTCGTCCCTTTCTCAATATTTTTTTTCGATTAATCATGACAAAAGTCGATTTATTTCGGTAAGTGTAACTTTTCAGAAAAACTTTTCAAAACATTTGTATACTTACGATAATTGCATTAAACGTTTTCAAACTACTTCCAATTCATTTTCAGTAACATTTTTGCACTGATTTTTTTAAAAAATTGCAATTCATTTGCACAAAAAAACTGCCGCAGCCGCGGCAGCCATAAGTATATTTATATTCATTTATAATAATTTATAATTTTTATCTATAATATTGTTAATCCAGATAATCTGTCTTACCGATGACTTTGTGATCTTTCAGGTAATACCGTGGAACACGGCGATTCACTGCGCAGACCACTTCATACCCGATGGTTCCGTATCGCGCCCCTACTTCATCTGCCGTAATGCATTCGGAGCCGGAGGATCCTATGAGGACCACCTCATCTCCCACCTTCGCCTCCGGGCACTCGTTCAGATCGATCATGCACTGATCCATGCAGATATTTCCGATCACCCTGACCCTCTTTCCGTGCAGCAGAACTTCTGCCTTTCCGCTCTGGGCACGGGTAAAGCCGTCGGCATATCCCACGGCAATGGTTCCGATCCGGTCTCCTGCTGCAGCAGTGTATTTTCCTCCATAGCTGATCTGGCGTTCCTCACCCAGAACCTTTATATGGGAAATCCTTGTCTTAAAGGACATGACCGGCCGGATATCCAGAGATTTCGGGTCCATTTCCCCGGAAGGATAGATTCCGTAGAGGATAATTCCGGCCCGAACCATCTGATTGTATGTTTCCGGCATTTCCATAATGGCAGCACTGTTGGAGACATGATGAACAGGAATCTGAAGTCCATTCTCTTCCAGACGATGCACAAACCACACATACCGCTCATACTGCTTTTTTGCCCACCGGTTATCGGCCTCGTCCGCTCTCGCAAAGTGTGTGAAGATCCCTTCGATCTGTATACCCGGCAGCTCCCTGATCTGCAGTACCTCAGATACAGCCTCTTCGGTCATCAGAAAACCGATTCTGGTCATACCGGTATCCAGCTTGATATGAAGCCGCGCTGTTTTGCCGAGCTTAACCGCTGCTTCCGATATTGCCTTTGCTTTTTCCAGGGACGCCACCGTATGCTGAAGGTCTGCAGCCACTGCCCGTTCCTCTGTTCCCGGAGGCAGAACCCCCAGCACCAGAATATGTTCCTGCGGGCCAAGGGCTCTGCGCAGCTCCAGGGCTTCATTCAGCGTGGCAACCGCAAACTGATGAATCCCGTGCTCTTTAAATGTCCCGATCATGGGAAGGAGCCCATGTCCGTAGGCATTTGCCTTTACAACTGCAGCAATGCTCCTTTCTGCCCCCACCTTTTTGCGGATTTCTCCGAGATTCCAGGAGAGCGCATCCAGATCAATCTCTGCCCATCGGGATTCTGCTTCTATCGATTCCTCGTATTCGTTCATTTTCTTTACTTCCTTATCCTTTTCAGCAGCTTTTAAAAAACTCGGCTGCATGTTCCATACTGAGGGGCTTCGCATAGTAATAGCCCTGTACACAGTTTACTCTGCACTCCCGCACAAATGCAAGCTCTTCTTCTGTTTCCACGCCTTCGGCCACCACCCGATAGCCCATATCCAGAAGAATATGAACAATGCTCCGGTAAAACTTTCTGACCCGGGTGCTGTGCTCCGCTCCCTGCAGAAGGGTTTTATCCAGCTTAACTGTGCGGAAAGGAAGCCCCATGACAGAGCTGAGATTTGCGTAGCCGGAGCCAAAATCGTCCAGACACAGACTGATCCCCCGCTTTTCCAGCTCCTCCACCGTTTTCAGCACATAATCCGAATACACAGTGGCCACCGTCTCCGTTATTTCAAACTGGAAGAAAGAAGGCTCGATACCGTATTCATCCATAATCGAAAGCAGTGTCTCCACATGACCCGGGGTCATGAACTCCGCCGGCGACAGATTGATCTTGATATTGCAGATAGATTTCAGATGCTGTCTGTTTTCCCTGACAAACCTGCAGACCTTTTTGAACTGAAGAATCCCCAGTCTTGAGATCTGGCCGCTCTGTTCCGCAAGCTGAATGAACAGTTCAGCAGATACAGAACCCAGCTCAGGATGGTGCAGACGGCTCAGAGCCTCCATGGAAACAAAGCACTCTTTCTCAAGGGAATAGACCGGCTGAAACCACACCTCAAAAAGATCCCGGTCCAATGCAACAGAAAGGTATTCGCTGATCTTATTTCGACAGCGAAACTCCTCCAGGCTTTCTCTGCTGCCCTGCAGCAGCCTGTTTCCTGAGCCGGAACAGGCCTTCTTCCCCATGTAATTCAGGAAGTCCAGAAGACTTTCCGTATTTTCTGCCTCCGTCACACAATCCATACAGATCATATTGTATTGTGCCCGGAGGGACACAGGTCTTGCATCGTTCTTTTCCTTCAGAATAGCATCCAGTTTTTTTGCCGTTTCATAGGTATTTTCTTTTTTAGAAACCAGAACCAGAAACTGGCTGCTGTCGATGCGGAAAATCAGATCGGACCCGGTGATCTCCCTGATTGCACCGGCCGTACTGCGGAGGATTCCCCTTACGGCCTCCGGCTCCAGTGCAGAATTGAGATAATTCAGATTGCAGATATTGCAGGACACCATGTGATAGCACCGCTTCTTTTCTCTGGCATAGGACAGAAATTCCTGGAAGAAATCAAAATCGTACACCCCGGTGAGATTATCAGTATAACTGTAAGGGTTATGAAAGGAAAAAAGCAGAATCATGATGACGAGACCGATGGCAAAGCCTGTCAGAAGCACCTTGTCCAGATAAATCTGAAGTCCCATGCAGCCCGCTGCAATGGCCACAACCTCCAAAAGAATGACGCGCTGACGGAACGTATACCGGCTGCCATGCCATAAAACAGCCGCCAGAATCATGCCCATGCATAACAGAGCGTACAGGTAAACCCACAGATACAGGCTGCCGTGATGATAGCCGCCGCTGCTGTCAGTATAAAAGACCTTCCCGTTCCAGTAATTGGACACAATCAGCAGAACAACAGCTGTAAAAGGAACACCGACAATCCCGAGAAACTGCCGGAAGTTCAACGGCTGTTCTTTTCGGACTGTTGCAACATAGTAAAACATCGAGGTGGGAACAATGACCTGCAGAAGATAATACAGAGTACAGGTAATCATCACACAGGAGTAAAGCTCCGGACTGTGCCTGGAAATGAATACAGAAGAAATAACATCCAGCGCCATATCGGAGATTCCGAGAATCATATAGACAAGAAACACCCTGTTTTTGTGCACATTCATCTTCCGGTCAGAAATAAAATGGAAAATAATAATTCCCAGAAAGACCATGGCCGCCAGTACAAAATCATAATTATATATCAGCTGCATAGAAACTTACCCCTGAAAATAAATTCAGCTTTCCCATCCGCCCTGCGGATATTACCAATTAATTACGTTACAAAAAACCTTTTACCAAAAAATATTCAATATATAACCATTTACCGTATTATATTTGAATATAGCACCATAAAAAACATATGTCAAGTATCGGCAGGACAGGATGATCGACGGTATTGCTGGTT
>JBJFFZ010000045.1:0-2763 GCA_051892195.1 Anaerovoracaceae bacterium
TCCGCCAGCGCCGTCACAGGCAGCAGGCTCAGGCACAGGGCCAGAGTGGCCAGGATACTGATATATTGTCGGAATAGTCGTTTCTTCATAGAGGCTCCTCCTGTTGTGAAATACAGATATGCTTAATATAACAAATATACTTACTCAGTTATATTAAATTTCAAGTATATTATATAAAACTTTAACTATACACTCTGCCGCTTTCATTTTACGGATTTTGTCCGCCTTTTTCAATAGCCAATGGCGAAAAACGGCGTAAAACGACGTTAAAACGGCGTGAAACGACAAAAACCGCCTCACACCCTGCTGCCGGGAGGGCAGCCGTGCGGGGCGGTCGGGATATGAAACTGTTACTGCTGATCTGATCCCTTCGGAATTTTGCCAAGGTAGTGCATCAGCACTTTGCCGGCGTCGGGACTGATTTGGGTGTATTCGATCTTTGTGATATCGAACAGGATGCAGCCGCAGTGACCTTTGAACGTAGGAAAACAGGTCACCTTCAGACAGGTGTCAATCTCCTGGCTGCAGTCCAGAACCTCCAGCGTTTCGCCGTACAGGGTGGAGCGCTCGTAAAGGCGCAGCCACTTGGAGTCCATGTCGGGAAACAGACTGCCGAAGGAGCTTCCTATAAGCTTCTCAAGGGGCAGCTTTTCCAGCTTCGCAAGGGCCGGGTTGCCGTAGCGGAAGATCCAGTCCACTGCCCGCCGTTTTTCATCAAACACCATCTCGATGTCCGCAAAGGCAAAGGGCATGGCATCAAAACTGCGGTAATAAGCCCGGTATTCTTCTTCCGTAACCGGAATACCCTCCCGGGCGAATTGACGGATCAGGCGTTCCTGCGCCTCCTGAAACCGGGCGATGATCTGTTTTTTCTTCCGGAGCGTGTAGGGCAGGGACTCACCATTGTTAAGATTGATGCGGTCGGTGATGTCGTGAATGGCCATGGCGGACACCAGGCAGCCCCGGTGCACCTTGATAAAGCCGTCGCCCAGCGCCTCCTCCAGTTCGCTGATTTTCATCCGCGTCTCGTATACACTGCCGCCGAAGACGTGGATCTCAGCAGTTTTTTCCAGCATCAGGACATAGAGAATGGTATCGATCTTCAGAACCAGCTTTGTCCTGTTGGATAAAATCGTGATGTATGCTGTTTCCTGCAATGCAAAGACCCCTTTTCACTGACTGATATAGAAATGATCGGCTGATGCAGAAATTATCGCATATTTTTTCTCATTTTTCAATCGTGTCCTGTCCGCGGCCTGTCCCCGCCGGTTTCCCGGGGATTCCTGCCGCAGCGCATCCTCTCACGCTGCGGGGAGGAACGTGCGGATCATCTCGAGGAAATATGCATGGATCCCCGGGTCTGCAGAAAGCTCCGGATGAAAGGAAAGCCCCAGCTGATTCCCGTATCGCACAGCAGTAATCCGGTTCTCCGAATCTCTGGAAAGAATCCTGACGTCAGCTCCCGCTGACACTACATAAGGTGCCCTGATATAGATCATGGGCACGTTTTCCATGTCCCCGAAGGTACCTTCGGAGGTAAAGCTTCCTGTCTGCCTGCCGTAGGCGTTGCGCCGGACCGTGACCGGCAGAGTGCCCAGATGCACCGCCGGGTCGTTTTCCAGGTGCTCTGCCAAAAGGATGAGGCCGGCGCAGGTGGCCATCACAGGCATGCCTGCCAGGATCCGCTGGCGGATCGGCTCCATGAGCTCCAGTTTTTCCAGCAGCTGCCCCTGAACGGTGCTTTCTCCCCCGGGGAGGATAAGACCGGAGATTCCCTCCAGATCCTTTTTCTGCCGGATCTCCCGGGATTCCGCTCCCAGGCGGGCAAGCATCTGTTCATGCTCAGCAAATGCCCCCTGGACGGCCAGTACTCCGATGATCATATTATTTTCCTCTTTCTTCCATAATCAGCTGAATTTCGTTTTCATTGATGCCTACCATGGCTTCGCCAAGATCCTCGGACAGGCGGGCGATCAGGTCAGCATCCTCATAGTTGGTTACAGCCTGTACGATGGCTGCGGCCCGCTTTTCCGGATTGCCGGATTTGAAAATGCCGGAGCCTACAAAGACGCCTTCTGCTCCAAGCTGCATCATGAGGGAAGCGTCTGCAGGTGTTGCGATTCCTCCGGCAGCAAAATTCACTACCGGCAGCTTTCCGTTTTCGTGAACGTAAAGCACCAGCTCATAAGGAACCTGCAGTTCCTTTGCAGCCTCAAACAGCTCGTCCTCCCGGAGGGATGCGATTCTGCGGATATCGGCGTTCATGCGGCGCATATGGCGCACAGCCTGGATAATGTCTCCTGTACCCGGTTCTCCCTTGGTCCGGATCATGGTTGCTCCTTCGCTGATGCGGCGGAGGGCTTCTCCAAGATCTCTGGCGCCGCATACGAAAGGTACCTTGAAGCGCGTTTTGTCAATGTGATAAAGATCGTCTGCAGGGGAGAGAACCTCGGATTCGTCGATGTAGTCGATGTCGATGGCCTGCAGGATCTGGGCCTCGGCAAAGTGGCCGATTCTGCATTTTGCCATAACCGGAATGGAAACGGCCTCCTGAATCCCCCGGATCATCTTCGGATCGCTCATGCGGGAAACGCCGCCGGCTGCCCGGATATCTGCAGGGATCCGCTCCAGGGCCATGACGGCGCATGCTCCGGCGGCTTCTGCGATCTTCGCCTGTTCCGGTGTGGTAACATCCATAATGACGCCGCCTTTCAGCATCTGGGCAAGGCCTCTGTTTAATTCTACCTGATTCTTATCCATAAT
>JBJFFZ010000045.1:2863-4302 GCA_051892195.1 Anaerovoracaceae bacterium
GGGTTGCTTTTTATGGTGAAAATTGTATACTGTTTCTGGTAATATAAAAATAACCAGATTCTGATAATCTTTTATTCCAGATCAGGAGGAATATATGCTGACTTACGATCTTGCGGGGGCCCGGGGTCCCCTGTATCAGTCTATCTATCAGGCCATCCGAAAGGACATTCTTGCGGGAGTTCTTCCGGCCGGAGAAAAGCTGCCTTCCCGGCGGAGCTTTGCCAGACAGCACGGGATTAGTACCATTACGGTTCAGAATGCATATGACCAGCTGGTCAGCGAAGGGTATGTGTATTCCCTTCCAAAGAAAGGGTATTATGTGGCGGAAATCAGGGATCTTGCAGCCGTCCCGGCTGTTTCTGCCGCGGCTGCGGCAGCTGTTTCGGTGCATATTGACATGCCGCCGGCCCCGGAGGTGTGGGATGTGGATCTGTCCGACAACCGGGTGGATCCGGAAAAATTTCCTTTTTCTGTATGGGCCAGGCTGTGCAGGGAGACTCTTTCCGGCAGGCAGAAGGAGCTGATGGAGATTGCGCCCTCCGGCGGGGTGCGGGAGCTGCGCCTTGCCATTGCGGAGCATTTGCGGTCCTTTCGCGGGATGCTGGTGGATCCGGATCAGATTGTGGTGGGGGCCGGCACAGAGTACCTGTACGGGCTGATTATCCAGCTTCTGGGGTCCGGGCGGAGCTATTGCACGGAAAATCCGGGGTACAAGAAGCTGCTGCGGATTTATGAGCGGTACGGGGTTTCCTGCGGCGCCGTGACGCTGGACGAAAAGGGGATTTCCGTTGAAGCTCTTGAAGACTCCGGGGCGGATGTGGCGCACATCAGTCCCAACCATCATTTTCCCACGGGGATTACCATGCCGGTGAGCCGCCGCTATGAGGTGCTGGCCTGGGCCAGCGGCAGGGAGGGCCGTTTTGTCATCGAAGACGATTACGACAGTGAATTCCGGCTGAACGGAAAGCCGGTGCCTACGCTGTTCAGCATGGACACCTGCGGAAAGGTGATTTACCTCAATACCTTTTCAAAGTCTCTGACGCCCACCATCCGCATCAGCTATATGGTGCTGCCGGCGGAGCTGGCGGAGCGGTTTTACGAAAAGCTTTCCTTTCTGGCCTGCACGGTGTCCACCTTTGAGCAGTATACTCTGGCGGCATTTATCCGGCAGGGGCACTTTGAAAAGCACATTAACCGGATGCGGCTTCACTACGGGCGGTTGCGGCGGCAGCTGCTGGAAATTCTGGAGAGCCCCGGCCTGAAGCGGGTCTGTCAGGTTCTGGAAAACGGCGCCGGGATGCATTTTCTCATCCGGGTTCGGACGGAGCTTTCGGACCGGGAGGTAACGGAATGGATGAAGGCCCGGGGGGTCCGGATTCAGGCTCTGTCGGAGTTTCTTATTGACGGGGCCGGGGAAAAGGACGGGTCGGGAGCCCGGG
>JBJFFZ010000046.1:0-4275 GCA_051892195.1 Anaerovoracaceae bacterium
CCCCTGACCCTGCCTGTCATGGATCTGAAGTACAGTGCTCTGGCTGCAGGAGCAGCCGCAACCCTTGCGGCCATTCAGGAAGGGCATATTATAAGAAAAGGAGTATTGGAGAATGACCCGTCAGAAATTGATTCAATGCATAGAAAATTATGAGCCATTCAACGAGCAGGAGGCTATGGACAAGCCTCTGATCCTTTCCTGGCTGAAGACCCGGAAGGATGCATTTTCCAGAGAAAACCCGGTGGCTCATATGACCGCCTCCGCCTGGGTGGTGAGCCGGGACCGGAGCAGGGTCCTTATGGTATACCACAATATCTACGATTCCTGGTCATGGCTGGGGGGCCATGCGGACGGAGAGACGGATCTGCTGTCTGTTGCTGTGCGGGAGGTGAGAGAGGAAGCCGGAATTTCCAGTGTCCGTCCCGTATCGGAGGAAATTTTTTCTCTGGAATCCCTTACCGTGGACGGTCATGTAAAGAAGGGCCGATATGTGTCCAGCCACCTGCATTTTAACGTGACCTATCTGCTGGAGGCGGACCCGGAGGAAGCAGTCTGCGTCAAGGCCGACGAAAACAGCGGGGTGGCGTGGTTTTCGCCCCAGGAGGCCCTGGAACGGTCCACCGAGTCCTGGTTCGTCGATAACATCTACAGGAAGCTCATACAAAAAGCCAGGAACCGCTGATGCAGCCGGAATCCAGAGATCCGAATCCCGAATCAGAAAACCGGAAGCAGACCGCGGCGCCCGGCGCCGCCCCAGCCTGCAGAAACGAATAACGCCTCCGGCGCATGGCGCCGGAGGCCCGGAAGGCTCGCGGAGCAGCCGAAGTCCCGTCCCGGGACAAAAAAGACCCTGATCCCGGAGGATGGAATCAGGGTCCCTTCATTATTTCACTGTTTCACTGTTTCTGCCGCAGCCCGGCATAGTGCTCCGGCATAGTGCCGGTCTTTAGAAACACTTTTCCAGTATTTCCGGATCAAGTCCCTTTCTGCCCGTAATCTGCCCAACAGCAAAGTAAAGGATCCCGCCTGCCAGCAGGCCCCATACTACGGCGTTAATGCCCAGGAACTTCACATTGTAGTAGCAGAAGATGTAGGTCGCAACTGCCCCGATGGAGCTGATGACCGCTGCTTCCTTTGTGCCCTTCTTCCAGAAAAGGCCGCCTATGAGAGGCCAGAAGAAGGTGCATTCCAGGCCGCCGAAGGCAAACAGGTTCAGGAAAAAGATGATATCCGGCGGATTCAGGGTGAGGATCATCACCACAATACCAAGGATCAGCGTAAATATCGTGCTGGCTTTCTTTATGTTCTTCTCGTAGCGGACAAGTCTGACAGGATCATCCTTCACCACGTAATTCTTCCAGAGATCCTTGAGGATGGCCGCGCATGCCAGGATCAGAAGAGAATCCGCAGTGGACATTACGGCTGCCATAGGCGCTGCAAGGAAGATTCCGGCAAAGCCTGTAGGCATAATCTGCTGCACAATGTATGGAATAAAGTAATCGGATGTGGTAAGACCTGCATCAGGTTCCAGCAGAGCACCTGCCCAGGCACCTGCGATGTGCATGCCGCAGATGACAAAGCTGCAGGTGAGGGCGCCGATCCACATGGCAGAATGAAGGCTCTTTGTGTCTTTAAAGCCCATGGCCCGCACCGCAGTCTGGGGAAGACCGAGGGTACCGAAGCCTACCAGCACCCAGAAGCTGAGAAGCGTCCCCGGAGGATATTTTGCAAACAGATTGTCGTAAACATCCGGAAGATTCTGCTGAAGACCTGCATCGATGCCCGCAAGACCGCCTCCTGCCCGGAGGACAAAGAACAGCAGCAGGAAGGTTCCGATGCACATAATGATCCCCTGGATCGTATCTGTGACAGCAACCGCTGCAAATCCCCCCAGGGCGGTGTAAATGATTACGATAGCGCCGAAAATAAGGAGCGCCGTCGTATGGTTCAGACCGGTGATGGAGGATATGAGGGTGGCCCCTCCCGTAAACTGGCCGATCATCTGGGCCATGAAGAACGCCACCATCAGAAGACTGGTCACAATTACAAGGGCGTCGCTTTTATATCTTGCTTTCAGATAGCCCACTACCGTAACAGCGCCTGTTCTTCTGGAGGTGATGGCCATCTTGTTTCCCAGAACACCGAGAACCAGGAAGGTAACCGGCACCTGAACCGCAGCGATCCAGGCCTGGGCATAGCCGTAAGTCATGCCTGCGGCGCCGGGGCCTGAAACAAAGGAGCTTACCGAGGTGTAGGTGGCCATGGTGGTCATGGCAAGCACCAGACCGGACATCCGCCGCCCTCCGATAAAGAAGTTCTTTTCGCTGGAAAGTGTGGAACCGGCCACCTGCTTCTTTCCCAGCAGCAGCCCCAGTACCACATTGATGATGAGGTAGGCAAGGAAAATAACGAGGATAATGGTCTGCTTCTGTGACATTTACTCTTCCTCCTCTGTATCATCATATTCAAAATCAACAAAAACCTTTTTCATCAGTACTCCCACGCCCACCAGAGCAATTGCAATGGTTCCAAAGGTGGAAACACTGAACCACGCCGGCATGCCGAGAAAATACAGCCCCGTTCCGTTCAGCAGAAATGCCGTCAGAATGTGCCACAGGGCGCAGAGGGCCGTGACTGCCAGAGTCGCTTTGATCTCCCGCATGCACTGTGCATGCTTTTCTTCTTTCGTCATTTTTTTCATAATGAATCATCTCCTTATGCATTCAAAATTATACAAAGTTCAAGTACATCTGGCAATAGAAAAAGCACAAATGGAACCTGCCGGAAACCGGCGCCCCCCTTTGCAGCAGCTGCGCAGAAATGAATTTTTCCCAAAAAACAAATGGAAATGCCCAAAGAAGGTGTACAATATACACGAGCTGCCAGGCAGCTCAGACAGAAAGGAAAAGAAGAAAATGTTAAATAATCAAAAAGAAAAGAACCCGTCCCGGGTTGTGCTGATTACCGGAGGCGGCAGCGGCATCGGCCGGGCCTGCGCCCGCCTTTTCAGCGAAAACGGAGACAGAGTATACATCCTTGGAAGAAACCGTCAGAAGCTGGAACAGGTCTGCAGGGAAGCCTCCGTTCCCGGGTCCTTCCGGTACATCTGCGCCGACGTTTCCCGCACCGCAGACTGCCGCAATGCGGTGGAGGAGGTGCTGCAGCAGGAAGGCCGGCTGGATGTGCTTGTGAACAGCGCAGGCGTCAGCAAGGCAGGCCCTTCTGCAGAGGTAACCGAAGAAACCTGGGATTACATCATGGATATCAACCTCAAGGGCACCTTCTTCATGAGCAGATACGCCATTCCGGCCCTGGAAAAGACCGGCGGCTGCATCGTCAACATCAGCTCCGATGCAGGGGTGGTGGGGAACAAAGAGCTTGCTGTCTACTGCGCCTCCAAGGGCGGAGTGACTGTTATGACAAAGGCTCTGGCCCTGGAGCTTGCAGCCGCAGGCATCCGGGTCAACGCCGTGTGCCCCACAGAAACCGACACGCCCATGCTGGAAATCGATGCCATCGAGTACGGGTACGGGTCCAGGGAAGAATACGAAAAACAGCTGAAAAACATCTTTCCTCAGGGAGAAAATGCAAGATTTGTCAGGGCTGAAGAGGTGGCGGAATCAGTCATGTTCCTCGCAGATAACAGAAAAGCTGCAGCGATTACAGGGACAGCGCTGCTGGTGGATTTCGGAATCACCGCAGGGTATTAGCACCGGGGCTTTGGCGCGCAGCCGGAAACGAAAAGCCTGCCGCAGCAGGCTTTTTTTGTACAGGCAGGAATCTTTCAGAATCTTCGTGCTATAATTGTTCTATAGATTGTTTTTACGAGGGAAGAACCATGACATTAAAAGAGTTAAAAATTGGAGAAACGGCCACCATAACCGCCGTTGGAGGAAGCGGCGCCCTGCGCAATCACCTGCTGGATATGGGGCTGATTCCGGGAACGCGGATCACCGTGGTGAAATACGCCCCTATGGGGGACCCTGTGGAGCTGCGGCTCCACGGTTACGAGCTGACCCTTCGCCTGGACGACGCAGAAAAGATTCAGGTTGAAAACGTGGGAAGCACTGACACAGACGGAACGGAACAGGATTACGATATGGAGCGGATTCTGTCCGACATCTGTCACCCGGGTTTTGGCGAAGGCGGCAAATATCACGACCGGAGCAGCGAGAATCCCCTGCCGGAGGGCACGCAGCTCACCTTTGCTCTGGTGGGCAACCAGAACTGCGGAAAGACCACCCTGTTCAATCAGCTCACCGGCTCCAACCAGCA
>JBJFFZ010000047.1:0-4173 GCA_051892195.1 Anaerovoracaceae bacterium
AGCACGAAGCAGAGCTTCGGAAACCGCAAGCTCTTTTTGTATCTTTTCACAGATTCCTGTGACATCCTCTGTGGAATATTCCTCCAGAACGATCCTGACGTCCGGTTCCCGGACAAAAAGGACATCCTCCCGGATCACAGCCCGCAGCAGATCGTGCTGCAGGGTCAGGGCATCCAGGGCAGACTGAAGGACCGCAGGATCGGTCCGCTTCCTGCAGCGCAGGATGACCGGCAGATTGAAATGAGCCGGAACCGGAAGCTTCAGCTCACGGAAATACTGCAGAATCGGTGTTTCCGGCACCATTCCGGTCCATGGCTCCTGAGATGCAGCCGGCTGCAGTCCTTCTTCCCTGCTTAACAGGGCAATGGCCGCCGGAGTTCTTCCATTCATAATATCGGAAACGGTCACCATGACGCCGCTGCTGCGCAGAAGTGTCACGAGGCGGATGGCCCTGATGGAATCGCCCCCCAGGGCAAAGAAATCCTGATCAGCCCCCGGCATGCGGTCCATGCCGAGAATGCTTCCCATACAGCGGCAGACAATTTCCTCCCGTTCATTTTTCGGCGGAACAGAGGACGGCGGATTTGCCTGTGCAATTGCCGGAAGCTGCCTGTAATCCACCTTGCCATTGGAGGTCAGAGGCATTTCTTCCAGCCGCAGGTAAAGCTCCGGCATCATGTAGCCCGCAAGCTGCCGGGCAAGACTGCGGCGCAGGGCATCCTCCGGCAGTTCGGACTCTGCTGTATAGTAAAGGCAGATTCTGTCCTGCCGGATGGCGGCGGCAGCCTGCTTCACTCCTGCAAGGGCAAGGGCGCAGTGTTCGATTTCTTCGGTTTCGATGCGGTAGCCCCGCAGCTTCACCTGATTGTCGATACGCCCGCAGAATTCCAGATTACCGTCCCGGTTGAAGCGGGCCAGATCCCCCGTTCTGTAGACCCGGTGCGGTGCAGTGCCTGCAAGCACGGTAAACTTTTCTTCCGTAAGCTGCGGCTGTCCCCAGTAGCCTTCGGCAATCTGGGGCCCTGCAAGACACAGCTCTCCCGTCATGCCCTCCGGCAGAAGCTGACCGGCCCCATCACAGATGTAAACTCTTGCCCCGGGAACCGGACGTCCGATTGGAATGTCCTCTGCTGTTTCCGGGTCCACCTCATAATACGAAGCGCAGACTGTAAATTCTGTAGGGCCGTATCCGTTGATAATCCGCACATCGGTATGCTGCTTCAGCGGAAGCAGCTTTTCGCCTCCCATCATGAGGAACTGAAGCGGCAGCTTCGGATCCTGCGCAAGCATGGCCATGCCAAGCTGGGTCGGCAGGGTCAGCCCCGTGATCTGGTGATCCATGAAATACTGCTTCATGGCATCCGGATCCTGCCGCAGCTTCTGTCCGAGAATATGCACTTCTCCGCCCCAGGCCAGAGGACAGATGAGATCGTCTAAGGATGCGTCAAATGCAAAGCTTGCGTGCTCTGCGTGACGGCTGTCCGGCCCCATGTCAAGAAGCTGTCTGCGCCACTGAACAAAGGCACGAAGGGCCCGGTGGCTCTGCACAACCCCCTTTGGTTTTCCGGTGGAACCGGAGGTGTAGATCATGTAGGCCCGTCCCTCCGGCCGGTCAAGATGAGGATCTTCCTCCGCCCCGGTTCCTTCTGCAAGCATCGTGAAAATCAGCTCATCCGTCAGCACCAGGGCCGCGCAGGAATCCTGCACCATATACGCTTTTCGTTCCTGCGGATACTCCGGATCCACCGGCACATAGGCTGCGCCGGCCTTCTGGATTCCAAGCACCGCCGCCAGAAATTCCTTTCTGCGCTCTGTAAGGAGCACCACAAAGGAGCCCGGCGAAACGCCCCTTTGGATCAGTCCCTGTGCAATGCAGTCGGACTGCCGGGCAAGCTCCCCGTAGGTAAGGAAACCGTCCTCATCCGCCACAGCACAGCGCTCAGGCATGGCCATAGCCTGTGCCCGGAAGAGATCCAGCCAGGTTTCCTCCTGGTTATACTCCAGGGTATCCCCGGCGCCAAGGGCTCCAAGCCGGACCTTTTCTGTTTCATCTGCCAGGCAGATGTCCCCGGCGGCTTCTGCAGTAAGCATAGTGCGTGCGCAGGTGCACAGGGCATTTGCAAGCATCTGGATATCAGAGGCTTCGTACCGTGTTCCGTCATAGCCGCAGGCTGCGGTGTAACCCTTATGGGTCGGGTAAACCATGATTTCCAGCGGGAATTTCATCTGGTCCGCCATAAACGGAATTTCCGTCAGGGCCTCTGAATTTCCGCCTTCCATAACGCCTCCCTGATATACGAACATGATCTCCGCCCGCAGCTGATGGCGTTCCACCAGACGGGTGTATGGGTAAAGATCCTGGTCGATGGTGTCCTGCAGCTGCTGATGCATGGCAGCGGTGTATGCAGACACAGGAGTTTTAGCGTGGTCTTTTCCGCTGCAGGAAAGGACCACCGGAAGGGTCTTTGCAAACATGCCGGTGGTGCGGGACAGTCCTGCGGTACCGGCTCTTCCGCTGCTCACGGTGACATAATACGGCTTTTCCTCCCGGGTGATGCGGGAAAGGGCTTCCGCAAAGGCACTGTGCCAGAAGCTGCTTTCCGTAATGCCCTGACTGCTGCAGAAGGAGCGGATCTCTTCCCCGTCTTCGGCAGAAAGCGCTGCATAAACCATGCCGTTTTCCCCCTTCTCCGCTGTATGAAGCCTGCGGGACGAAGGATAAACCGCCACGGCGCTGTCCTTCATAAGGTCATCGAAATACGCTTCTGCACGGACGAAAGCTCCGCTTTCAAAAAGCTCCTGCTCGTACAGTGCAAAATCGAAGGCGCACAGCTGCTCTTCCTCCGGAAGGATTCCTTCCAGTGCATCTGCAAGGTCCTCCAGGAAAATATCTCTGGAAAGACCGTCAAAGATAATGTGATGACAGTCCATAAAGAGATACACGGCCTGAGGACTTTCGGTAATTTCCATGCGGTACAGCGGCTGTGCAAAAAGATCAAACGGCAGCACTCTGCTCTGGAAATACGCGCTGTCCGGTTCCTGCTCTGTGCGGAACACAGAGGCAATGACCGGGTCGCTGCTGCGGTTTTCCTGCACCACTTCCCCGTTCCAGTGAGCCAGACGTGTTTTCATGGATGGGTGGGTATTTATAACTGTTTTAACAGCTTCTTCCAGACTTTCTGCAGATACGCCCGTAAAACGGTATACGGATGGCAGATTGTACTGAACAGTGTTCCGGTTCATTTCCCAGTCCAGGTAAATGCCCTTCTGGTTTTCCGTCAGCGGATAGTAAAGCTGCTGCGGATAGGACGGAATCTCTGCTGCAGCCCCGGAGTTCTCCCCTTCTTCCAGAAGGGCTGCAAGGCTGCGGATCTGCGGATTGTGCATGATTTCAGATACGCGCAGGGCGCGTCCCAGCTGGTGGTGGACCTCCACGCTGAAGCGCATGGCTCCCAGAGAGCTTAAGCCTGCGGCAATCAGACTGTCTGTAACCCCAAAGCCCGTTCTGTGAAGAAGACCGGATGCTATGTCAAACAGGGCCTTTTCCAGTTCTGTCTCCGGTTCCACCAGATCCCGGGCGTCAAATTCCGGCTCCGGAAGCTGGCTTCGGTTGATTTTTCCGTTAGGCGTCAGCGGCATGGCATCTAACTGAATAAAGCGGGAAGGCACCATAAACTCCGCCAGGGTTTCTGCCATAAATTCTTTCAGGGCCCGGGTATCGATGGTGCGGTCTGCCGTGAAATACAGACAGAGCTCCTCGTTTTTCACTACGGCAACTTCCTGCTTCACCCCTTCAAACTGACCGGCCCGGACTTCGATTTCTCCAAGCTCGATGCGGTAGCCTCTCAGCTTCACCTGGAAGTCAAAGCGGCCCATGTATTCCAGCTGCCACTGGTCGTTCCAGCGGGCCAGGTCCCCGGTATGGTAGACCTTCAGCGGAACCTGTTCGCTGAGGGTGCAGAATTTCTGTGCGGTGAGCTCCGGAAGCTTCCAGTAGCCCTTTGCCATCTGCGGGCCGGAAAGGCACAGCTCTCCCATGGCGCCCTGCGGAAGCAGCTGGTTATGCTGATCCACGATGAGGGCGGTGTTGTTGTACAGCGGTCTTCCGATTGGAATATTGCGGTAGTCCGCGTCCTTGTCCACCCAGAAGAAGGTGGCATCGTCCGTAAATTC
>JBJFFZ010000048.1:0-16813 GCA_051892195.1 Anaerovoracaceae bacterium
CGTTCAGAGTCATAGTGATTGCTGCTGTAAGAGTTGTCTTACCGTGGTCAACGTGACCGATTGTACCGATATTAATATGCGGTTTATTTCTCTCAAATTTTTCCTTTGCCATTTTATCTATCTCCTTACTTAGTTACCTTTTCAACCAGATTCTTAGGAAGCTGTTCGAAGTGGTCCATCTGCATTACATATACGCCACGGCCCTGAGTCTTTGATCTCAGGTCTGTTGCGTAACCGAACATTTCTGACAGCGGAACGAAGCCTCTTACGATAACAGTACCGTTGAGCATTTCAGATCCTTCGATACGTCCTCTTCTTGAAGAAATATCACCGATGATATCACCCATGTATTCTTCAGGAACAGTTACATCCACCTTGAAGATCGGTTCGAGCAGAACGGACTGACCCTTTCTTAAGGCTTCCTTGAACGCCATTGCTGCAGCGATCTTGAACGCCATTTCAGAAGAGTCGACTTCGTGATAAGAACCGTCGTAAAGTTCTACGCCAACGTCTACTACAGGATAGCCTGCAAGTACACCTGACTGCATTGTTTCTCTGATACCTTCATCGATCTTAGGGATGTATTCCTTAGGAATGGAACCGCCCACAACGGCATTCTTGAATTCGTAGCCGGAACCCGGTTCTCTCGGATATACTCTGATCTTAACGTGACCGTACTGACCGGAACCGCCGGACTGCTTCTTGTGCTTGTAGTCCACATCTGCAGGAACAGTGATTGTTTCCTTGTAAGATACCTGCGGCTTGCCGACATTTGCTTCTACCTTGAATTCTCTCAGGAGACGGTCAACGATGATGTCCAGGTGGAGCTCACCCATACCGGCGATGATTGTCTGACCTGTTTCAGGGTTTGTATAAGTCTTGAAGGTCGGGTCTTCTTCTGCGAGCTTCGCAAGAGCGATGCCCATCTTTTCCTGACCGGCCTTTGTCTTAGGCTCGATGGCGATTTCGATAACCGGATCAGGGAATTCCATTGATTCAAGAATAATCGGATTCTTTTCGTCACAGAGAGTATCACCTGTCGTAGTATCCTTGAGACCTACTGCAGCTGCAATATCGCCGGAGTAAACCATGTCGATTTCTTCTCTCTTGTTTGCGTGCATCTGGAGGATACGGCCGATTCTTTCCTTCTTGCCCTTTGTTGCGTTGTATACATAAGAGCCTGACTGGAGCGTACCGGAGTATACTCTGAAGAATGCAAGCTTACCTACGAACGGGTCAACCATGATCTTGAAAGCAAGAGCAGAGAACGGAGCCTTATCGTCGGCCGGTCTTACATCTTCTTCACCATCTGTGTCAGGAATCACACCCTTGATTGCAGGGATGTCCAGCGGAGAAGGCATATAGTCAAGTACAGCATCCAGCATGAGCTGTACACCCTTGTTTCTGTATGCGGAACCGCAGAGCATCGGAACCATTTCGTTGGCGATGGTTGCCTTTCTGATGGCAGTCTTGATCTGCTTTTCAGAGAGATCATCGTTTTCGAGGAATTCCATCATGAGCTCTTCGTCAGTTTCAGCTACAGATTCCAGGAGCTTCAGTCTCCATTCTGCAGCGAGCTCCTGCATATCCTCAGGAATATCAGTCTCTTCGTATTCCTTGCCTTCCTGGTCCTTGTAGATTTCGGCTCTCATCTTAACGAGGTCTACGATACCTACGAAGGTGTCTTCCTTACCGATCGGGAGCTGAACAGGAACTGCGTTTGCCTTTAATCTGTCCTTTACCATATCTACAACTCTGTAGAAGTTTGCGCCAAGGATGTCCATCTTGTTTACGAAGATCATTCTTGGAACGCCGTACTTGTCAGCCTGTCTCCATACAGTTTCGGACTGAGGTTCAACGCCTCCTTTAGCGCAGAGAACTGTTACAGAACCGTCCAGTACACGCAGTGATCTTTCTACTTCTACAGTGAAGTCCACGTGTCCCGGTGTATCGATGATGTTGATTCTGTGGCCCTTCCACTGAGCTGTTGTAGCCGCAGAAGTGATGGTGATGCCTCTTTCCTGTTCCTGAGCCATCCAGTCCATCTGAGAAGCGCCGTCATGTGTTTCACCGATCTTATGAGTCTTACCTGTGTAAAACAGAATTCTTTCGGTCGTCGTCGTTTTACCAGCATCAATGTGAGCCATGATGCCGATATTTCTTGTTTTTTCTAATGGAAACTGTCTTCCCATATCAGTTCCTCCTTTCCATGCCGCAGGAGCGGCACAAGTCTCAATAATGGTCCCGTGCTCCCCGGAGCACGATCACCAGTAATTTTTTTAATCTTTGAATTCAGACTACCATCTGTAGTGTGCAAATGCCTTGTTGGCCTCTGCCATCTTGTGTGTGTCTTCCTTCTTCTTTACAGATGCTCCTGTGTTGTTTGCAGCATCCATGAGTTCCTTCGCAAGTCTCTCATACATGTACTTTTCACCTCTCTTGCGGGTGTATAAAGTCAGCCATCTGAGACCGAGCGTCTGTCTTCTGTCAGCTCTTACTTCGATTGGAACCTGATAGTTTGCACCACCGACACGTCTTGCCTTTACTTCAACTACAGGCATGATGTTTGCCATGGCCTTTTCGAATACTTCCAGCGGATCTTCGCCGGTTGTGTTTCTGATCATGTCAAAAGCATCATATACGATGCTCTGTGCTACTCCCTTTTTGCCGTCCAGCATGATGTTGTTGATGAGCTTTGAAACAACAACACTTCCGTAAACTGGATCAGGAAGTACTTCTCTCTTAGGAACGTTTCCTTTTCTAGGCACTTCTCTTCCCTCCTTATAAGTTATACTTCATGCACAGTATTGTGCACAAACAACCTGTCCCCGGCACACACCGGAAACTCAGGTACTCGACGGTATTTCACCGCCGCGGTGCGCAGATATAATTCTAGTTAGATATATATCATTCCTCAATGTGCATTAAATGATTCATTTCCTGCAATCTGCACGAAACGAGATCCCTCAGGCACCGAGGGCGCTTGTTTGTGATTTCAGTACGGTTTCTTATTTAGCCTTTGGCTTCTTTGCACCATACTTGGAACGAGCCTGCATTCTGCCGTTTACGCCGGCAGTATCCAGTGTACCTCTTACGATGTGATATCTTACACCTGGGAGGTCCTTTACTCTTCCGCCTCTGATCAGTACTACACTGTGTTCCTGAAGGTTGTGACCGATACCAGGAATGTATGCAGTTACTTCGATACCGTTCGTCAGCTTAACTCTTGCAACCTTTCTCAGAGCTGAGTTAGGCTTCTTAGGAGTTACAGTCTTTACAGAAGTGCATACGCCTCTCTTCTGTGGAGACTTTGTGTCGGTTGGAACTCTTTTGAGGGAATTCATACCTCTGAGGAGTGCCGGTGCAGTAGACTTCTTTACTGTCTTCTGACGTCCTTCTCTTACTAACTGATTAATAGTAGGCATTCTAATTTCTCCTTTCCTGCAGATTGTATTCTTACGAATAACAAATGCAATTGTTAATGATTATATATCTAAACCAAAATATTGGCTTAAATCATGTTTCTTTTCAGCCGCCGGGCGGCTGCCCGTCCGCTCTGCGGACACCTGGTTTTATTCTTCGGTTTTCTCCGTTCCTGCTACTGCAGCGCCGATTTCAATTCCGCAGATATTTCCCAGCTTTTTCATGGATTCCACATAGTGGATCGGGATCCTTGCAGCCTTTGCAGCTTCCAGGACATTTCTTGTTACATAAAAATCCGCATCTCTGGCTACGAAAATCTCCGTGATCTTTCCCTGCTCAAGCATACGAAGCGTCTGTTTTATGCCAACGATCATGTTTTCTCCTTCTAAAAAAACAATGGCCGCATAGCGGCCACCGTTAATAAGCCGTAGACCGAACTCCAGTATATCATCGCAAATAATCTGATGTCAACCTGTTTTTCGGCCTGCAGCATATGAATTTTTATTTATTCTTCCGGCATCAGAACGATTTCGTCATCCTCTTCCGGCTCATAAATCGTGATCTCGGAATCAGCACTCTCAAGATCCTCTTCGAAGTTTTCCGTCAGCTCAACATCTCCGGATATATCCCCGGCAGGCGCATCGGCAGCAGAGGCCTCCATCTTTTCGGCCAGCTCCTTCTCCCGTGCCTTCCGTTCATAATCATCCATGATCGGCTGATACTCTCCGTAATCGAGATTGATATCCTTGTACATTCTCATGCCTGTACCTGCAGGAATCAGCTTACCGATAATAACATTCTCCTTCAGACCCTGGAGATGGTCAACCTTGCCCTTGATGGCAGCATCGGTAAGAACTCTTGTAGTTTCCTGGAAGGACGCTGCAGAGAGGAAGGAATTTGTGGCGAGGGATGCCTTTGTGATACCCAGAAGCGCAACCTTTCCTGTGGCAGGCTCCTTGCCTTCCGCTACAGCAGCGGCGTTCTTTTCATCAAACTCACGCTGTGCGTACATTGCTCCCGGAAGGAGATCTGTATCGCCGGCTTCCTCGATCTTCACCTTTCCCAGCATCTGGCTTACGATGACCTCGATGTGCTTATCGTTGATATCTACACCCTGCATCTTATATACACGCTGTACTTCCTTGATCAGGTATTCGTAAACGCCGCTTACACCCTTGATCCGGATGATATCATGAGGATTCAGAGGTCCCTGTGTAATACCGGTACCTGCCGGAACAAAATCATCTACCTTGACCTTGATACGTGCACCGTACGGAATCACATAAACCCGTTCTCTTTCGCCTTTGATCTTTACTTCGGTCTTGTTGTCCTTTCTGGATTCGATGGAAACAACAACACCGTCTTCTTCGCAGATTTCTGCAAGACCCTTCGGCTTTCTTGCTTCAAAAAGCTCTTCTACTCTCGGAAGACCCTGCGTGATATCGCCGCCGGCTACACCGCCTGTATGGAAGGTACGCATGGTCAGCTGTGTACCAGGTTCCCCGATGGACTGGGCTGCCTGAATACCGACTGCTTCGCCGATATTTACGGATTCGCCTGTAGCCAGACATCTGCCGTAGCACTTGGCGCAGACGCCCACCTGACTCTTGCAGGTCATTACGGATCTGATCATTACGGTCTCAATGCCGGCCTTCTGAACTGCCTCAGCCTGAGCATCCGAAATCTCTTCTCCTGCCTTTACCAGCAGCTTTCCTGTTTCCGGATCATAAATATCCTCCAGGGAAGTTCTGCCCTGGATTCTGAGCTTCAGCTCTTCGATTACTTCCTTGCCGTCAACAAACGCGCTTACTGCGATACCCTCCTGAGAGCCGCAGTCCTGTTCTCTTACGATTACATTGTGGCTGACATCAACCAGTCGTCTTGTAAGGTAACCTGAGTCGGCTGTACGCAGGGCCGTATCGGACAGACCCTTACGGGCACCGTTGGAAGATACGAAGTAGTCCAGGATGGAAAGCCCTTCGCGGAAGTTTGCAGTGATCGGGATTTCGATGGTCTTACCCTGAGCATTTGCCATGAGACCTCTCATACCGCCAACCTGCTTGATCTGGTTTTTACTTCCTCGTGCACCGGAGTGCGCCATGATAAACAGATTGTTCAGGCTTCCCAGGGAATCCATCAGCTCGTTGGCGATTCTTTCGGTTGTTTCGTTCCAGGTCTCTACAACCTTTTCATAACGCTCGTCATTTGACATGAGACCGCGTCTGTATGCAGTCTGGTATTTTTCAACCAGTTCGTTTGCTTCTGCAATAATCGCAGGCTTTGATGCAGGAATTTCCATGTCGGAAACACTGATGGTGATGGCTGCGATGGTTGAATAATGGTAACCCATGGATTTGATGTGATCCAGCATTTCGGCCGTACCTGTGTTTCCATGAGCCTTGTAGCACTTTCCGATAATCTGGCCCAGCTTCTTCTTGTCGCAGAGGAAATCCACTTCCAGGCTGTACGGATCCACGGATCTGTCTACAAAACCGAGATCCTGCGGAATGTTCTGGTTGAAGATAAATCTTCCTACTGTAGATTCTACCAGTCTGCCCGGATCCTCCGGAGACAGCTTGACTCTTACCTTGACCTTGGCATGAATTCCTACCACATGGGTTGTATAAGCCATGATCATTTCATCGTAATCGGCAAAGATCTTGCCGTCGCCCTTTTCAGCATCTGTATCACGATTGTCAGAACCTTCGTGGGTCAGATAATAGCTTCCCAGGATCATATCCTGTGTCGGAGTGGTAATCGGCGATCCGTCCTTTGGAGCCAGAATATTGTTTACAGAAAGCATCAGATACCGTGCTTCCGCCTGGGCTTCCACTGACAGCGGCAGGTGAACTGCCATCTGGTCACCGTCGAAGTCGGCGTTGTATGCGGTACAAACCAGCGGGTGAAGCTTGATTGCCTTACCTTCCACGAGAACCGGCTCAAATGCCTGAATACCAAGTCTGTGCAGGGTCGGGGCACGGTTCAGGAGCACCGGATGTTCCTTAATAACATCGTCCAGTACATCCCAGACCTCCGGTCTGACCTTTTCCACCATGCGCTTTGCGCTCTTTATGTTATGTGCGGACCCGTTTTCCACAAGGCGCTTCATAATAAACGGCTTAAACAGCTCCAGGGCCATCTTCTTCGGGAGACCGCACTGATAGAACTTCAGTTCCGGACCTACAACGATTACAGATCTTCCTGAGTAGTCAACACGCTTGCCCAGCAGGTTCTGTCTGAATCTTCCCTGCTTACCCTTGAGCATGTCTGAAAGGGACTTCAGCGGTCTTCCTCCCGGACCTGTTACAGGTCTGCCTCTTCTTCCGTTGTCGATCAGAGCGTCTACGGCTTCCTGAAGCATTCTCTTTTCGTTTCTTACAATGATGTCCGGCGCATCGAGATCCAGAAGTCTCTTCAGACGGTTGTTTCTGTTGATTACACGTCTGTACAGATCATTGAGGTCGGATGTGGCAAAACGTCCGCCGTCCAGCTGTACCATAGGCCGCAGATCAGGCGGAATCACCGGGATGATTTCGAGGATCATCCACTCAGGCTTGTTTCCGGAGGACCGGAGGGCTTCAATCACTTCCAGTCTTCTTACGATTCTGATCTTCTTCTGTCCGGTGGCATCCTTCAGTTTTTCTCTGAGCTCTGCGGACAGCTCCTCCAGATCGATGTGGGTAAGGAGCTCACGAACAGCTTCTGCACCCATGCCTGCACGGAATGCATTGCCATACTTGTCTCTGGCTTCTCTGTACTGGGCCTCGGTCAGAACCTCCTTGTAGGCAAGGTCTGTTCCCTGACCCGGATCTGTTACAATATATGATGCAAAATATAATACTTTTTCCAGGTTTCTCGGAGACATGTCGAGCACAAGGCCCATTCTGCTCGGAATACCCTTGAAATACCAGATATGAGACACTGGCGCTGCCAGCTCAATATGTCCCATACGCTCTCTTCTTACTTTTGCCTTGGTTACTTCTACACCGCAGCGGTCACAGACAATCCCCTTATATCTGATTCTCTTGTACTTTCCGCAGTGGCACTCCCAGTCCTTCTGAGGGCCGAAGATTCTTTCGCAGAAGAGTCCGTCTTTTTCCGGCTTGAGTGTTCTGTAGTTAATGGTCTCAGGCTTCTTCACCTCGCCCCTTGACCAGCTTCTGATCTTTTCTGTAGATGCGAGGCTTATCTGTAATGCTTCAAAATTGTTTAATTCGTACAAGGAGTTTCTCCCCCTTTTCTCTTTATATCAAATTGAAACGGTTAATTACGACAGTCATTCAGGCCGTTTTATTCTTCCGGATAGTCATCTGATTCCAGGTCGAACAGATCCTCCTCGGTATCTTCTTCCATGAAAGCAATGTCATCGTCTTCATCCTCCGGCATTTCTTCCATGAATCCGGAACCTTCTTCCAGATACTCATCGGTGGCCGGCTTATCGGTATCATTTGCAATGATCCGTTCCAGATCCGGAGCGCCTTCATTCTCATAGGATTCCTGAAGTTCCACTTCCTCACCGGCTTCGTTCAGCACCTTAACATCCAGAGCAAGGCTCTGCATTTCCTTGATCAGCACCTTGAAGGACTCTGGGATTCCCGGTTCCGGAATATTTTCACCCTTTACAATCGCTTCATAGGTCTTTACTCGTCCTACAACGTCGTCGGACTTTACTGTCAGAATCTCCTGCAGTGTATATGCGGCGCCGTATGCTTCCAGCGCCCATACTTCCATTTCTCCGAAACGCTGTCCGCCGAACTGGGCTTTACCGCCCAGAGGCTGCTGTGTTACCAGAGAGTACGGACCGGTACTTCTTGCATGGATCTTATCGTCAACCAGATGGTGCAGCTTCAGCATATACATGATACCCACGGTTACCGGGTTATCGAAGTATTCGCCTGTTCTTCCGTCTCTCATCCAGGACTTTCCTGTCGGAGCGATTCCGGTTTCTCTGAAGAGATCCTGAATGTCTTCCTCCTGAGCGCCGTCGAATACCGGCGTAGCGATATACCAGCCTTTCTTGCGGGCTGCATAGCCGATATGGGTTTCCAGCACCTGGCCTACATTCATTCGGGAAGGTACACCCAGAGGGTTCAGCATGACCTCCAATGGTGTTCCGTCATCGGAAAACGGCATGTCTTCCTGCGGAAGAATTCTTGAGATAACACCCTTGTTTCCGTGTCTTCCGGCCATCTTATCGCCTACATTGATCTTTCTCTTTGTGGCAATATAGCATCTTACAAGCTTGTTTACGCCTGGAGGAAGCTCGTCGCCGTTTTCACGGGAGAATCTCTTGACGTCAACAACAATACCTGTTTCGCCGTGAGGCAGGCGCAGGGATGTATCTCTTACCTCTCTCGCCTTTTCTCCAAAGATTGCTCTGAGGAGTCTTTCTTCTGCAGTAAGCTCGGTTTCACCCTTCGGCGTTACCTTACCTACCAGAATATCGGATGCGTTTACTTCTGCACCAATGCGGATGATTCCGTCTTCGTCCAGATCGCGGAGCGCATCGTCCCCTACATTTGGAATATCTCTTGTTATTTCTTCAGGTCCCAGCTTTGTATCTCTGGATTCTGATTCGTATTCTTCGATATGAATGGAAGTAAGGGCATCATCCATCAGAAGGCGTTCATTGAGGATGATGGCGTCCTCATAGTTGTAGCCCTCCCATGTCATGAAGCCTACCAGCATGTTTCTTCCCAGGGCAAGATCCCCGTTGTCTGTGGATGGTCCGTCAGCAATGATTTCACCATCCTCGATATGCTCGCCCTTGCTTACAATCGGTCTCTGGTTTACGCAGGTACCCTGGTTGGAACGCTTAAACTTCAAAAGTGAATATACATCCACCTCGCCGTTGTCATCTCTTCTGACCTTGATGGTTTTTGCATCCACATACTCTACAACACCTGCAGCCTTGGCGATTACAACGACTCTTGAGTCGTGAGCTGTAACCGCTTCCATACCGGTGCCCACAATCGGCGCATCCGCAACCAGCAGCGGCACGGCCTGGCGCTGCATGTTTGCACCCATCAGGGCACGGTTTGCGTCGTCGTGTTCCAGGAACGGAATCAGGGCTGTAGCTACAGATACTACCTGCTTTGGAGAAACGTCCATGTAATCGATCTTTTCTCTTGGGACAAGGTCGATTTCTCCCCCTACACCTCTTGATGCAACCTTGGCGTTTACAAAGCGATGCTGCTCGTCCAGAGGTTCATTGGCCTGGGCGATGATCATCGGCTCTTCTTCGTCTGCAGTCAGATAATGGATGGTATCTGTTACAATACCGGTCTCCTTGTCAACAAGACGGTACGGAGTCTCAATAAATCCGTACTCGTTGACACGTCCATAGGTTGTCAGAGATCCGATAAGACCGATGTTCGGACCTTCCGGAGTTTCGATCGGACACATTCTTCCGTAATGAGAATGGTGTACATCTCGCACTTCAAATCCGGCTCTTTCTCTTGAGAGACCGCCCGGTCCCAGGGCAGACAGTCTCCGCTTATGAGTCAGCTCACCCAGAGGGTTGTTCTGATCCATAAACTGCGACAGCTGGGAGCTTCCGAAGAACTCCTTGATGGCAGCTGTAACAGGACGTATATTCATCAGGGCCTGAGGCGTTGCGGCCTCCACATCCTGAATTGTCATTCTTTCCTTAACCACACGTTCCATTCTGGCAAGACCGATACGGAACTGATTCTGGAGAAGCTCTCCCACCGTTCTCAGTCTTCTGTTTCCCAGATGGTCAATGTCATCCACTGTGCCGATTCCGTGGTTCAATCCGAGGATATAACTTACAGACGCAACCACATCCTCGATGAGAATGTGCTTCGGAGAAAGCTCATGACGCTTTGCGTGAAGCTTCCGCTTCAGAGTTTCCTGGTCTGCGCCCTCGTTTTCCTTCAGAATCTCCATGAGCACAGGATAATACACCTTGTCTGCCACCTTCGTGTCAGAAAGGTCAAAATCGATATAAGCACTGATATCTACAAAGTTATTTCCGATAACCTTTACTTTTGTTTCCTGCTCTTCCTCGTGATGCGCTTCGTGCATGGAGTATACCCATACCTCGCAGATACCGGCATTTTCAATCTCAGCAGCCAGTTCTCTGGTGAGCACTTCACCTTCCGCAGCAAAAATCTCCCCTGTTTCAGGATTTACCACATCCTCCGCAAGCCTGCACCCGGTGATTCTGTTGACCAGACCAAGCTTTTTGTTGTACTTGTATCTGCCCACCTTGGCAAGATCATAACGCTTCGGATCAAAAAACAGAGAATCCAGCAGCGACTTGGCGCTTTCCACCGTTGGAGGTTCGCCAGGGCGCAGCTTCTTGTATATTTCCTTTAAACCCTCTTCGTAATTGTTTGTTGTATCTCTTTCCAGAGTCTTGAGAAGTCTCTCATCCGGACCAAAAGTATCGATAATCTCTTCGTCCGTTCCAAATCCAAATGCCCGAAGCAGCGTAGTAACCGGCTGCTTTCTGGTACGGTCCACTCTTACGGAGATGATTTCATTTGAGTCTGTCTCATACTCCAGCCATGCACCTCTGTTCGGAATGATGGTGGTAGAGAAAAGACTGTTGTTTGATTTGTCCGTTGTTACAGCATAATAAGGTCCAGGTGATCTTACCAGCTGTGTAACCACAACTCGTTCCGCACCGTTATAAATAAAGGTGCCCTTTTCCGTCATAAGCGGGAAGTCCCCCATGAACACTTCCTGTTCCTTCACTTCACCGGTTTCCTTATTTACGAGACGAGCCCTGACCCGGAGCGGAGCTGCGTAAGTAACATCTCTCTCCTTGCATTCTTCCTGTTCATATTTTGGAACATCGCTCAGAGTGTAATCGATGAACTCCAGAACCAGATTTCCAGCATAATCCTTGATCGGCGAGATGTCTTCAAAAACCTCCTTCAGACCTTCTTCAATGAACCATTTATATGAATCATTCTGGATCTGAAGCAGGTGTGGCATTTCAGCTACCTCGGCAATCTTCGAGTAGCTCATTCTTGTCTTTTTACCTATTTTGACAGGCTGTGGCATTATCATCACTCCTTGAATATAAATAAATCCATAAGTGTAGTGGCGTAGCAGTGTACTATGATACCATTCATTCCGGAATATGTCAATTATTTTTTTTAAATAACAGACGTAAAATCCCGACGGCTCTGCCGACCCCTGCCTGCAGAAACACATCGGGCACATAGACACATAAAGGGTGTTGCAGAGCAACACCCTTGTATGAAAAAGACGATGATTAAAACTACTTTAATTCAACAACAGCGCCGACTTCTTCCAGCTTAGCCTTGATGCTGTCAGCTTCAGCCTTTTCAACGTTTTCCTTAACGTTTGAAGGAGCACCGTCAACGAGTTCCTTAGCTTCCTTAAGACCAAGACCAGTGATTTCTCTAACTGCCTTGATAACCTTGATCTTTTCTGCGCCAGCTTCCTTGAGAACTACAGTGAATTCTGTCTGTTCTTCAGCAGCAGCACCGCCTGCAGCACCGCCTGCAGCAGCTACAGCTACAGGAGCAGCAGCAGATACGCCGAATTCTTCTTCGCAAGCCTTTACTAAGTCGTTGAGTTCTAAAACTGTCATGTTCTTGATAGCTTCAATGATCTGATTGATATCCATTTTATCCTCCTTTTTATCCGTTCTTTCGACCGGATGAGTTTGAATTATTCATATTTTAAAAAATAGTTTCTGTAAAACAGATTGTTCATCCGCAGGGGAATGATTATTCAGCTGCTGGAGCTTCTGCTGCAGGAGCTTCCTCTGCAGCCGGTGCTTCTGCTGCAGGTTCTTCTGCCTTTGGAGCAGGTTCTGCGCCAGATGCCTTCTGATCTGCAATAGCCTGTAATGTGTATGCGAGGCTTGAGATCGGTGACTTGATGCTTCCGAGGAACTTTGCAATGAGTTCGTCTCTTGATGGTAACTGAGCGATGGCGAGGATGCCTTCCTTATCATAGAAGTTGCCTTCAACGACACCTGCCTTGAATTCCATCTTGTTGATGCTCTTGATCACCTTGTTGAGTTCTCTTGCAGGAGCTGTTGCATCTTCATAACCGAATGCAAAAGCGCTTGGTCCTTCCAGAACCTGAGCAAGATCAGCAAACGGAGTTCCTTCAACTGCTCTTCTCACAAGAGTGTTCTTATATACCTTATAATCTACACCGGCTTCACGGAGCTGCTTTCTCATAGCATCCGCTTCAAGTACATTAATGCCCATGTAATCGATTACAACGGCAGACTGAGCTCTGCTCAGTTTTTCCTTGATTTCTTCAACTACAGCCGATTTAGCCTGAATGCTTTCAACTGACATATTTTCTCCTTTCCGACACTTTCTCGAAGTGTCTATTCGGTCAGGGCTTCTGTGGACCGACCCGGTCGGAACAGAAAAAGCCCTTCCCGCAGACAGAAAAGGCTCTTAATTTTATAATAAGACCTCGGCAGGTTTTTAAGCGACTGCACCTGCTGTCTACGGCGTTGTATTCTCTTTTATTAATCTGCAAATGTTCCGGACGGATTAGCTGAGCTTCATAGGATTCAGCTTTACGCCAGGGCTCATTGTTGCAGAAATTGTTACACTTCTCAGATACTGACCCTTTGCAGCAGAAGGCTTTGCCTTAACAACTGCCTCGATCAGAGCGTTGAAGTTGTCAATGAGTTTTTCCGGACCGAATGATACTTTTCCGATCGGAGTATGGATGATGTTTGTCTTGTCAAGTCTGTACTCAACCTTACCAGCCTTGATTTCTTCAAGTGCTGTAGCAACGTTCATAGTAACTGTACCTGACTTAGGGTTTGGCATGAGGCCCTTAGGACCGAGGATCTTACCGAGACGACCAACAACGCCCATCATATCCGGAGTTGCTACTACTACATCAAAGTCAAACCAGTTTTCAGTCTGAATCTTCTGTGCCAGTTCTTCAGCTCCTACATAATCAGCACCGGCAGCCTCAGCTTCCTTTGCCTTTTCGCCCTTCGCAAATACGAGGACCTTCTTTGTCTTACCTGTACCGTGAGGGAGGACGATTGCGCCTCTAACCTGCTGGTCAGCGTGTCTTGAGTCAACACCCAGCTTGATGTGAACTTCTACAGTCTCATCAAACTTTGCCTTTGGAAACTTGTCTAATACTTCAAAAGCTTCCTTTGTGTCGAATAATGTCTGCTTGTCGTAACCTGCGACAGCAGCCTTGTAGTTCTTGCCTCTCTTTGGCATGTTAAACCTCCTTGTGGTATTAGCGGCTCACTGGCCTCCCACTTACTAGCCTTCGACTACAATGCCCATGCTTCTTGCTGTACCCTTAATCATAGAAGTAGCAGCGTCGAGATCTGCAGCATTGAGATCCGGCATCTTTGTCTGTGCGATTTCTCTTACCTGAGCCTCTGTGAGAGTTGCAACCTTTGTCTTGTTCGGAGCCGGTGAAGCGGAATCAAGACCAGCTGCCTTCTTCAGAAGTACTGGTGCAGGCGGAGTCTTCGTAATGAATGTGAATGATCTGTCTGAGTAAACTGTGATTACTACTGGAATAATCATTCCCTGCTGGTCAGCTGTCTTAGCATTGAACTGCTTACAGAAGTCCATGATGTTAACACCCTTCTGACCGAGAGCAGGACCTACCGGAGGAGCTGGAGTCGCACCGCCTGCAGGGATCTGCAGCTTAATCAAACCTTCTACCTTCTTTGCCATCTTGTGTCACCTCCTTGCGTGCCTCAAAATGCGGCAAAATAGCAATCTATATTGTAAAAATTGCTTACATGATTTTTTCGACCTGACCGAATTCCAGTTCCACCGGAGTTTCTCTTCCAAACATGGAAATCCGCACCCGCAGCATCTGTTTTTCAAGATTGATTTCTTCGATCACGCCCATAAAGTTGTCGAACGGCCCATCCGTCACCTTGACAGTGTCCCCCACCTCGGCGTCGATGTTTGTTACAACCTTTTCAACGCCCATGCGGCGAACCTCTTCATCTGTCAGAGGAATCGGATCTGTACCATTTCCGACGAATCCGGTTACGCCCTGCGTATTCCGGATCAGATACCAGGACTCACTTGTGACAATCATCTTGACGATCACATACCCTGGAAACATCTTACGCGTCCTGACCTTGCGCTGTCCGCCCTTTATCTCGACTACATCCTCTGTAGGCATAGCGACACACTGGATCAGATCCTGCATGCCTCTGTTTTCTACGATTTTTTCTATATTGGCTTTTACCTTGTTTTCATGGCCGGAATATGTGTGAACAACATACCACTTCGCCTTGTTGCTTTCTGATTTTTCAGAAGCAGCCGCTTCTGTGACAGCATCGCCTTCGGCTTCTTCTTCTGTTTCAGCCTCCGGTTTGTCCAGGACTTCGTCCTCTTCGGATTCTTCCTCAACATAAGAATCAAAATCCGCAGGTCCGTCATCATATTCCTCGAAATCGTCATCTTCGTCATAATATTCATCATCGAAGATGCCTTCATCGAGAAAATCATTTTTAATGTTTTTGTCGAATTTTGCCATAATCTGCTGAAACGGCTCTGCCGTTTCCCTTTCCTGTTAAAAGCCTGTCACGAAACTACATAGCGATACTGATTCCGAGCAGCTTCTGAAGGAAAAGAGCACATACAGAGTCTATTGCCCAGAAACCGACTGCGCAGACTGCACATGTCAGAATCACAACGCCGGTGTAAGATGCGAGTTCGCTTTTGGTTGGCCATATAACTTTCTTCAGTTCGATTTTGATGCCGCGAAAATATTCTTTTAAGCTGAATCTCTTCTTTGGCGCTTCGTTTGTTTTTGCCATATGGTTTACTTCCTTTTGATTTACTTTGTTTCCTTATGAAGTGTGTGCTTGTTGCAGAACGGGCAGTACTTACTGAGTTCAATACGTTCTGCATTGTTCTTCTTGTTCTTCATAGTCATATAATTTCTCTGCTTGCATTCCTGACAAGCCATTGTAACCTTTACTCTCATGGGGGCACCTCCTTCAGCAAAATTTGTATATATTCATCATATTACATACAACAATGCGGTTTTTATGCACACAAAAACCTGCGATTTTTCAGAATCGCTTTGTTATATTATCATTCACGGCATATGATGTCAACGCTTTTTTGATTATTAAATTCTCGCAACTCCGCTTCTGCGCGCGGCTTCCGCCACTGCTGCCGCTACTGCCGGACCTACCCGCGGGTCAAAGGCTTTTGGAATGATGTATTCTTCGTTCAGTTCTTCATCAGTGATGAGAGCAGCCAGCGCTTCCGCAGCCGCCATCTTCATTTCTTCATTTATATCGGATGCCCGCACATCGAAGGTTCCGCGGAAGATTCCAGGGAATGCAAGCACATTATTGATCTGGTTCGGATAGTCGCTGCGGCCCGTTGATACAACTCTTGCGCCGCCGGCCTTTGCATCCTCAGGGAAGATTTCCGGCGTCGGGTTTGCACATGCAAATACAATGGCGTCCTTCGCCATAGTCTTTACCATCTCAGTTGTAAGAGTTCCCGGACCTGATACACCGATAAATACGTCAGCTCCCTGAATCACATCTGCAAGGCTTCCGGATTTCTTTTCCCTGTTTGTAACCTGCGCCATTTCTTCCTTGATCCAGTTCAGGTTTTCCCTTCCCTCATAGATTGCGCCGGTGCGGTCTGTCATGATGACATTTCTGAAACCTGCGCTCAGAAGCAGCTTGACAATGGAAACTGCTGCTGCACCGGCTCCGGAAGTGACGATTCTGACGTCTTCCTTTTTCTTTCCTACAACCTTCAGCGCATTCATCAGGCCTGCCAGTGTGATCACTGCTGTTCCGTGCTGATCATCGTGAAAAATCGGAATGTCGCACTTTTCCTTCAGCTTCCGTTCGATTTCAAAGCAGCGGGGAGCAGAAATATCTTCCAGATTGATGCCGCCGAAGGAGCCTGAGATCATATAAACTGTATTTACAAACTCATCCACATCTTTTGTTTTAATGCAGAGAGGAAATGCATCCACATCTCCGAAGGACTTGAAGAGTACGCACTTGCCCTCCATGACCGGCATGCCGGCTTCCGGGCCGATGTCCCCCAGGCCCAGTACTGCGGAACCGTCTGTGATGACGGCACAGAGGTTGTGGCGTCTTGTAAGGTCATAGGATTTGCTGATATCTTTCTGTATTTCCAGACACGGTTCTGCTACACCGGGAGTATAGGCCAGTGACAGATCGTCCTTTGTGGCCACCGGAACGGTTGCCTTTACTTCGATTTTCCCTTTCCATTCCCTGTGAAGACGGAGAGATTCTTCTGCATAATTCATTGCGGTGATTCCTTTCTTTTATGTTTGTCCTGCGCGCCGTATCAAAGATACGGGCATTCCTGTCGCAGACAGTTTCACTGCGAAGCAGAGCTTCGCGAAACTGGTTGCGTTT
>JBJFFZ010000049.1:0-52893 GCA_051892195.1 Anaerovoracaceae bacterium
CGTTCAGAGTCATAGTGATTGCTGCTGTAAGAGTTGTCTTACCGTGGTCAACGTGGCCGATTGTACCGATGTTGATATGCGGTTTATTTCTCTCAAATTTTTCCTTTGCCATCTGGTGTTCCTCCTTTTCGGGCAATGCCCATAAATTTTTTTGTTTCTTAGATTGTTTTTTATTTAGCATGGAGCTGCCTAGCAGATTCGAACTGCCGACCTCTTCCTTACCAAGGAAGTGCTCTACCTCCTGAGCCAAGGCAGCACAGCTTTCATCATCCGTTTTATTTTAAACATTTTCCGTTTTTCTGTCAACACAATTATGCCTACTCGTCCATCATTTATTTTCAGAAATCATTTCGGCAAGCTTTTTCTTTGCCCGCTGGATGGCATTATCTATGCTCTTGCTGGTATGATCCAGTTCCTCCGCAATCTCCCTGTAGCTGCATCCCTGCAGATGCATCTTCCAGGCATTGAGCTCCAAAACGGTCAGGACATCTTCTGTATTGTCCATAATAAAATCCACCGCTTCACGGATCAGAATGAGCTTTTCAGGATCTGATTCCTTTCCGTCTGTGAGTATTTCCTCCAGCGTGCCGCCTTCCTCGATATCAGCCGCCGGATTGTTCAGGGAAACAGATTCGTTCAGAGGCTGATGCTTCATCCGTGCGGCCCCCCGCACTGCAGAGACGATCTGCCTGCCGATGCAAAGCTCTGCAAAGGTACGGAAGGACGCCCCTCTGGATGTATTAAAGTCGCGGATGGCCTGAAACAGCCCGATCATGCCCTCCTGCATCAGATCCTCCGGATCGCCGCCTTCCAGATAGTACGCAGAAGTCCTGCCTCGGACCACGGTTCTGTAGCGCTGCATCAGCTCCCGCTCGGCTTCTTCATCCCCATTTCTCGTTCTGATTACGAGTTCTTCATCATTACAGCGTTCTGCAGGCTCCTGACTCAAACGGGTTCCTCCTCTCCGCGGGCTCCCGGACCGGAGCCCGGCGCCTAACCTCTCTGCCTTACAGTTTCGTACATGAGAACAGCGGCCGCATTGGACGCGTTCAGCGAATTTACACCGCCCTTCATAGGAATGGATACTGTAAAATCGCACTTTTCCTTCACCAGGCGGCTGATTCCGAATCCCTCGCTGCCTATGACAAAAGCCACCGCCCCTGTAAAGTCAGCTTCCGTATAAATGTCTCCATCCATGTCGACAGCCGCAATCCACACACCGGCCTTTTTCAGCTCCTCAATGGTCTGGGAAATATTTGTCACCCGGGCCACCGGAACGTAAGACGCCGCTCCTGCCGCCGACCGCTCTGCAGCCGCCGTTACAGCCGCCGCCCTGCGCTTTGGAATAATCACTCCGTGGGCCCCCGACGCATCGGCAGTCCGGATCACAGCGCCCAGGTTGTGAGGATCCTCAATGCCGTCAAGAATGATAATAAACGGAGGTTCGCCCTGCGCTTCCGCTTTCTGCAGAATATCCGCCACCTCGCTGTACTCGTACTCCGAAACAAAAGCTGCCACCCCCTGATGCTTTCCGCCCCGGGCGATACGGTCAATGGAAATCCTGTCCGAAATCTGTACCGGAATATTTTTTTCACGGGCCATGGCAACAATCTTTTTAATAGATCCTTCGCCATCCTTCTGCACCACGAGCTTCATAATCTGACGGCCGCTCCGCAGGGCCTCCATCACCGGATTTCTTCCGATGAGAAGGTCTTCCGGAAGCTCCGCTTCCACACGTTCCTGCTGAAAACTCCTCTGCTCACCCCGAAGCTCCTGCCCGGAGCTCTTCTTTTCCCGGGTCCGCTCCGGTTCCCGCTGCCCGGCGATTTCAAGATGCCGGTCTCTTCTGTTTTTTCCGGATGCCTGCCTGCTGCTCCGGTCGATCCTGCGGGACATTATAAATTCCTCCTGTATACAGCAAAGGTGTATGTTACACCGTTTTCCTCAATTGCACTGCTGCGCAGAGCGCAGGTCCATTCCTTCAGTTCCCGGAACACAGGAATAAAGGTATCTGCTTCCAGCTCCGCTTCGATTTCTGTTATATATGCCTCTTCTGTCAGAGGAAGCAGAAGCTTATAAATTTCACCGCCGCCGATGACAAAGGCTTCCTTCTTTTCTTCCTCAGAAAGCATTTCCATCAGCTGCTCCGGACTTCTGCAGACTTCAAACCCTTCTCCGGCGTCCAGTGTTCTGGAAAGAACAATGTTGCGCCGCTTCGGCAGAGGCTTTCCGCCCGGAAAGGATTCCAGGGTTTTTCTTCCCATAATCACCGTTTTTCCCATGGTGGTGCTGCGGAAATATTTCATATCAGAAGGCAGGGACAAAAGCAGTCCGCCGTCTCTTCCGATTCCGCCCCCGCGCTCCTGCACTGCGATCATTTTCATTCTTGTTTCTTCTCCTACTCAGCCACAGGAATGTTTTTTACCTGAGGCCCTGCTTTGTACTCACCCACGTGGATATCGTCCAGCGTAAAGCTGTAGAAATCCTTAACCTCCGGATTCAGATGGAACTCCGGCGCCGGATACTGCGGTCGGGTGATCAGTTCCTTTACAATAGGAATGTGACGGTCATAAATATGGGCATCCGCAATCACATGCACAAACTCTCCCGGCTCGTACCCGCACACCTGGGCCATCATCATGGTCAGCAGGCTGTACTGAAATACATTAAAGGCATTGGCCGTCAGAATATCCTGCGAACGCTGGTTCAGAATGGCATTGAGCCGGTTTCCCGTCACATTGAAGGTCATACTGTAAGCGCATGGCTCCAGATTCATCTCCGACAGATCGGAAAAATTATAAATATTTGTCATAATCCGCCGGCTCTGAGGCGTATTTTTCAGCTGCCAGATCACATTGTCCACCTGGTCCATTTCCCCCTGAGGGAATTTATATTTCTGGGCAAGCTGGTAGCCGTAGGCCTTTCCGATGGTATGATCCGGTCCTTCCCACTGGTCCCAGATATGCCCGTCCAGCTCTCTCACATCGTTGGACTTCTTCTGCCAGATCCAGAACAGCTCCTTTGTGGCAGTCTTCCATGCCGTAGGGCGCAGTGTCATCAGAGGCATCTCCTCCGAAAGATCGTACCGGTTTACGATGCCGAATAATTTTATGGTGTGCGCCGGTGTTCCGTCGGACCACCTGGCCCGCACCTGCTGTCCTTCTGTGGAATATCCGTGGTCGAGAATGTCCGTGCACATTTTTACAAATGTCTCATCGATTCTGCTCATCTGTGAAGCCCTCCTCTCCAGCTGCAATTATGAATCGCCTATCTGCGATTCACTATAATCTTTTCGTTTTCAATAATTTCGAATGTTTTTTCTATAATCTCTTCAAGCCTTCCGTCAGCTCCGCTGACCTCCAGAAACCCGATCAGGGCTTCAAAGCCTGTGGCTTTTTTGTATATTTTCGGATCTACATTTTTTGGCATGGAGGTGATCTTGTGGTTCTTTCCCCTCCGGGCAGCCGCAAGCTCTTCCTCTGTGAGATATTCCTGAAGAAGATCAAAGGCCCTGGCCTGCGCCTCGGCTCTGACATACCCCACGGCAGCAGTATTCAGCCGGTCCGGCCGCAGAATGCCCTTATGAAAAACATGAAGACGTACATACCTTTCATACACTGCATCTCCGATATATGCCAGAACAGCACTGCTGACTGCACCGGGATTTTCAGTTCCCGGTTCCGGTCGTCCTTCCGTCATGTTTTACTCTCCTTCAAGCTGGAGCATAATATCCTCCACAAAGAAATCCAGCATTTTCAGAATCGGTGAAAAACAGATCTCGATCTTCACCTGGCTGCAGAGATTTCCTATAATTCCCAGAATTCCCGGATCTCTGACATACACCGTCTGAGGCCGTCCTTTCTCTTCGATGTAGCCTACCAGCATTCCTAAAGCCACGTCTCTTGGATCTTCCCCGGGGCTGATAAAATACTGATTTTCAACAGAGGCTCTGTCTGCATCGCAGAGGATGCAGAGCTTCGGATATCTCCGCCGGCCCCGGTATCCGTCCTCCTGCACCGGAACCGGAAGGAACGGCATATCAAATTCCAGAGAGCATCCGTTGACGTTTTTTTTCTGAAGACGCCGCACCAGAAGCTCGTCCGTAATCACGCAGCCGTCTGTCACCGCCTCGATCTTTTCGATGGGCGCAAGGATTTCATTAATCCAGATATCCTCCTGTTCATCGTACATCCGGCGGATTCTTTCGCCCTCGTTCATATCGGGAAGCTCTCCTGTGCTCTGCAGCTCATCCATGGCATTGCAGAGCTGGTTCATGACCTCCGCCATGAGCTCCATCTCCGACGGATCCAGATAGTACGGCTCATAGCCGGTCTCAAAGCAGCGAAAGAGCGGCCATGCATCATGTCCCCGGTACTTCTTTTCTGCCAGGCGCACACAGTTCAGATCGTGACGCTGCAGATCATTTCTGCCGAGCCACATGCACTCCAGACAGTTCTTTCTGCTCAGGGCCGCATACTCCGGAAGCTCTGAGCCGTTGATGTATCCGGACAGGCTGATCAGTCCCTCGATTCCTTTATATACAGAGATTCGTTCAAGATCCTCAAACATCCCCTGAATCGAACAGTAGAACGGTTCCTCCTGATCCTTCAGATAGATCTCGCAGATATCAACCTCGCAGAAAAGCTTCCATGGAGCCAGCTTTTTCACCCGGTCTGCGGCATCATAAAGAGCTTTGCAGACGGCAGCCGGAGGCTGCGGAGCCCTGAAATCTGATTTTTGCGTTATTTTGTATTCATCCATAGTCATTCTTTCTGTATCTCTTCCGGATTCTCATTTTCCGGAATCCTTTCTGTATCTTTGTCTTCCTTTCCCTGACCGGAATCCTCTGGAGTCAGAAATTCCGGAATATGGGTTGCAGCATCGATGCATTTCAGGTTTTCATAGAGTGCCTCATCCTGCGGAAGGCTGCGGCGCTCCAGAGCAGCCAGAACAGCTTTGTTTAAGAACATGCAGAACACTGCAAAAACAGGAACTCCGAGAAGCATTCCTGCAAAGCCGAAAAGGCCTGCTCCCACAAGGATAGAGAACAGAACCCAGAAACTGGATAAACCTGTAGAGTTTCCCAGAATCTTTGGCCCTATGATATTGCCGTCGATCTGCTGAATGATAACAATGTAAATGATAAAATACAGAGCCTTCACCGGTTCAATGGTGAAAATGATCACCGCACTGGGAACAGCTCCGATAAAGGGACCGAAAAACGGAATGATATTGGTCACGCCTACCACAACGCTGATCATCACTGCGTAGGGCATATTCATGATGGACAGCACAACAAAGCTGATCATGCCGATGATCATGGAATCCAGCAGCTTCCCGGATACAAATCCGCTGAAGATCCGGTGGATGCTCCTGATATCCATCACAATATTATTGGCAAGCTCTGTGTCAAACATACTGTAGATAATTCTTTTTGCCTGTCCTGCAAAGTGTCCCTTGCTGACAAGCAGGTAAGCGCATACGATGAGCCCCACCACAGCGTCAAACAGAAAGTTCAGCACGCTGATCAGCCCGCTGGTGATGCCTGACACCAGCATGTTGATGGAAGGCATCACATAATCCGTGATGATGCCGATGGTGGAGGTTTCAAAATCCTTGATGAGCTGATTGGCCACCGACAGAATCTCCGGATAATCCTTCAGAAGCTTTGTAAGCCATACAGAAAAATTATCGATATTTGAAGGCATCTGCCGGATGATCTCCATGATGCTCTGCACCACCTGAGGTCCTGCCAGGATCAGGAGTCCGCTGATCACCGTAACCAGCAGGAGGAGGCTCAGCACCATGCTGAGTCCTACAGACAGATGCCGGGCGGTCTCTGCCGGAATCCGGGTCTTCTGCAGGAACACGGAAAAGCGCCGGAACATGGCATTGTACACCGGAAGCAGGAGATACGCCATAACGCAGCCCAGAATCACAGGCATGAGAACGTTGATCAGTTTTCCCAGGCCTGCTTTCAGGGACGGCATTTTTGTGAGCATCAGGTAAAAGCACACGCTCAGGCAGACAACCACCAGGGCCGTCAGACCCCAGGCCATCTGCTCTCTGGTTACAACAAACCGTTTTTTTCCGTCCATGGCTACAGCCTTACAATCTTAGGACCCTGCGGTGTATCTTCCACTGCAAAGCCTTTTTCCCTGAGAAGGTCTCTGATTTCATCCGCTCTTGCAAAGTTTCTTTCCTTCCTGGCCTGCTGGCGTTCTTCTACCAGCTGCTGGATTTCATCGGAAATTCCTTCGTCCTCCCCGCTTTCAAAAAGAAGGCCCAGAACATTTGCAAGGGCTTCGATCATGGCCAGGCAGGATGCGGCAAAGCTCTTTGAGCATCCGTCCTTTACCGCTGTATTCACGTCGCGGATCAGTTCAAAGATGGTGCTGATGGCGTCGGCGGTATTCAGGTCATCATCCATGGCATTGTCGAACTGTACTTCGTACTTTTTCAGTTCTTCCAGAAGCTTCTGTTCGTCAGCGGAGCTGTCGTCCCCGCCGTGCTCTGCCAGATGCTTCAGGTTGTTGATGGAATTGTGCATCCGGGCCAGGGCATTTCTTGACTGAACCATCAGATCCCTGCTGAAGTTGATGGGGCTTCTGTAGTGGCCGCTGAGCAGGAAATAACGGAGCTCTTCTCCGGTAAATTCTTTGAGGATGTCTCTTACTGTGAAGAAGTTTCCCTTGGATTTTGACATCTTTTCGTTGTCGATGGTGATGTATCCGTTGTGCATCCAGTACTGCGCGAAAGGCTTTCCTGTGTAGGCCTCTGTCTGGGCGATTTCGTTTTCGTGATGCGGGAAGGCCAGATCCTGACCTCCGGCGTGGATGTCGATCTGCTCGCCCAGGTACTTGTTTGACATGGCGGAGCACTCAATGTGCCAGCCCGGCCGGCCCATGCCCCACGGACTTTCCCACGCAGGCTCTCCTTCAATCTTGCGGGCCTTCCAGAGGGCGAAGTCCAGAGGGTCCTTCTTCCGCTCATCCACGCTGATGCGGGCGCCGGACTCCAGATCGTCGATGTTCTGTCCGGACAGCTTTCCGTAGCCTTCAAACTTCCTTGTGCTGTAGTACACATCGCCGTCAACCTCATAGGCATAGCCCTTGTCAATGAGGGTCTTTACAAATTCGATGATCTCCGGCATATTTTCTGAAACCTTCGGGTGAACGTCCGCAATCTTCAGATTGAGGGCCTTTGCATCGGTAAAATACTCCTGAATATAGTTTTCGCTGAGCTTCAGGGCCGGAATTCCCTCTTCAATGGATTTGTTGATGATTTTGTCATCCACATCTGTAAAATTCTGTACAAATTTTACTTTATTTCCCTTATATTCCAGATATCTCCTAAGGGTGTCGAACACTACGAACGGACGGGCGTTTCCGATATGAATATAGTTGTAAACCGTGGGCCCGCACACATAAATCCGGATTTCCTCCGGGTCCATCGGCCGGAACTCCTCTTTTTTTCTGCTCATTGTGTTATATATCTTCATTGTTCAATCACTCCTGTTCCACGCTGCCCTCCTGGCAGTCGTTTGATTTTGTTACTTGGTCGAGGTATTTTTCCAGCTCCGGCAGACAGGTCATACAGCCGTCAGAATCGCAGGAGCTGCAGGTTTCGCCTTCCTTTTTGTGGTAAAGGTGAAGCTCCGCCTCCAAAGCGGCGATCCGCTCTCTGAGGCAGCTGAGCTGAGTTTCCACAGGGTCCGGCAGGTCAATCTGGTTCATGTCGTCGATCAGGACATTGTCGCGCTTGACGATACGGCCCGGAATGCCCACCACGGTGCAGTTGGGCGGCACCTCCTGAAGCACCACGGCTCCCGCCCCGATCTTGGAATTGTCTCCCACCCGGAAAGGTCCCAGAACCTTTGCTCCGGAGGACACGATCACATTGTTCCCGATGGTGGGGTGACGCTTTCCGGTATCCTTGCCGGTGCCCCCCAGCGTCACGGCCTGGTAGATGGTCACATCATCGCCGATCTCCGCTGTCTCCCCGATGACCACCGCCATGCCGTGGTCGATAAAGCAGCGCTTTCCGATGGTGGCCCCGGGATGGATCTCGATCCCGGTCTTGTGCCGCACACGCTGGGAAATCATGCGGGCCAGGAATTTCATATTGTGCTGATACAGCCAGTGAGCCGGCCGGTGCCACATCAGCGCCCGGACTCCCGGATAGCACATAAAAACCTCAAACCGCGTACGGGCAGCCGGGTCTTTTTCCATAACCGCATCTATATCTTCCTTCATTGCTTTAAAAAACATCTGAATCCTCCGAAAAATCATTTCGCACTGCCGTCCATCCTGCGTGACGGCAGACGAATGCCATAGTAATTATAATACCTTGAATCGAATCCGGTATCAATGAAAAATATATATTTCATCCGCCTGGCGGATGCCCTTTTCCGGGTTCTTTCCAGTATTGTATTACCCATTTTTTTATGTATAATGATAATATGCATGACCATTATTATCTTTGAAAGGAGAAAAAAGAAGATGGAAGATGAAAAGAAGCCCCTTTTTCAGTGCATTTTCATGCTGAAGGGGATGTTTAGAAATGTTGTTACAGCAGACAGCATCAGAGATCTTTACGAAAGGCTTTCCGGCACTTCTGTTGTAGAGGAAACAGATCTCTCTGCCATGACCGACGGCGAGATTCTTAAAAGCATCTATGACCAGTCCGTCCGCACCACCGGCCGTCTCACTGTATACAAGCTGAACGACAAATACGACGAGGACGATATCGCTGATTTTGATGACGACGAATACATCGTCTGCAGAGAACTGTAATACGTTCCGGGCCCCGGACTCCGGCCGGCCCGCTGTATGGGACGTTCCCGCATCCGGCATTTTCGGATGCGGTTTTTTCTTTTCAGGTTTGCTCTAACAGGTATTGACAACGCGTATTTCTTATTATATTATTATAAATTTCTTCAGTTGACTAAATCCCAGGGGCTGTTATATAATGACTCTGTAAATGGGAGGAAAGTCGATGTTTTCAATAGGCGAAAAAATCTCATACCCGATGCATGGAGCCGGTATCATCGAAGGTATAGAGGAACAGATGATATTAGATGAAAAGAGGAGCTATTATGTTCTCAGAATGTCTTATGGCGGAATGAAGGTCATGGTTCCTGTATCAAACTCGAAAGAGGTAGGGGTGCGCCCTGTCATCGATGAGCCAAAGCTTCAGGATGTTCTGAGGGAGCTGGGGTCCGAGCCTACGCCGATGCAGTCCAACTGGAACAAGCGCAGCAGAGAAAACATGGACAAGCTCAAGACCGGAGATCTGGTCCTTGTGGCAGATGTTGTCCGCAACCTGATGTGGTCTGACCGCAAAAAGAAATTATCCACCGGAGAGAAGAAAATGCTCACCAATGCGCGCCACCTGCTGGTAAGTGAGATGGTTCTCGTGCGGGGCATTTCTGCCGATGAGGCAGAGCAGCTGATCAACGACACGGTGTTTAAGGAGCCGGAGGACTGACCCTGTTTACAAAACTGAATACTAAAGGAAAGGAGGTAGATAACCCTATGTTTAAAAGATTCTATCGGGCACTGATCACACTTCTCGGGCTGTTGTGCGGGGCGGGTGTTTCATTTCTTTCTCTGTCGCTGCTGCAGCGGATTGAAGGCTTCGAAAAATTCCAGCTTCCTGTTTCCATCGGACTGTCTGCAGTTGTCATCATATCATTCGGAATTATTTTTTATTTTGTCGCGCCTTATATACAGCGCAGTCTTGAGGGAATGACCCGGGAGCTTGATTCGTCTCTCCAGAAAATTCCTCTCCGCGAATTTGTCTGGGGAACCATCGGTCTGCTTCTGGGCATTATTTTTGCCTTTCTGATCAGCCAGTTATGGGCCAGTATGAATATTCCGTTTTTAGGTATGGCCCTTTCGATTCTTGTCTATGTGATTCTGGGATATATGGGAATGCACGTTGCCAGCCGCAAATCCGGTGAACTGACTTCTGCGTTCCGCGGAATGGTGGCTTCCAAAGGCTCCGGCATCGCCCGGGGAGGCTCAAAAAAAGCCAACCGCGATCTTTCGCCGAAGATTCTGGACACCAGCGTCATCATCGACGGACGCATCGCTGACATTATGAAAACCGGTTTCATCGAAGGACAGATTGTGATTCCTGAGTTTGTGCTCAACGAACTGCGCCACATTGCGGATTCTTCCGATTCCCTGAAGCGGAACCGGGGCCGCCGGGGTCTGGATATTCTGAACAGGATTCAGAGCCAGTACGGTGTGGAGATCTACAACACAGAAAGCGACAAAACCCTTCAGGCCATTCCGGAGGTGGATGTCAAGCTCCTGGAGCTTGCCGCAATCATGAACGGCAAGGTTGTTACAAACGATTACAACCTGAACAAGGTGGCCACCATCAAGGGAGTTCCTGTGCTCAACATCAACGAGCTGGCAAATATGCTGAAGCCTGTGGTTCTTCCGGGGGAAATCATGGAAGTGATTCCTGTGAAGGAAGGAAAGGAAAGCGAGCAGTCCCTGGCTTATCTGGACGACGGAACCATGATCGTCGTAGAGGATGGTCACGACTGTATCGGACAGGAGATTTCCGTAACAGTCACCAGCGTTCTGCAGACCTCTGCAGGCCGTATGATCTTCGCCAGGGTCAGAGGCAGAAATTAATCTATGGCGGATGAGGGCTGTATCCCATGTATAAAGACAGAAAAACAGCGGTGATCATAGCCGCAGCCGGATCCGGCCGCCGGATGGGCGGCGGCATCAATAAACAGTATATCAACATAGCGGGTATGCCTGTGCTTGCCCGCTCTGTCTTGGTTTTTGAAGAAAATCCCCACATCCACGAGATCGTTCTTGTGGTCCGTCCCGGTGAGGAGGACCTGTGCCGCAGAAAGATCGTGGAGCCTTACGGGTTTAAAAAGGTTTCCGCCGTCATCGGCGGCGGGGCCCAGCGGCAGGACTCCGTCCATGCCGCTTTAAAAATCCTTTCCCCTGACGTGGAGCTGGTGCTGATCCACGACGGAGCAAGGCCGCTGGTATCCCAGCAGGTGGTGGAACAGGTGGTGGCAGCCGCAGCCCAGTACGGAGCTGCTGTTCCGGCCATTCCTGTAAAGGACACCATCAAGACCGTTGCCGCTGCAGGGGACAGCGGAGCTGTCGTCACCGGAACCCCGGTGCGCAGCACCCTTCGCGCCGTCCAGACGCCTCAGGGATTTCACCGGGACATTTTAGAGCGGGCATTTGAGGCCTGCAAGGACACATCGTCTATTACCGATGATTCTTCTCTGGTGGAGGCCCTGGGCATTGCGGTGCGTGTGACAGAGGGTGAAGAGCGGAATCTCAAGATCACCACGCCGGAGGATGTGGAACGGGCGGAGCAGCTTCTGAAGCGGTCCGGAACCCCGCTGCCCCTGACGGGCATACCGCGGACAGGGACGGGCTTTGATGTGCACGCCTTTGCGCCGGACAGAAAGCTGATTTTAGGAGGGGTGGAAATCCCTCACACCCAGGGACTGCTGGGGCACTCCGATGCGGACGTTCTGCTCCACGCGGTGATGGATGCGCTTTTAGGAGCCGCCTGTCTGGGGGACATCGGAAAGCATTTTCCCGACAGCGATCCTGCCTACAAGGGGATCAGCAGTCTGCTGCTTCTGGAACACACCGGCAGGCTTTTACAGGAGCACGGATGGGCCATTGTCAATATCGATGCCACTGTGATTGCCCAGCGCCCGAAGATCGCACCGTACATCGGACAGATGAAGAAAAATATGGCTCAGGTATTGAAAATATCTGAATCACAGATTAATATAAAGGGTACGACTACGGAACGGCTGGGTTTTACCGGCCGGGAGGAAGGAATTGCAGCCCAGGGGGCTGTTTCCATCGTACAGTTTTAGTTTAGGAGGAAATTCGACATGAAAATGTCAAAGATGTATATGCGGACGCTCCGGGAGGTTCCTGCAGAGGCAGTGCTGCCGAGTCATATATTCATGCTGCGTGCAGGGCTGATCCGCAAGCTGGTTTCCGGCGTATACGGCTTTATGCCTCTGGGTTCCAGAGTGCTGCACAAGGTAGAAAATATCATCCGCGAAGAGATGGATGCCGCCGGGGGTCAGGAAATCCTCATGTCCGCGCTCCAGCCTGCGGAGCTCTGGCAGGAATCCGGCCGCTGGTCCGCCTACGGACCGGAAATGTGGAGAGTGCGTGACAGAAACGACAGAGAATTCTGCCTTGGACCTACCCACGAAGAAATCTTTACGGATATTATCCGCAACGAAGTAAGCTCCTATCGCCAGCTTCCTGTAAATCTCTACCAGATTCAGACAAAGTACAGAGATGAAGCGCGGCCGCGCTTCGGACTCCTGCGGAGCCGTGAATTCGTCATGAAGGATGCTTATTCGTTTGACAGAGATGAAGCAGGACTGGATGCAAGCTATAAGAACATGTATGACGCTTATACGCGGATCTTCACCCGTCTGGGACTGGACTTCCGCCCGGTACAGGCAGATACCGGCGCCATCGGCGGCGACGGCTCTCACGAGTTCACCGCGCTGACCGAAAACGGAGAGAGCAAGATTGTTTACTGCACATCCTGCGATTACGCTGCCACTGACGAACGGGCCGAATGCATCGACGCTGCGCCTTCAGAGGAAGAAATGCTTCCTGTGGAGGAAGTGGAAACTCCGGGAACAAAGACCATCGAGGCTGTTGCAGATTACCTGGGTCTGGACAGGAAGCAGACCATCAAGGCTCTGCTGTTTGAGACCTATGATGACGACTACAAGGTGAACGGTTATGTGGCTGCATTTGTCCGGGGAGACAGAGAGGTCAACGAGATCAAGATCGTCAATGCCCTGGATATTCCGGAGCACGCACTGGCTATGGCCGATGAGGAAAAGATGTCTGCCGCTACAGGCTGTGTAGGCGGATTTACAGGTCCGGTAGGCCTGAAGAACTGCACAGTGATCGTGGACAGCGAGCTCACCGGTCTGAAGAATCTCTGCGCAGGTGCCAACAAGCCGGACCACCACCTGAAAAACGTAAACTACGGCCGCGACTACACTGCGGATATCGTGACAAATATCAAGATGATCGCAGAAGGCGATCCTTGTCCTGTGTGCGGAGCTCCGGTTGCCTTCAAGCGGGGCATCGAGGTGGGACAGGTATTCAAGCTCGGCACAAAGTACAGCAAGCCGATGGGTGCAGTCTACAAGGACGAAAACCAGGAAGAACACGACATCGTGATGGGCTGCTACGGAATCGGCGTAACCCGCTCCATGGCTGCCATCGTGGAACAGTGCCACGATGACAACGGAATCATCTGGCCTGTGACGGTTGCCCCGTATCACGTGATCATTACCATCGTCAAGATTACCGACGAAGCCCAGACAGCGCTTGCCGACCGGCTGGAAGCAGAGCTCACAGCAAAGGGCGTGGAGGTCATGGTGGATGACAGAGACGAACGGGCAGGCGTAAAATTCAAGGATGCAGACCTGATCGGTATTCCTGTAAGAATCACAGTAGGAAAAAAGGCCGGAGACGGTCTTGTAGAATATAAGCTCAGAGCAGGCGGCGATGTGGAAGAACTCACCGCAGAAGAAGCAGTTGCAAAGGCTTCTGACTACGTGCTTTCCGCTCTGAACGCGCACAAAAACCAGTAAGACAATTGATGGAGGAATTTTTATGAAAAAGTTTACGATCGAAATGGAAAAGGGCGGCATCATGACCGGCGAGCTTTATCCTGAAATCGCACCGATCACAGTAGCAAACTTCGAAAAGTTAGCCAATGAAGGCTTCTACGACGGTCTGATTTTCCACAGAGTCATTCCTGGATTTATGATTCAGGGCGGCGACCCGACAGGAACAGGCATGGGCGGTTCCCTGGAAAACATCAAGGGCGAATTTGCCACAAACGGCTTCAAGAACGACCTGAAGCACACAAGAGGCGTTCTCTCCATGGCCCGCTCTCAGAGACCGAACTCAGCAAGCTCACAGTTCTTCATCATGGTGGAGGACTCTCCGCACCTGGACGGCATGTACGCAGCCTTCGGAAAGGTAACCGAAGGTATGGAAGTCGCTGACGAAATCGTTGAAGTAAAAAGAGACGTTCGCGACAAACCGCGTGAGGATCAGGTAATGAAGTCCATCCGCGTTGAAGATGTGGAATAATCATCCCCGCCGATTCATAAAAAAGCAAAAAATAATTCCAGAGACACACGCAGGGTTTCCTCCGTGTGTCTTTTTTCTTCCCCGGACATTCCACATTTTCATCACATACCCGCCATAAACATGTTATAGTATTACAGTTGGCAATACACATATGCGTCCGGCCCGCCGGACTTCAAGAATAAAAAACTTCAATACTGAAAAAAGGAAGGTAAAATCTATGGTGAAACTGCTGATCGTTGACGACGAAGAAAAGATCCGCGAAGTTGTACGGGAATACGCAGAATTCGCAGGCTACGAGGTGACAGAGGCTGCAGACGGCCGGGAGGCCGTGTCCCTTTGCAGGATCAATGATTTTGACATTATCATTATGGATATTATGATGCCGAAGCTGGACGGTTTTTCTGCATGCAAGGAAATCCGCAAGGAAAAGAACACGCCGATTATCATGATGTCCGCCCGCAGCGAGGAGTACGACAAGCTCTTCGGCTTTGAGCTGGGAATCGACGACTATGTGACAAAGCCATTCAGTCCAAAGGAGCTCATGGCAAGAGTCAATGCAGTCCTGGCCCGCTCAGCTCCGGCTCCAAAGGAGGAGGAATCCTCCGTTCTCTCCTTTTCCGGCCTTTCCATCGATATTCCGGGCAGAAGCGTCTCCGTGGACGGCGCAAAAATCGAGCTGACTCCGAAGGAATACGACCTTCTGTTTTACCTTGTGGAAAATAAAAACATCGCCCTGTCCAGAGATAAGCTGCTCCGTGACGTATGGGGCTACGATTTCTTTGGAGATGACCGGACCATCGACACCCACATCAAAAACCTGAGAAACAATCTCGGGCCTTACAGAGATATGATCGTTACACTCAGAGGGGTGGGATACAAATTTGAAACTCAGAAATAATTTTCATTTCCGCACCCCGGTAAAAAAAACCTCCAGGGTAACCAGCAGCACCATCGGAAGCAGGCTTTTCCGGTACTTTGCCACGTTTTCTGTAACCATCATGCTGCTGCTGTGGCTTCTGCAGATTCTTTTTATGCAGACCTTTTATCAGGAAATGAAACGCAACGAACTGGAAAAAATTGCGGAAACCATCGAGTCCGGATTTGGAACCGACAGCCTGTTTGATACTGTCATGAATCTCACCGGCCGGTCTGATCTTTACGTTCAGATCATGCAGGGGGATACGGTTGTGTTTGAAACCACCTCCGGCAATCCCGGGGACCGGATGAACCGCTTTGCAAGCACCTACGACTGTCAGCTTCTGAAGGACCGGCTGATTAACAGTGATCTGCAGTACACCGTTGTAAAGCTTACTTCAAAGAAGGGAGACAACAGCTCCGAGGCCATGATCTACGCCTCAATCCTGGACGACGGAAGCAGTCTTCCCATGACCATAGGAGATCCCCGTACCTATCTGTTTATCTACTCCCCTCTGTCAGCAGTAGGTACCACCATCGATATTCTGGCCGAAATGCTGATTATCGTAACCGTGATCTCCATCGTTATCGCCCTTTTTATGTCCATCTTTATCTCCCGCCGTCTGGCCCGGCCTCTGCACAGCATCACAAAATCCGCAGCCAGCCTTGCCGAGGGAGATTACAGCACTGCATTTGACGGCAGCGGCTACGCAGAGACAGAGGAGCTTGCCGCAACCCTGAACTACGCTGCAGAGGAGCTTTCAAAATCAGACCGCCTGCAGAAGGATCTGGTGGCAAATGTTTCCCACGACCTTAAGACCCCGCTGACCATGGTAAAGTCCTATGCCGAAATGATCCGGGATCTGTCCGGAGACAATCCGGAAAAGCGGAACCGGCATCTTCAGGTCATTATCAACGAAGCAGACCGGCTCAACGGTCTGGTGAACGATCTGACCCTGCTTTCCAAAATGCAGGCAAATGTGGATACGCCGGATCTTCAGCCTGTGGATCTTGCCTATCTTGCCAGGGAAACCATGGAAAGCTTCTCTCTTCATTCGGAGAAGGACGGGATCGATTTCAGGATGGAAACAGAAGGAGATACCACCGTCACAGCCGACGAAAAGAAAATCCGTCAGGTCTTCTCCAACCTTGTGGGAAACGCTGTCCGGTATTCCGGCGAACAGAAAAACGAAGTGCTCATACGTCTGAAGGAGCTTCCTGACGCAGTCCGGTGCGAGGTCGCAGACCACGGACAGGGAATTCCGAAGGAAGAGCTGGAATCCATCTGGGACCGGTACTATCAGTCCAGCAGCAACCACAGCAGAACCATGAAAGGCTCCGGTCTGGGGTTGTCTATTGTGAAGCAGATCTTTATCCAGCACAATGCCAGATACGGTGTGGAAAGCGTGGAAAACGAAGGCAGCACCTTCTGGTTTGAACTGAAAAAATAACACATGCTGCAGGGCGGACACGCGATGGCCCGCCCTGTTTTTTACAAAAAAAGAAGTAAGGAGGGATGCATCATGGCAAAAAAGGCACAGACCGTCTTCGTATGTCAGGAATGCGGCTTTGACTCCCCGAAATGGATGGGACAGTGTATCTGCGGTGCGTGGAATTCCATGGTGGAAGAAAAGGTTCTGCCTGACACGGAAGACCGCCGCAGGCGCACGGGCTCCCCGAAAGCCCGGTCCGGAGCCGGAGGCTCCGCAGCTGCAGGACGCCCGGGAAAACCGGTTCCCCTTCGCTCTGTCCGTTCCGGCGAAACCAGCCGCATGGATACCGGTATTGCAGAATTTAACCGGGTTCTCGGAGGCGGGCTGGTCCGGGGTTCTCTGACGCTGATCTCCGGGGAACCGGGCATCGGCAAATCCACCCTGATCCTGCAGGCCGCCGCCAATATTGCAGAAACCTACGGAAAGGTCCTGTACGTCAGCGGCGAGGAATCCGAAGAACAGATCAAAATGCGGGCTGACCGGATCTGCGGCGGCATTCCGGAAGGGCTCTTTATTCTCTCTGAGACAAATATGGAAAACATCGTGCTGCAGCAGGAGGCACTGAAGCCTGCGTTTCTCATTGTGGATTCCATTCAGACCATGTATTCGGATGCCATGGACTCTGCTCCCGGCTCCGTCTCTCAGGTCCGGCTCTGCGGCAATGAGCTGATGCGTATCGGAAAAGGCATGGAGCTCCCCATTCTGATCGTGGCCCATGTGACAAAATCCGGAGAGCTTGCCGGTCCGAAAATCGTTGAGCACCTGGTGGACACGGTGCTTCACTTTACCGGTGAGCGCAGTCAGGATCTGCGGATTCTCCGCTCCCACAAAAACAGATTCGGCACCACCAACGAAATCGGCGCTTTTGAAATGGGCGAAGGAGGGCTTTCTGAGGTTCCCAATCTCTCGGAAAGCCTTATGGAGGAAATGGGCCCCGGGGCGGAGGGCTCCATCGCAACCGCCGTGTACGAAGGCACCCGCCCGCTGATCATGGAGATTCAGGCCCTCACCATCGCGTCCACTCCGGGCTTTGGCAGACGGACTGCCATCGGCGTGGAGCTGAGCCGTCTCAACATGATTCTGGCAGTTCTGGAGAAGCGGGCCGGCATCACCCTGACCACACAGGATGTTTATGTAAATATCGTAGGCGGGCTGCGGCCGGAGGGGACAGCCTCCGACCTTGCTGTAGCTTTGTCGGTTTATTCCTCCTACAGCGGAAAAAAAGCTCCGGAAATGACCATCGCCCTGGGGGAAATCGGCCTTACCGGGGAGCTCCGCTCCGTCCAGCACACAGACAAGATCGTCCGGGAAGCGGGGCGCATGGGCTTTCAGAAAATCATCCTTCCGGAAAAAAACGCCCGGAAGCTAAAGCAGCAGGGCATCGCCCCGAAAGGTCTGCAGATCATCGGTGTGAAACAGCTTTCCGATGCCCTCAGGCTTATGGAAAGATAAAAAAGAAACGAGGTACTGCGCGGAAGCCATGCTCCCATGCGGTACCTCGTTTTATTTTCGGAATGGAGAATCCTGCTCTGCAGGACTACTTCAGGACAACTCTGTGGTACTTCTTCTTGCCCTTGCGGATGAGAAGCGCGTCGTCCTTAAACAGATCCAGAGTAACCTGGGTCTTTTTGTCTTCGATCTTTACATCGTTTACCGTCAGGCCGCCCTGCTCGATGGTGCGGAAGCCGTCGGCGTTGGATGAAACCAGACCCAGCTCCTTGATGAGAGAAACAAGACCCATGCCTTCGCCTTCAAAGGCAGCCCGTTCCATTTCGGTGGTTGGAACGCTGGACAGGTCTGCGCCCCCTTCAAACAGAGCCTTGGCCGCATCTCTCGCCTTGTCAGCCTCTTCCTGGCCGTGAACCAGAGTGGTCAGATCATGGGCCAGCATTTCCTTTGCTGTATTGAGCTGGCTTCCTTCCCAGGATTCCATTTCTGCAATTTCTTCCAGTGAGCGGAAGGTCAGCATCTTCATAAATCTTACGACATCAGCGTCATCCACATTTCTCCAGTACTGGTAGAAATCGTAAGGTGATGTCTTTTCCGGATCCAGCCATACGGCACCGTTTGCTGTCTTGCCCATCTTCTTGCCTTCGGAATTCATAAGCAGTGTGATGGTCATGGCATGGGCATCCTTGCCCAGCTTTCTGCGGATCAGCTCTGTACCGCCCAGCATATTGCTCCACTGGTCGTTTCCGCCAAACTGCATGTTGCAGCCGTATCTCTGGAACAGCTCATAGAAGTCGTAGCTCTGCATGATCATGTAGTTGAATTCCAGGAAGCTCAGACCCTTTTCCATTCTCTGCTTGTAGCATTCTGCTCTCAGCATGTTGTTTACAGAGAAGTGAGGACCTACCTCACGGAGAAATTCGATGTAGTTTTTCTCCATGAGCCAGTCTGCGTTGTTTACCATGAGAGCCTTTCCGTCGGAGAAATCGATAAAACGGCTCATCTGCTTCTTGAAGCATTCGCAGTTGTGCTGGATGGTTTCCGGTGTCATCATCTGACGCATGTCGGTACGTCCGGACGGATCTCCGATCATGCCGGTGCCGCCCCCAACGAGAGCGATTGGCTTGTTGCCTGCCATCTGCAGTCTCTTCATGAGCATCAGGGCCATAAAGTGACCTACATGAAGGCTGTCTGCCGTAGGGTCAAATCCGATATAGAAAACAGCTTTTCCGTTGTCAACCATTTCCCGGATTTCTTCTTCGTCTGTCACCTGTGCAATCAGGCCTCTTGCTACCAGTTCGTCGTAAATTTTCATGTTTGTATCTATTCCTTTTGTTTTATTATAATTCGATCAGGTCGATTCTTCTCTGATGTCTTCCCTCTTCAAAGTTGGAATTCAGCCAGAGGTCCACCATTCTCAGAACGTCTTCTACAGGAGTCACTCTTGCACCAAAAGCAACCATATTTGCGTTGTTGTGCCGCTTTGCCATCTCTGCGGTAAAATCATTTGTGCACAGCGCGCAGCGGATGCCCTTTTCCTTGTTTGCAACAATGGAAACGCCGATTCCCGTGCCGCAGCATACGATTCCCTTGTCGCACTGACCGGAAGAAACTGCCTTGGCAGCCTTTCTCGCATAGATCGGATAATCTACAGAGGCCTCAGAATCTGTACCATAGTCAACGATATCGTAATTGTTTGCGACCAGATGCTTCTTTATCGCTTCTTTCAGTTCGAATCCGGCATGGTCACTTGCTAATGCAATCATTTTTTCCTCCATGATAATAAATGCTATAATTTGATAATATTTTCTCCGGCTGCATTGCGCATCCGGTTCATGACAGCTTCTCCGATTCCGCTGTCGGAAACACCGGCAGCATAGATCACATCCACCTTTTCTCCGTCCAGCCTGCGAAGCTCCTTGAAAAACAGCTTTGCTGCATCATCGATATTCCCGTGAAAGTCGATAACACCTGCCTTCCTGCCCTCAGCTTCAGCCGCAGCCGCGGCTGCCCTGACCGCCTCTGAGGCGGCCTGGGGAGTTCCTTCGTACAGGAACAGAGGCGCAGACGTCCGGTAGTGGGGATATTTCAGTCCGGGAGATATTTCGTCCGTACTGATCTCACCGTTGCTCCCGTCTACAGTGAGAGATCCCCGGGGACCTCCAGCACCTTTCTCGGAATGATTTCCTGAATCTGTTCTCTTGTAATGGTTCCAGGTCTTACGATGACCGGATATTCTCTTGTGAAGTCGATGACAGTTGATTCGATGCCGGTCTTGCAGTCCGGACCTACCAGAATCATGTCGATTTTGCCGTTGAGGTCATCGATGACGTGCTGACCGGTTGTAGGACTCGGGTGACCGGAAATGTTTGCGCTCGGCGCAACTACAGGCTCGCCCACTGCATCGATGAGGGCTCTTGCGATGTCATCGTCCGGCTGGCGCACGCCGATGCCCAGCAGTCCGCCGGTGATGGTGTTGGACACTCTGCCCTGAACCTTCGGCATGATAATGGTCAGAGGACCCGGCCAGAAGGCTTCGATCACGTTGGATGCGAAAATGCCGTTCGGCTGAATGATGTCGATGACCAGATGCATATCCAGATCTCTTGAAACGAGAACGTTCATCGGGTTTTCCTTCGGTCTGTTCTTTACTTCAAACAGCTTCTGGATAGCCGCTTCGTTTGATACGGCTGCTCCCACTGCATAAACAGTGTCTGTAGGGAATGCCACCAGACCTCCGTTGCGGATGATTTCGGCAGCTTCTTCGATTTTTTCACGATCCTTCTCGGGATCTGTAATTGTGTAAATCTTTGTTTCCATGGTGTGCTCCTTTTCTGCGGCGGCCCGCCGCCGTCAAAAGCTTCATGCGCTGGCGCATGCTCTCATTTTTTTAAAATTATTTCCTGATCTATTATTAGAAGTTTTTCATTTTTTCGGCCTGATCGGAGGTAATCAGAGCGTCGATAATCTCATCCATATCCCCGTCCAGGAAATAGTCCAGCTTGTAGATCGTAAGACCGATGCGGTGATCGGACACACGGCCCTGAGGGAAGTTGTAGGTGCGGATCCGCTCGCTGCGGTCGCCGCTTCCCACCTGGCTCTTTCTGGCCTCCGCCTGTTCATCGTGCTGCTCCTGGAGCTTCATGTCGTAAAGCTTTGCCCGCAGCACCTTAAAGGCCTTATCCTTGTTTTTCAGCTGGGATTTTTCGTCCTGGCAGGTTACCACCAGTCCCGTAGGAATATGCGTCAGACGGACTGCGGAGTCTGTGGTGTTTACGCACTGACCGCCGTTTCCTGAGGCGCGGTATACATCCACCCGGACATCGTTGGGATTGAGATCCACCTCTACGTCATCCACTTCCGGAAGCACTGCAACCGTAGCTGCAGATGTGTGGATACGGCCGCTGGATTCTGTTTCCGGCACACGCTGCACTCTGTGAACGCCGCTCTCATACTTGAGGCGGGAATAGGCGCCCTTGCCCTTGATGAGCACAGAGGCTTCCTTGATGCCGCCGATGCCCGTGTCGTTGGAATCCATAATCTCGGTCTTCCAGCCCCGGCGCTCCGCATACCGCATGTACATTCTGAGAAGGTCCGCTCCGAAAAGGGCCGCTTCGTCGCCGCCGGTGCCGGCTCTTACTTCCAGAATTACATTTTTCTGGTCGTTCGGGTCCTTTGGAATCAGAAGAATCTTCAGCTCCTCGCTGATGCGCGCCTCATCATCCTCCAGCTCAGACAGCTCCATCTTTGCCAGCTCCCGCATCTCCTCGTCAGAGCCGCCGTCCGCGAGAATCTCCTTTGCCTCCCGGATGCCCTCCACAACCTTCTTATACTCGGAATATTTCTGAACGATCGGCTCCATTTCGCCGAGATCCTTTGCATACTTCTGCCAGTTCGCCTGGTCTGCAATCACTTCAGGATCAGACACCTTGAGACTCAGCTCCTCGTACTTCTCCTGAATAAAATCTAATTTATCATACATCGTATTTCTCTGCTCCTGTATCTGTAATTTGTCACGCGCCGCATCAATCAGAATACAGATCATACAGCCGGCCTCCCGGCCGGAATTCGGCTGCAGCGCATACAGCAATAGTATAACATGAAAAACCGTATAAAAAAACCGGAATGTAATATTCCGGTTTTAAATTCATTTGATTTTTCGGTTTTCCGGGAGAAACTACTCCATGTTGAACTTCTTCTTGAACTTTTCAACACGGCCGCCACGGTTGATGAACTTCTGCTGGCCAGTGAAGAACGGATGGCATGCTGAACAGATGTCCAGTCTCATTTCAGATTTAAGTGATCTTGTTTCAAAGGTATTTCCGCAGGCGCATGTAACCTTGCATACCTTGTAATCAGGATGAATTCCCTGTCTCATGTTTGCACCTCTTTCCGCGTGAAGTATATATTGAACCCACGTTTTTAGATATAGAATTAAGTTGTTTAACCCCGTAATAATATCATACAAAACCAGTTTCGGCAACAGTTTTTTTAAGATTCCTTCACCGCTGCCGCCCGGCGGCAGAACGCAATGCGGTCGAGACCCGCAAGATCCTTATGAATCTGGATATCCTCATAATTTCCTGATTCAGAAAGAAGCTCCCGCAGAGCATCCCCCTGATCATGGCCGATTTCAAGCACAAGGATTCCGTTCTTTTTCATAACCTTCCAGGCGTCCCGGACGATGCGCCGGTAAAAGTCCAGCCCGTCCGCCCCTCCGTCCAGTGCAAGGCGGGGCTCGTGATCCTTCACCTCCGTCTGCAGCGTGTCGATCACATGACTGGGTATATACGGCGGATTGCAGACGATCATATCAAAGCGCCCCTTCAGAAGCTTCCGCTTTCCTCTCTTTTCCACTTCAAAAAGATCGGACAGGCAGAACTTCACTCTGTTTCCCACTCCGTTGCGGGCTGCATTTCTTTCTGCAACAGCCAGAGCCTCCGGGCTGCAGTCGCAGGCCACCACATCCGCTTTGGGCATGAGCTTTGCCACAGAAACCGCAATGGCTCCGCTGCCGCAGCACATATCCAGAACCGAGCTGCAGTGCTTCAGTTCCTTCGTCCGCTCCAGCGCAAATTCCACCACCGTCTCCGTATCCTGCCGGGGGATCAGCACTGCCTCCGACACTTCAAACGGAAAGCCCATAAATTCCTGGCTGCCGGTGATATACTGCAGGGGCTCCCCCTCGGCCCGCCGGTCGATCATCTGAAAATAGAACTCCATGTTGCTTTCATCCATACCGTCATTTTTATGGAGAAACAGGAAGTTTCTGTTTTCATGCATAAGGTCCAGAAGAAGCAGCTCCGCATCCCGGTCTCCATCTGCGAGCTGCGCTTCCCTCAGCCGGTTTTTTCCGATCTCCAGCACCTGACCAAAGGAAATCAGCATAATTCTGCGCCCTCCCCGGTCTCTGTACCAGAAGCATCCTCCCCTGCATCAGGAGCTGCTTCTTCCGACTCTTTCATCTGGCTTCTGTCAACCTGCCTGCCCTGGGAATCCACATCATAAATCCGTTCCGCCGGCTCGTTTTCACTGAGGCAGACATTGACTGCCACAATGGCAACCTCCAGCATGGAGCGGTCCGGCACCTTTGTGGTGAGCTTCTGGAGCAGAAGCCCCGGAACACTGAGGATCTTCACCAGCATGGATTCGCTGCTGCCGGCCCACTTCAGGAGCTCATAGGAAAGCCCTGCCACCACCGGAATCAGCACGATTCTCGACAGAAGACGAATCCACACATTTGGCCAGCCCAGGAAAGAAAACAGCAGAAGGCTGATGATCATGACGAACATCAGAAAGCTGGTTCCGCACCGGGGATGAAGCGTTTCAAAGGACGCGCAGTTTTCCGGCGTCAGCTCCAGCCCGTTTTCGTAGCAGTGAATGGTCTGATGCTCCGCCCCATGGTACTGAAACACCCGTTTTATATCATTCATCTGCGATATGGCCGCAATATAGATAATAAACATCAGAATCCGGACCACACCTTCGATGAGGTTGAGGATCACGGCATTTTCTGTAATATGACCGCACAGTCCCACCAGCCAGGTAGGAAGCAGAACGAACAGCCCCACGGATACAGCCAGAGCGATCACCACAGAAGAATACAGGAGAAAATTAAAAAGTCCCTTGTCTCCGAACCGGTTCAGAATCCACTGTTCAAATTTCCCCGGCTCTTCGTTTTCCTCCTCCGGAATATCCTCCTCCAGCACCTCTGCAGAATACATCAGAGTGCTGACACCCGTAACCAGAGAATCCACAAATACCACCACACCCCGGATAATCGGAATTTTAAACCATCTGCTCCGGGGCTTCAGCGGCTGCTCCTTGACATTGATCGTTCCGTCCGCTCTGCGGACCGCAATGGCTGTCCGGTCGGCGCCCTTCATCATGATGCCTTCCATGACAGCCTGCCCGCCCATTTTTGTCGGGTTCGCATCCTTTATAAAAATTTTACTGAAATCCATTGTCTTACAGTTCCTTTAGCCTAATACCTTGGTCTTTAATAATATTTCGATAAAATCAGCATTGTTTCTCGTCTTTGACAGATTATCGATGATGCTTTCCGTCACATCCTGCGTATTCTGTCCGGAAAGAGCCTTCCGCATCTTCCACACGGCTTCCATTTCCTGTCTGTCCAGCAGCAGGTCTTCTCTTCTGGTGCCGGACCGGTTGAGGTTGACGGCAGGGAAAATCCGCTTTTCGGAGAGCTTCCGGTCCAGATGAAGCTCCATGTTGCCGGTTCCCTTGAATTCTTCATAGATTACATCGTCCATGCGGCTTCCGGTCTCAATGAGGGCTGTTGCAAGGATGGTGATGCTTCCGCCCTCCCGCAGCTTCCGGGCCGCCCCGAAAAATTTCTTCGGCTTGTGCAGCGCCCCCGGATCAATTCCCCCCGACAGGGTCTTTCCGGAGGACGGCACCACCATATTGTAGGCCCGGGCCAGACGGGTGATGCTGTCTAAAAGAATCACCACATCCTTCTTGTGCTCCGCCAGGCGCTGTGCGTGGGCCAGCACCATTTCCGCAACCCGGACGTGATGCTCTGCCTGTTCGTCAAAGGTGGAATACAGAACCTCTCCCCGGATGGCTTCCTTCATATCCGTCACTTCCTCCGGCCGTTCGTCCACCAGAAGCACAATGACCTCCACCTCCGGATAATTGTCCTCGATGGTGGTGGCGATCTTCTTGAGAAGCACGGTTTTTCCTGTCTTTGGCGGTGCAACGATCAGACCTCTCTGCCCTCTGCCGATGGGCGCCACCAGGTCGATGATCCGGGTGGCCAGATCGTTTCTGGCGTGCTCCAGACGAAGCCTCTCATACGGATAGACCGGCGTGAGATCCTCAAAATTCGGTCTGCGGATGGCTGCCCCCGGCTCATCGCCGTTGACGGTATTTACATACAGCAAGGCCCCGAACTTTTCTCCTTCATTCGGTTTTCTCGTTACACCATTTATTTTGTCGCCTTTTTTGAGGTTGAAACGCCTGATCTGCGTAATAGAAACATAAATATCTTTGTCGCTGGTTAAGAAATTGTCGAATCTTAAAAATCCATAGCCCCCCTCGGCTATATCAAGAATGCCCGTCACAACCGGCCGTTCCCCGGCCTCACGGTTTGGTTCCTGCTTTTTTTCTTTCGGAGGCGCCTTCGGCTGCTCTTTCGGCTGCGGAGCTGCCGCGGCTTCTGCCGGTTCTTCCGTCTCTGTTTTATCTGCTTTCAGAAAAGCAGCATTCTCCGGGCTTTGCAGAAAATCACGGATGGCCCTTCTCAGCAAGGGCTTTTTCAGCGTCTGGGCTTCTTCCATATGGAGTTCTTCTGCCAGAGCCCGAAGCTCGGCGATTTTCATGGCGCCGAGCTCCTGATCTGTTATTTTTCTCATTTATTACCTTTCTTTGAACTGCCTTTTTGTCCCGGCATCCTGGATGCCGCACACAGCAAAGCTGTTAACGGACTTCTGTTCCGTCATTCTGTGCGTAGGAAGGCTTCTTATTCATGTCATGGATCGCTTCGATGAAACGGATGGTTCCGGAAGCGCTTCTCATAACGACTGTATGTGTTTTGACTCTGTTTCCGCCCAGGAAACGGACGCCCTTGAGCATATCTCCGTCGGAAACTCCTGTAGCGATGAACAGTACATCGTCCCCGGCAGCAAGGTCATCGGTTGTGAGAACCCTGTAGTAGTCCGGATCTGTCTGGGCCCGCTTGATTTCCTCTGATGTATGTGCGTGAAGTCTGCCCTGGATTTCGCCTCCGAGGCACTTGAGGGCAGCCGCTGCCAGCACCCCTTCCGGACATCCGCCGATGCCCACCATAACATCTACACCGCTGTCTTCGTAGCAGGTGGAAATGGCAGCCCCTACATCGCCGTCCCGGAACAGCTTTACGCGGCATCCCACCTCGCGGCACTGGGCGATGAGATCCTTGTGGCGGTCTCTTTCCAGAATGGTTACAGTGAGTTCTTCCACGCTCTTATCCAGAGCCTTTGCAATATTTTTCAGGTTTTCTGCCAGAGGCTTTGTCAGATCGATAGAACCCTTTGCCTTCGGACCTACCACCAGCTTTTCCATGTAATAATTCTTTGTATGATACAGATGATTTCTCTGGGCGATGGCAATGACAGAAATCGCATTTGCGATGCCCTTGGCCGTTGAGGTGGTTCCATCCAGCGGATCGACTGCAATATCAACTGCATCCGCGTCCGGTCCGCCGATGCCGATCTCTTCTCCGATATAGAGCATCGGAGCCTCGTCCTTTTCGCCTTCGCCGATTACCACAACACCGTCGATATTGACCGTTTCAAACATCTTTCTCATACCGGTAACAGCCGCCTGGTCTGCTGCGATCTTATCGCCCCGGCCCATCCACTTTGCGCATCCGATGGCTGCAGTTTCAGTTACACGAGCCAGCTCCAGCCCCAGGTCTCTGTCCATAATCTTCTTTTCCATTGAAATGATTCTCCTTCAAATTTGCACTTTACAATAATTTTTCGGCTTCTCCGCCCCGCTCAGGCAAAGCTGCAGCCGGCTACTGTTCCCCGTCGCCTTCCGTTCCATCTCCGGCTTCAGGGTCCGCAACGCTGTAAACCTCCAGAAGCATTTCCTCCGTGGCATCGGTATCCTGAATAAAGTAGGATACATCCCCGATATATTTGCCTTCTCCCGGAAGCGTATAGGTTTCGATGGCATCACTTTCAAGACCTACGGCCTTGATGGCAAACTTTGTAGCTGCCCCCACGGTCAGGTCGGATTCAACGTTTTTGCAGATGAGCTTTGCAGAATCGATCAGTCCGTTTTCCACCGCCTGCTTAAAGGCGGACTTCACAAACTCCTGCTGCGCCTTGACACGTCCCAGATCGCCTTCCTTGTAGCCCTTTCTGTAACGCAGATACTGAATGGCATGCTCCCCGTCCAGCACCTGATAGCCCGCAGGGATATTGATGTGCAGCGGAGGCTTGTCATACGGATCGTCGTACTTCATGGCCTTCGGAACATCGATCGGAACCCCGCCGATGCCGTCCACAATATTTTTTACAGAGTCGTAGTCAACAATGGCATAATAATTGATCGGAATCCCGAACAGCACATCGCTGACCGCATTGGCCGTCCCGAGAATTCCCTCAGAAGCATACGCTGCATTGATCTTCTTCTGGGCCGGGCTGTTATATCCCGCTCTTTCATAGTATGTGTCACGGGGAACGGAAATCACATCCACGCTGTTGCTGTCCATATCCCAGCTTACCAGCATGATGGTATCCGTCATCTGCTGATTGACCCCCACCATCAGCACATTGACCCGCTTTGATTCTGTAAAGGCCTGGAAAAACTGGCTGTCCGGGTTCACCAGAACATCCACATCCATCTCATCCTCCAGCGCCCCCTTCAGCCCGTCTGCCGTCTGAAAAATATTGATATTGGAGACGCCTTTGATGAGCGGAATAAAAATCAGTGTAAAAAGAACCAGAAAACTCAGAAAAATTTTAAAAAATGTTTTTGCTTTCATTACGATAAATCCTTCTATTATCTCGTTTCACCATAAATCCATCAGATCATTGAATACTCGACCCTGAAAAAGTAAGATTTATTCCCAAAAAAAATCCCCGACCGTATAATCATATACTCTTTTTGTCCAGATGAAAACAAAAATGTGCGTTTCATAATGGATTTTTAAGAAATGAAAGCAGCAAAAAGGGGCGGAAATCATCAAAAAACAGCGGAAGCCCATGCGCTTTCGCATCAGCCTCCGCTGTCTGCCATACAGATAATGATATAAAACGATATTCAAAGGCAGGATGGGACGGCAGCCCCAGGCTGCCCCCTGCAGTGCCGTTTTGATTCTTTCACCGGCACCGGTCCTGACTATTTATCTTTCTGCTCTGCAATAATCTTGTTTGCCAGATGCTGCGGAACCTCATCGTAACGAACGAATTCCTGCGTAAAGGAACCCTTTGCCTGGGTCATTGCCCGCAGAGAGATCGTATAGTCGAGGATTTCGGCCATCGGCGCTTCTGCCACCAGCTTCTGTCCGCCGCCGTCTGTCGGCTCCATACCGAGAATTCTTGCTCTGCGGCGGTTCATATCGCCCATAACATCGCCCATGAACTCATCCGGAATCATGATTTCCAGACGCATGATCGGCTCCAGGAGCACCGGAGATGCCTTTTCGATTCCGGCCTTAAATGCCAGAGAAGCCGCGATCTTAAATGCCATATCGTTGGAGTCAACATCATGGTAGGAACCGTCATACAGCACTGCCTTGACGCCTACAACCGGATATCCCGCCAGAGGACCCTTTTCCATACTTTCCAGCAGTCCCTTTTCGATGGCAGGAACGTAGTTCTTCGGAATGGATCCGCCAAAGAGCTGTTCTGAGAATTCCAGACCCGGCTCAGTGGAAGGAGAGAAGCGGATGCGGACATCACCGTACTGGCCGGCGCCGCCGGACTGCTTCTTGTGCTTGCCCTGAACATCGGAATGTCCCTTGATGGTTTCTCTGTAGGCAACCTTTCTCGGGCTCAGCTCAACCTCAACCCCAAACCGGTCGGCAAGCTTGGAGCGGATGACATTCATCTGCATCTCACCCTGGGCGCCGATGAGTGTCTGCTTTGTCTCTGCGTCGTGGCGCACGATAAAGGACGGGTCTTCCTCTCTCAGTCTTCCCAGAGCAGAGCCCATCTTTTCGTCGTCGTTCTTGTTCTTAGGAGCCACAGCCATAAAGAGAGTCGGCGCAGGAATGGCAACGTTCACATAGGTTCTTGACTTGGACTTGTCGCACAGGGTATCCCCGGTTTCTGTATAGTTCAGCTTGGAAACCGCCACAATATCGCCGGTATTTGCCTGCGGAACCTCCATCTGGGTCTTGCCCCGGAGCACCACCAGCTTGTTGAGCTTTTCGCTCTTGCCTGTTCTGGTGTTCACCAGCTCCATACCGGCCTTGAGGGTACCGGTAATTACCTTCATAATGGAGATCTTACCTACAAACGGGTCTGCCAGAGTCTTGAAGGTCCAGGTAGTAACCGGAGCGTCGATCTCAGGCATTGCATAGTCTTCGCCGCCGCTGGCGTCGATATATTTATATGGAGCATGTCTCAGAGGAGACGGTGCGTATTTTCTGATTACATCCAGCATCATATCTGCACCCTGACCGTTTTCCGGGTCAAAGGCAAAAACAGGGACGATTTCAGCTGCCGCAACACCGTTGCGCAGTCCGGCATTGAATTCCCACGGTTCAAATACGCCGGTATCGAAGTATTTATTCATGAGCTCTTCATCAGTTTCCGCGATGAGCTCGTTGAGGGCATCCATCATTTCCGGCTTCAGCGGATAGCTTGCAGGAACGCAGACAGCACCCAGCTTTTCTCTGATTTCGGCAACCAGATCATCAAATACATAAGTATCCTTATCTTTTCTCTTAATCATAATAAATACAGGCTTCTTCAGTTCCTTGCAGAATTCCCAGGCCTTTTCTGTACCCACCTGGATTCCGGAACCGGCATCGATGACCAGCAGTGCAACTGCGGCCGCCTGTATTGCGGTATACATTTCATTTGAGAAGTCAAGCAGACCCGGAGTATCAATAAAATTGATCTTTACATCCTTATACTCGATTGGAATCATTGACATATTGATTGAATGTCCGGTTTCAATTTCCATACGGTCGTAATCCGATACGGTATTGCCCGCTTCAATGGTTCCTGCTCTGCTTATAACACCTGTTTCAAGAAGAGCCAGCTCCATCAGTGAGGTCTTACCGCACCCGCCGTGCCCAATGAGCGCAACATTCCGAATCTTTTCGCTGTTATAAACTTCCATAACGCATACCTCCTTGTTAGAATAAAAATATTCATTATAATAAAAAATACGCAAATAACCGCTTTCAGGGCGCAGTTCCGCCAAATTTATAAATGCAATTATTTGCATACTTATTTTATCACTTTTCTATCATAATGTCAAGAAGAACCGAAGCTCCAAAGCCTCTGCATACAGTATTTCCGCCTGCCCGGCAGGCGCACAGAAGACCGCCCCGAAGGGCGGTCTTCTATATGTCCGTGATTCGTTATTACAGCTTCATTGTAAGAGAAATCTTGTGCCGCTCCTGATCCACATCCAGAATCCGCACTTTTACATTGTCTCCGATGCTTACGGCATCCATGGGGTGCCGGATAAACCGGTTGCTGAGTTCGGATACGTGCACCAGGCCGTCGGTCTTTACGCCGATGTCCACGAAGGCGCCGAAATCCACTACGTTTCGGACAGTGCCTTCCAGCTCCATGCCTACCTTGAGGTCCTCAAAGCTGAGCACATCGCTGCGGAAAATCACGCCGGGCATGGATTCTCTCGGGTCCCTTGCAGGCTTGCGGATTTCGTCCACGATATCCCGCAGGGTCATTTCCCCGATGCCCAGATCCTCTGCCATAAGCCGGATGCTGCGGCTGATATCCTGATTCTTCGGTTCCTGCTTCTTCCCTTTCTTTTTCTTCGGGTTGAACTCCTCGTCCTCCATAAGGACCGCTAACGCAGCCAGGCCGTTGGCCGGAAGCGGAGCTTCCTTCTTTTTCTCCGGGGCTTTTTTTCTTTTCGGTTCCACCGGATATTTTTCCCGGATCCGTTCTTCGATGTCTGCAGCGCCGCCGGCGGTGATCATCTCCCGCGCAATGCCCAGATGGGCCAGCATCTGCTCTGTGATTTCATAGGATTCCGGATGAACTGCCGTGGCGTCCAGAGGGTTGTCTCCGTCGGTGATCCGCATAAAGCCTGCGCACTGACGGAAGGTCTTTTCTCCCAGCTTTGACACCTTCAGCAGCTGCTTTCTGTCGGTGAAGGCGCCGTTTTCTTCCCGGTATTTTACAATATTTTTTGCAATGGAGGAATTGATGCCGGAAATGTAGGACAGAAGGGACGGGGATGCGGTGTTCAGATCCACTCCCACCTTGTTTACGCAGTCCTCCACCACGTTGGTCAGAGCCGTGTCCAGCAGTCCCTGGTTGATGTCATGCTGGTACTGCCCTACGCCGATGCTCTTCGGGGAGATCTTTACCAGCTCTGCCAGAGGATCCTGCAGGCGGCGTCCGATGGACATGGCGCCTCTGGTTGTCACATCCAGATCCGGATACTCTTCTGTTGCCAGCTTTGATGCCGAGTAAACCGATGCGCCGGCTTCGCTGACGATGGTGTACTTCAGATCTCTGCCTGTTTTTGCGATGTAGTCCGCAATAAATTTTTCTGTCTCTCTCGATGCGGTTCCGTTGCCGATGACCACGGTATTGAGCTTGAACTTGTCGATGAGCTTTGTGATAATCCGCTCTGCACCGGCGATGTCGTTTTTCGGCTCCGTCGGATAGATGGTGGCGTAGGCCAGCAGCTTTCCGGTGTCGCTGAGGGCAGCCACCTTGCAGCCGGTACGGTATCCCGGGTCAATGGCCAGCACTCTGGCGTTCTTTACCGGAGGCACCATCAGCAGCTTTTCTGTGTTCTTTGCGAATACCTTTACTGCGTCCTTTTCCGCCCGCTCTGTCAGCTCGTTTCGAAGCTCCCGTTCAATGGACGGGGCCATGAGGCGCTTGTAGGAATCCTCGATGGTGGCCTTCAGATACGGATTCCAGATGGACTGTTCATTTGTGACAACAGCCTTTTCTATGAGCTCGTGGAGCTTTTCCGGCTCCAGCTTTATCTTCACCTTCAGCTTCTTTTCCTTTTCCCCCCGGTTGACCGCAAGAACTCTGTGGTTCGGGATCTTTGCCACAGGCTCCGCATAATCATAATACGTGTCGTAGACCGTCTTTTCCTCCGGATCGGCAGCCTCGGAGGCCAGTACCCCGTGCTCCCGGCTGAAGCTGCGGACGGCTTCTGTGATCTCTGCATCATCGGAGATCATCTCTGCGATGATATCGCAGGCTCCTGCCAGGGCGGACTTTGCATCCGGAACTTCCTTTTCCGGATCGATATAGGCTGCAGCAAGAGTCTCCGGATCGCCTTCCAGCTCCTCCTGGGCGCGGATCTGCTCTGCCAGAGGGGCAAGGCCCCGTTCTCTGGCTTTTGTGGCTCTTGTGCTCTTTTTCTGTTTAAACGGCTTGTACAGGTCCTCCACCCGCTGAAGGATCTCTGCCTGCAGGATCTCGCTGCGAAGCTCCTCCGTCAGCTTTCCCTGCTCCTCAATGCTTCGGATGACTTCCTCTTTCCGTTCCTCCAGGCCTCTCAGATAGGAAAGACGTTCGTCCAGATCACGCAGAACCACATCGGTAAGCCCTCCGGTGACCTCCTTACGGTAACGGGCGATAAAAGGAATGGTGTTTCCTTCATCGATCAGGGCCACCGTCTGTTCTACCTGATTCAGCCGGATGCCGAATTCCTGTGCAAGTTTTTCCGTAATGTTCATTCTGTTGTACCCCTTGCTTTTTTTGCGGCGCGGAGCCCGCGGCTACCGCTGCTTAAGCTTTTCATTGATAAAATAATCCAGATCCCCGTCCATAACCCGCTGGACATCGCTGACCTCTGCTCCGGTGCGGTGATCCTTCACCATGGTGTACGGCTGAAATACATAGGAGCGGATCTGGTTTCCCCATGTGATCTGTCCGTAGTCGCCCTTCAGGTCGTCAATCCGTTCCTTGTGCTCCCGTTCCTTCAGTTCCAGAAGTTTTCCCATGAGCACCCGCATGGCCATTTCCTTGTTCTGATGCTGTGACCGCTCATTCTGGCAGGTTACCACGATGTTTGTAGGAAGATGGGTAATGCGGATGGCAGAGTCGGTTGTATTGACATGCTGTCCCCCGGCCCCGCTGGAGCGGTAGGTATCGATCCGCAGATCTGCCGGGTCGATGTCCACGGTAATGCTGTCATCCAGCTCCGGCGATACATCCACCGCCGAAAAAGAGGTATGGCGCCTTGCCTGGGAGTCGAAGGGAGAAATACGAACCAGGCGGTGCACGCCCCGTTCATTTTTCAGGTATCCGTAGGCATTGACTCCCCGGACCTCAAGGGTCACTCCCTTGATGCCGCCTTCATCGGAATTCTGGTAATCCAGCACCGTTACGCCGTAGCCCTTCTGTTCGATCCAGCGGCTGTACATCCGGTACAGCATTTCGGCCCAGTCCTGGGCGTCCACGCCGCCGGAGCCTGCATGAATGGAAAGGATGGCGTTGTTTTTATCGTATTCTCCGTCAAGGAGGGTCTGCAGACGGATCTCTTCAATCCGCTGCTTAAGACTTTCAAAGCTCTCTTCGATCTCCGGCACCAGGGAAGCGTCCTCCTCTTCCTCTGCCATTTCCATGAGAACGCTGAGATCCTCAAAATCTGCATTCAGTTTTTCAAAGCCCCCGATTTTGTTTTCCAGATACTTTTTTTCCTGGAGCAGCTTTCCGGCTGCTTTCGGGTCATCCCAGAGATCCTCTCTGGTCATTTCATAATCCAGCCGGTCTAATTCTTCTTTCAGGCAAGCCAGGTCAAAGGGACTCACCCAGTTCTTTGAGGCTGTCCTTTACAGAACCCAGTTCATACTTGATGTTATCCAGTTCCAGCACCCTTGATCACTTCCTTTTATATATGCTGAGGGACCGTTTCCGGTCCCTGCTGTATCTTTTTGCTATAACTTTTTTACTGCTGGTCTTTTCCGCAGCAGTTCTTATACTTCTTTCCGGATCCGCACGGGCACAGATCGTTTCTGCCTACCTTGGGAGCTTCTCTTCTGACCGGCACATTGGATGGAGTTCTGGACTCCTTTGGTGCGGCCTGAGGAATTCCGCCGCCGGCGCTGCTTCTGGCAGCCCCTCCTCCCACTGCAGGTGCGGCTTCGTCCTTTCTGGCGTCTCCGGCCTCCATGACCTGAACACGTTCCGTGTTTGTCTGAACCGTAACATTAAAGCAGAATTTAACCGTATCCTCCTTGATGTTGCTGATCATTTCCTCGAACATGTCAAAGCCTTCGTTGGCATAGGCCATGGCCGGATCCTGGTGTCCCAGTCCCCGCAGCCCGATGCCTGTACGGAGCTGATCCATGGCATCGATATGATCCATCCACTTATTGTCAACCACACGGATCAGAATCATACGCTCCAGCTCACGCATCCGTTCCGGACCGATTTCCGCTTCTTTTGCTTCATAGGCAGTCTCAATGGCTGCGTAAACATCTTCTCTGAGCTCCTCCGGCGTCACATCCGGGTTGTCCCCGTAATCCGGCATCACAAAGGCAGCGCACAGCTTCTTCATGGAGCTTTCCAGCTCCTTCAGATCCCATTCCTCTGAGAACTTTGATTCCGCCGTGCAGGTGTCAATGTACTCGTCTGCAAACTCTCTCGCCATGGAAAGAACATGATCCCGCAGATCCTCGCCGTCCAGAACTCTCCGGCGCTCTCCGTAGATGATGCTTCTCTGCTTGTTCATGACATTGTCGTACTGCAGCACGTATTTTCTTGAGGTGAAGTTTCTGCCCTCCACCTTCTTCTGGGCGTTTTCAATGGCTCTCGTAAGAGGCTTTGCCTCAATAGGCTCGTCCTCCGAACCGCTGAACCGGGACATCATGGCCTGGATCCGCTCGCCGCCGAAGAGACGCATCAGGTCGTCATCCAGGGCGATAAAGAACTTTGTAGAACCAGGGTCTCCCTGGCGGCCGGCACGGCCTCTGAGCTGATTGTCGATTCTCCGGGATTCGTGGCGCTCCGTACCGATGATGTGCAGACCTCCCAGCTCCCGAACCTTCGCCTGCTCATCCGCACGGTCAGCCTTGAACTTCTCATGAAGCTCATCGAAAACCTTTCTGGCTGCAAGAAGCTCCTCATCCTCCAGAGGAATGCGGCTGGCCGCATAGGAGATGGTATTTTCATCGTACCCCTGTTTGCGCATTTCCTTCTTTGCTTCGAACTCAGGGTTGCCTCCGAGAATAATATCGGTACCGCGGCCTGCCATGTTGGTGGCGATGGTCACAGCCCCGAGGCGTCCCGCCTCAGCAACAATTTCAGCTTCCCGCTCATGATGCTTTGCGTTGAGCACATTGTGCTTTACGCCCCGCTTGCGCAGAAGGTCGCTGATGGCCTCTGATTTTTCGATGGAAACCGTACCTACCAGCACCGGACGGCCTGTTTCGTGGACTTCCACCACTTCATTGGCGATGGCCCGGAACTTTGCCTGTTCATTCAGATAAACAGCATCGTTCATATCCATACGGAGAACTTCTTTATTTGTAGGAATAATCACAACATTCATGTTGTAAATATCCAGGAATTCGTCTTCTTCGGTCTTTGCGGTACCGGTCATACCGGCAAGCTTGTTGAACATGCGGAAATAGTTCTGCAGTGTAATGGTTGCCAGAGTCTTTGACTCGCTTCTGACGGTGAGACCTTCCTTTGCCTCAATGGCCTGATGCAGACCGTTGCTGTAGCGGCGGCCCTGCATGATACGGCCCGTAAACTCGTCTACGATGAGGATTTCCCCGTCCATCACCACATAGTCAACGTCCTTTTTCATCAGGAAGTTGGCCTTCAGGGCCTGGATCACATGGTGGTTGAGCTCCATGTTTTCCGGATCCGAGAAGTTTTCCACATCAAAATAGTCCTCGCAGCGGGCGACGCCCTCTTCCGTCAGAGCAACCGTCTTGTCCTTCTCCTCCATGGTGAAGTCCTGATCCAGACGGAAATTCCGAACAAACCGGTCTGCCTTGATGTAAAGCTCCGTGGACTTTTCTCCCATGCCGGAGATGATCAGCGGTGTTCTGGCCTCGTCGATGAGAATGGAGTCCACTTCGTCCACGATGGCATAGTTCAGCTCCCGCTGAACCATCTGTTCCTTGTAGCTGACCATGTTGTCCCGCAGGTAGTCAAACCCGAATTCGTTGTTTGTTCCGTAGGTAATATCGCACATGTACTGCTGCTTTCTCAGAGGAGCAGGAACACTGTGAAACACACCGCCTACCGTCAGTCCCAGGAACGTGTAGAGCTTTCCCATCCACTCCATATCACGCTTTGCCAGGTAGTCATTGACGGTGACAACGTGGACCCCCTTGCCCGTAAGGGCATTGAGGTAGGCCGGCAGCGTAGCCACCAGGGTCTTACCTTCACCGGTGCGCATTTCTGCAATTCTTCCCTGGTGAAGAACGATTCCGCCGATGATCTGCACCTTGAAGTGCTTCATGCCCAAAGACCGGGCAGCCCCTTCTCTGCACACAGCAAAGGCCTCCGGCAGCAGGGAATCCAGGGATTCGCCCTTGTTCTGGCAGCGGTCCTGAAACTCCCGGGTTTTCGCCCGCAGCTCATCATCCGTGAGCTTCTGCATCTCCTCGTCCAGGGCCAGAACCTTATCTGCAATCCTGGACAGCTTTTTCACTTCTTTCTTGTTGAGGTCTCCAAAGACCAATTCCATAAAACCCATAAAAACCCCTCTTTCCGATGGTCTTCATTAAATACAGTCCCGCCGGACCGCTTCCGGTCACAGCGGGAGCTGTGCATCATAGTTGATTATTTGATAAACGCATTGTAAATTGCTTTGATGGCAGTTTCAAAATTATCATTTTCGACGCCCACGATAATATTCATTTCGCTGGAGCCCTGGTCGATCATGCGGACATTGACATTGGCATCGTTCAGCGCGCCGAACAGGGTTGCGCATACGCCCGGACGGCGGTTCATCCCCATACCAACGGTGGCGATCAGCGCCATATCCTGATAGATTTCAACAGAATCCGGCTTGAGACGCTTTTCGATATCATCCAGAAGATCCTGAAGCTTTCCTTCCAGCTGCTGCTTTGAGATGACGATGCATACGGTATCGATGCCGCTTGGCAGGTGCTCAAAGGAAATCTCATTGTTTTCCAGAATTGTCAGAAGTCTCTTAACAAATCCGATTTCGGAATTCATCATGTTCTTGTAAAGGGCAATGACTGCGAAATCCTTCTTTCCGGCGATACCGGTGATGATGTCGTTGCTTTCCGCCGGCGTGTCAGAAATGATGGTTCCCGGATTGTCCGGTTCATTTGTGTTTCTGATATTGATCGGAATATTGACCTGGCGAACCGGGAAGATTGCATCCTCGTGAAGCACGCTGGCGCCCATGTAGGAGAGCTCCCGGAGCTCCTTATATGTAATGTTCTTGATCGGCTTCGGATTGTCCACGATCCGCGGGTCAGATACCAGGAAACCGGATACGTCCGTCCAGTTTTCGTAAATGTCTGCACCTACAGCCTTTGCCACCAGGGAACCGGTGATATCGGAGCCGCCTCTTGAGAAGGTGCGGATGGTGCCGTCAGGATTGGTTCCGTAGAATCCCGGAATTACGGCTCTCTCGTGCTTTGCCAGCTCCTCGGCCAGGGCTCTGTTTGTTTCTTCGGCCAGATGTCTGCCCTTTTCATCAAACTGGATCAGGCCTGCCGGATCCACAAAATCGTAGCCCAAAACTGCGGCTGCAATTCTTCCGCAGAGATATTCGCCTCTGCTGGCAATGTAATCCGCTGTCATACCCGGCTTCAGATTTTTGCGTATCTCTTCAAGCTCCCGGTCGATTCCCACATTGATGCCCAGGTTCATTTCCATGCTTCTGAATCTGTCGCAGATCACCTGAAAAACATGGTCTGCAGGAATATTGTGCTCGATATGTGTCTTGCACAGATAGAGAAGATCTGTCACCTTGTTGTCATCGGAATAACGCTTGCCCGGAGCGGAAACTACTACATATCTTCTGTCAGGATCAGACAGAATGATGTTTTTCACTTTCTGGAGCTGAATCGCATCCGCAACAGAAGAACCGCCGAACTTTACTACTTTGATACCCATTTTTTTACCTTCCTTCAAAAAACTTTTTTTGCAATCGTCTATCTAACCGGGAATATCCCTGAAAAATCATCAAAACATGTCAAAAACACATGGCTTTATCTAATGAATTTTATAATATATGCGTTGGCGGGTCAAGGATAATAATGTATAATGCTTTATAACAGTCTGCCCGCCGAAACAGGCAGATCATAACGCTTTGACGAGGGCTCTGCCCTCCTGGAAGGAGAGTCATGGAACGACCGTTTACCGTCATCCGAGGCGGAAAAGAAACATCAAGAACAGGCACTGTCCGAAAGCTTCTGAGAGCCCGTGTCACCGACACCCGCCTCATGGGCGTCATCGGACTGGATATGACCTGGGAGGTGCAGAAAAACTCCAGAACCGAAATCGTGGAACAGATTTTTTACCTGGACAGCGAAGAATACGGCATCGAATCCTTCCTTGAGGGATACGGCCTGGATTCCGATGAGATCGAAGAGGAACGAAACAGGCTCTACGGCTCTCTGGGAGGCTCCTTAGTGCCTGTATCCGAGCGGGAGGCCCGGTTTCTTCTGCAGGCCCACGCCTGCATCAACACCCGCTACAGCCAGCCCCTGCCCGATGGAAGAGAAAAGTACGCGTTTCTCATCAATCAGGAGCAGTGCCTCACTGCGGAAGAATACGTCCGCCTTTTCGACCGGATCTGCGGCGGCGATGATGGAGACAATTTTACCATCAACTACTTTATGATGCGCTGCGCTTCCGGGGACGCTCCGGGAGCCCACTGGCTCATGCACCACGCAGCTCCCTGCGGCCACCGGCCGGTGCGCCCCTCCGATGTTCCGGATATGTCCGGCTGCGATGTATTTCAGCCGGAAGGCAAAGGAACCCTCTGCCGCAACAGCATCCAGACAGCCGGTCTGTCCGAGGACCGGACCTATTTCTGCGAAGCCCTCATAGAATACAACAACCGCTACCATCTCACCACGGCGCTGCTCCGCCTCAGCGAAGACGGTTCCATGATCACCACCGCCAGCCGCCGTTCCGACCTGCGGGTCACAGGAGTGGAAGCGGCTATGATGGTGAACCGTTCCGAGTTCGTTTCGGTGTACACCATCCTCAACGCCGAGGATGAGGAGTTTGAGGATACCCTGGACCGCGCCATGTCCGGCTTTACGGAAACCCGGTACGAAAACGGAACACTGTACATCCAGTTCAAGGACAACAACGATCACGCAGGCCAGTCCGTCTACCGGATCAACGATGATGTCAAGGCCCTGTACTTTGTGACGGATTCCGATCAGCTGGTGCTTATGGGATACACCATGGATGCAGTCCGAAGCGCAGAGTTTCAGCTGTTCCTTTCCCTGCTTCCGTACCCGCTCATGAACACCATGAAGTACGAATTCCGGGAACCTGTGATGTACGAATTCCTGCAGAGCCCTTACATGGATTTCGGGGATTTTCTGGCATCCCTTTCCCCGGAGATTTCTCCGGATTCGGACTGACGCCGGCTCTGCCGGCCCGGACATCAGCGGCTGCTGATGCAGTCTGTGCAGTTTTGGCTCAGATTCGGGATTTTGCCGTTCAGATTCAGGATTTCATCATTGAAGAGAGAAAAATTTTCCCATATAATAAATATTTGTTAATATCGATTTTTAACAGGAGGTTATTCAAAATGAAGCATGTTCTTTCTCTGCTTATGGAAAACAGACCCGGCGTGCTGCGCCGTCTTTCCGGACTGTTCGGAAGAAGAGGCTATAATATTGATTCCATCGTTGCCAGCGTAACAGAAAACGAAGATGTCACCCGCATGACCGTTGTGGTGGACGGGGACGAGTACATTCTGGATCAGGTGATCAAACAGCTTCTGAAGCTGCAGGAAATCATCGACGTGGAGAATGTAACCTACGCCGACACCGTAAGCCGTCAGCTGCTGCTCATGAAGCTCCATGCCACCCACGAGACACGGCTGGACATCATTCAGCTTGCGGAAGCCTTCGGAGCCCGGATTGTGGATATCAAGGCAGACTCCATCATCATTGAGGCTGCGGCAGAGGATTCTGTGACCAAGTCCATCGTGGATACCTTTGAGCCGTACGGCATCATCTCCATGATGAAGACCGGTACAGTAGCCCTGAAAAAATAGTTGCTTAACATAAATTGCTAAAGGCGGTGTCCCCGGAAGCTTCCGGAGGCACCGCCTCTTCCTTTTTTCTCATTAAATTTTCATAATGCCGCTTTTTTTCATGCCTGCCTTCATGGCGCGGTAAAGCGGTCCGTACAGCTTTGAAATCAGCAGTCCCAGAGGAATGGCTGCAAGTCCGTAGAGCAGGAGCATGCCTGCATCGGTAAAGAAGGTGCTTCCGAAGGTTCCTCCTACAGCCTCCCGCATCATCTCCAGAGCAAACCGGAACGGCATGGCCGGATAGATCTTCTGGCAGATTTCCGGAAGCACTTCCACAGGGAAGGAGCCTCCGGTCCCTGCCACCTGGGCAAGGATGATGATGACCGATATGCCCAGACCCACTGTATCAAGGGCATATGCCAGAGAGAAGTTGATCAGGGTAAAGGTCAGGGAGGCAGCGGCGCACCCCAGCCAGAACAGGAACGGATGGGCGCAGTCAATCCCCACATAAAACAGAATCCCCAGGCCGGTTACCAGAGCCTGAAGCTGTCCGATGAAGAAGATGAACAGATAACGGCCGAAGAATTCCTCCCACCGCTTCGTGCCCTCCGGAAGAAGGCCTGCAGGCACCCGGGCCTTAAACAGACACATGGCAAAGAGGGCTCCCGCCCACAGAGCGAGCAGCGTGAAGAACGGGGCGCTGGCTGATCCGTAGTTTTCAATTTCATAGACGGCTTCCGTTTCCAGAGTCACGGGTTCTGCGAGAAAGGCCGACAGCTTTTCCGGATCGTCTCCCATAAGATCGATCATGTAGTCCAGGCTGCCGTCCTCATCCCATTCCAGAAGGTGCAGCATGACGCTCTGCAGAATTCCCTGCAGCTGCTGTACCACAGCTCTGGTCTGTCCCATGTCGTACTGAATGGCGCCCAGTGCGGAGGTGTAGCCCGCCAGGGCATTCATGGCGGAGCGGTAGGTTCCGTCTGTGCTCTGCAGCACGTCCGCCGCCTGAAGGAGGCTGTTTTGTGCCGTATCGATGATCCCCGAAAGGGAGCCGTCCTCTGTCAGGGTCCCCTGAATCTTCAGGATATCCTCTCTGACGTGACTCACATCGGAAAGGAGGTTTTCCTCCACCGTGAGAAGGTCCTCCGCCAGCCGGTTCAGATCCTGACTGATGCCGGTCAGGGCAGTGCTCATACTGCTGTTGAGCCTGTCTGCGTATTTTTCCAGCCCTTTTATGTCATCTCTTGCGTAGTTCAGATATTTTTTCAGATCCTTCAGGTTTTCCTCCATATTCTGTCCTGCCGCGGCTGCGGCAGCTGCCTCAGGGCCGATCTTTGCCCCGTATTCTGCGTAGTACAGGGCCCCCGGAGAGGTGTATTCCTTCCAGCCGGGGTGCTTTGAGGCATCAAAATAAACGCCTGCCTGAGAGGAACCGGTTGCCAGGGCAGCTCCCCCGGTCCGGGCGTCGGCGCCGGACCACGGAATCATGGTTCCAAGGAGGTCCTCAGAGGCCCGGATCATGGACTCTGCACTGCTGCATGCCCGGCTGATGTCCATATAACCCGGAGTCTCCTCTGATACATATTCGCTGACATCTGCAATAAACCGGTTCAGATCGTTCAGGGTATCCTTCAGATTCAGAAGGGCCTGAGCAGAATCCTCTGTCACCGTCAGTGCCGCATCGTTCTCCGACTTCACCCAGGTTTCCAGAGTTTCCAGGGAGGTCAGTGCCTGGTCCAGAACCAGAACCGCTGCATCCGCCGCATCCCGGTAGTTTCCCTTGCCTGTTTCCAGCCGGTCAAAGATGTCCTGCAGAGCGGACTCTGTTTCTCCCGTAAGCCGGTCCACCTCCGGAAGAAAGCTCTCCGTGGTGCCGATCATGCTGCCGGCAGCATCCCCCAGCGCATCCATGGCCAGGGTGAGCTTCAGAATGGACTCCAGATCCCGCTCCGCATCCGCCACCTTCCGGATGGCGTCATCATATGCGCTCTGCCCGTCAATTCCTATGCCGGAGGTCATATTGCCCATTTTCACCGCAGCTCCCACCAGCGTGCCCATAAAGGCTCCGTTGACCTCATCCTGCACCGTATTTTTTGCCAGATCGGTAATCTTTGAGGCGATAATATTTGCCTTGTCGTTCTGGTAGTACTCCAGCTGGGGATGTACATAGTTTCCTGTGCGGAACTCCATCATATCCTCCGAAAAGCCCTCCGGAATAATGATGGCCGCATAGTATTCCCCGCTGCGGACCCCGTCCACGGCTTCTCCGGTGGTTTCCGGAAATTCCCATCCCAGGGTGTCGTTTCCCCTCAGATTCTCAAGGATGGTATCTCCGATATTCATGGTTACGCCGTAAATCTCCGTTCCCTGATCATCGCTTGCCACTGCAATGCTCATGTGGGAAGTGGCCTCCGGTGAGTACGGGTCCAGAGTGGACAGGACGTTCATCCAGCCGTACATACAGGGCAGGATGCTGATGCCGATGACCATCACCACGGAAACCACGCTTTTTGTCATGCGGTTCAGGTCTCCGGTAAAGATGCGAAGAATATTTTTCATAACTGCACCTCCTCCGGAGCTGACGTCCGGGCTTCCGGAGCGGCCTCTTTCTCTGCTGCGGACTCCGGTGCCGCCTCCTCTGGGATCTCTGCCTTCGGGTCCGCCGTTTCAGGGGCATCCGTCACAGACACGGCTTCCTCCTGCAGGTCTCCATCGGGTCCGGCGTCCCCTGCAGTTTCGGCTTCCGCGCCCTCCGGGGTCTCTGTTTCCGCCGTTTCGCTTTCCGGCGGAGCCGCTGCGCCGGAAGCGTCCTCCGGCTCGTTTTCCGGCTGCGGAGCTGCCGCTGCCTCCGGGACAGCCTCAGCATCGGAAGCTTCCGGTGTTTCCGGTTGCGGTTCTTCCGATGCATCTTCCGTCCCTTTCTTCTTTTTTAGTTTTTCATTCTTTTCCAGAATTTCCAGCCATTCCTTATCCTCGCCGATCAGATCTCTGGCCTGCTTCATCATCCGGGTATCGATGTACTCGATAAATACCAGAAACCCGCAGGTGAGAAACAGGGCGGCCAGCCAGAGAAACAGAAGGGCGCCTTTGGAGATTTCTGTCACCACCAGAAGCAGCACCATCACAAATGGAGTGAACAGGAGGTTCCACAGGCTTCTGCGGATATACCGGCGGCTGTTGGCGTGCATTTCATTCAGAAGCTGCAGCATCTGGGCACAAAGCTCGTAATATTTCTTTTCTGATTCGTTCATAGCATTTCACCCGCCTGCATCACATCAGGCCTGTCTCCTCCATCTTTTCTTCCATGTGCTCCACAAAGCCCTCAAAGGCTTTTGATTTCAGGCCGATGATCACGCCCACTGCTGCAAAGATCAGCAGTACCGCAAGATACCAGAAATAATCATGCTCATAGGTTCCGGCGATGCACGCCCGCATGGCCCCGATGGAGTAATCAAACGGCAGGAACCGGTACAGGGCCTGGAAGGTCTCCGGCAGCAGCTGGATGGGATAGGTTCCTCCGGAGCCTGCAATCTGCATGATAAACAGCAGGATAGCCGCCGCCTTTCCCAGAACTCCAAAGGACAGAGCCAGGGAGTAGATCAGGATGGAAAAGGCGAAGGATGCCGTCATACCGGCTGCAAAGAACAGCACCGGATGCAGACACTGGATCTTCAGCACAAACAGATCTGCCGCAAGAATGATCACAGTCTGGATTTCATTCAGCACAAAAAACAGCACATACCGGCCAAAATAAAGCTCCCAGGTCTTCGGCTTCTGCAGCCCCTCCGGGGCAGCCGCGGTGAGGAACACGGCGGTCAGTATGATGTTTCCGATCCAGATGGCCAGGGATGTATAAAACGGCGCCATGCCGGAGCCGTAGTTTTGCACAGGGTAAACTGCATTTGTATGTACCTCCACCGGTGTGGCGAAGAAGTCGGCCGTCTCCTCAGGGTCAAGCCCCAGGAGCACCTTCAGATCCCGGATGATCTCCGCATCCTGCAGGTTTTCAATGTCTTCTGTAAGGGGCTGGATTCTGTCCGCAAGCACCTCAAGAACCTGCTGCACAGCGCTGAGGCTGTTGTTTACTCCATACAGGCTGAGGCCGGCGCCCTGAATCACATCCTTTCCCCCTTCCATCACGCTGACGGAATGAACAAGAAGGGCAGAGATCTCGTCCATAATCTCTTCGATACTTTCAAAGGTGCGGTCTGACTGCGGCTGCAGCGTATCGCGGATAAACGCCGCAGTGCTCAGGGCCAGGGTCGATGCCTCCGACAGAACCTGCTGCGCCTCTCCGGTGGTATCCAGAAGGGTCTGGGCGCTGTCCAGCACATCCTGAAGCTCGTCCAGATTCTTTTCCAGCTTTGTAAGGGCCTGAATCAGATCGTCGGCGTCTGCATCAGGCACCTGCATCTGAATGCCTTCAAAGGTCTTTCGCAGGAGCGCCGTCTGGGCTTTGGTATAGACAATCTTCACCCTGGCATTCAGGATATCCGACGGATCTGCGGTGCTCCCCTCGCTGAGACGGGACAGGGCTTCCAGCTGCGCCACTGTATCCTGCAGATCCCGGTTCACCTGACGCTGAAGGGGCGCAATAGCATCGGGAGCCGCCTCCACGCCTGCAGCATCCAGAAGATTTCCGGACTGGGTCAGAATGATGTCCAGATCCTTCTGCAGGGTCTTGTACTGGGCCTGCAGCTCTGCGGCTCTCGTTTCAATCCGTTTGATGACAGGCCCCACGATAGCGTAGTCATTCTGAAGCTGCACAAGTACCGCAGTATCCACGCCTGCATAGGCCAGAGAAAGCATCATAAGACCCGTACTGTCTCCTGCGGCCTTCTTTGCCTGTATCTCCATGAGATTGTTCTGGGCTTCCGCCACCTTCGCAGGATCCCCGGAAGTTTGAATCACTTCCATAAAATGCGTTGCCTCTGCCGTCAGCAGAGCTTCCACTACCTTACTGGTAGAGGCATTGACCAGAGATGCTGCCACCTGAGGCTCCATCCAGCCGAAGCCCGTCACATTGCCGACTGCCTGAGTCATGGCCGCTTTCAGCGCCGTCTGAAACGCAGTCAACTCCGCATAATGCACCTCGATGTAATCCAGAAGTCCCTGGGTCTGGTTCAGAAGATAATCCGTTCCGTCGCAGGCGGTGAACACCACATCATCCAGATCCCCGTCCGCCTGATACAGGATATCCAGAATCTTCTGGATGTTTTTCAGCATGTCCACATTTTCTGCAAGGAGAGACTGGGCATCCCCGATGGCAGCCGTAAGATCCTGAACGCCGTCCACCTGACTGATCGATGCCACAATGCCGGACATTTCCCTGATATTTTCATCCAGGCTTCCTAAGGAGTCGGAGGCGTGGTTCAGATCCTTGTTCAGGTCGTTCCGCAGCTGCTGCGTATAATCCTTCTGGGCGTTGAGATCCGCAATACTGCTGCTGATCCCCCCGATGGCACTGTCCACCAGAGCATCCGTCTCGTCCAGATTTCCCATAAGCAGCCGGTCCGCCGAAATAAACGCGTCCACGGCCTTCTGATAGCTGTCCATGTTTTCCTTCAGCTTCAGTAGGGATTCCCTTGAATCGTCCGTATCCCCTTCCAGATTCTCAAGATCCTGCTCCAGAATATTGAGATGCCCGAAGACTGAGGTCATGAGGGCCTTGATGTACTTCTGGCTGATGCTCCGCTTCAGCACCGTGGAAGCGGAATCCGTCATGCGGGTGGCGATGGGATTCTTTTTCTGATTCTGGTAAAACGTGATGGTGGGTGCGCCGTCATGGTTCTGAATGCCGTCAAAATCAAACATTCTGGAGGTAAAGTCCTTCTCGATCACCACACTGCCGTAGTAGGTTCCGTCCTTTACCCCTTCCTCAGCCTCTTCCCGCGTTTCCACCATGGTCCAGCCGATGTCGGACCGCTGCCGCAGATCCGTCAGGAGTTCATCGCTCATATTGACCACGGTTCCGTCGTCCAGCGTGCAGTCCTGGTCCTCCGAGTAGACGGCGATTTTCAGGCCGCTCAGGTTTTCATAGGGATCCCAGCAGGCATAAATATTGAGCCCCGCATAGAGCACCGGCAGGAGGCACATGCCGGCAATGAGAAGCCATGCCAGCCCACTCCGTGCAAGTCCGCGAAAATCGGATTTTACAATACGAATAATGTTCCTCATAAATTGTCTTTCCTGTCTTCTTCCTGTTCCAAAATGTCTGTTTATTATACTACTTTCTCAAAGGAAAGCATACCTCAAATGTCGTGGTGCCGGAGCCTGCTCCGGACAGAAGCATTCTTTTTTCCTTATGTTCCAAATCTTGTGTACAACAGAAATATTTCCTCTTTTTTGATGTTAACCATATCACTTATGTATCATTGTGTTTATTAATTCCCACAATAATCAATTCGTCGTATTTAATTTTTTTCCACAACGCTTAATCGGCAGAAAATATGGGGTTTTAATCATTTTTCCACCTTTTTTGCACAGGTTATCCACCGCATGGATGTGGATAACTTTTCTTCTTCAAACCATTGAAATCACTTGCTTTCAAAGTTTTTCAACAAAGCTCCGAAAAAAGTTATCCACAGATTTTGCATATTTTTACACAGGCTGTGCACAGAATGTGTACAGTCGAATTATTTTCGGCAGAATCCCCCTGTCAATTAGGATTTTTCAGAAATTATTTTGAAGTCACGATTTTTATGCTTGCATTTTCCGAAGTCTTTTTCTCAATGCCCAGATAGCTGAGAATTCCGTCTGCCACTGCCCGGGCCAGCAGCTCCTGATATTCCTCCTCCTGAAGCCGGGAGGCTTCGTCATAATTGGAAAGAAAGCCGCATTCCACAATGACCGTAGGAACCTTCGCCTCTTTCATCAGCAGAACATCATTCTTTTCCATAGCCAGCCGTGTATTTCCATTCTCTATATACCCGATCAGCAGCGCCTGAATCTTTTCTGCAAGAATCCTGCTCATTTCCGCCTCCGCCGGTTCGCAGGAGGTGGTGTAGAAGGTCTGGGCCCCAAAGACGCTGCGATCCTGCCGGTAGCTGTTGAGATGGACGCTTACCAGCGCATCAGGCTTCAGCTTTTCCGCCATGGCAAGCCGTGCCTTCAGGTCCTCAGCCTTTTTCCCCCGGATGCTGCTTTTTTCTTCGCTGTACAGGCCGCAGTCCTCCTCCCGGGTCATTTCCACCCGCACGTCATATGGTTCCAGCGCCTTGCGGATTTTCTGACAGATGCTCAGATTGATATCCTTTTCGCATACCCCTTCTGCGCTGACCGCGCCGCCGTCAATACCGCCGTGGCCCGGATCCAGAAGGATCACAGGCTGCTGATTCAGAAATCCCGCTCCCAGCCGCTGGCTTACCGTTTCCGCCGCCGCCATCAGAGGGTGGTGTGCCAGAAATCCTGCACACAGCACTGCGGCAAGCAGAAAGATTCCCCCGCCGGACCTCAGCCTTCCCCGTAATATTATCCCCTTTCTCATAGCTCCTCCCGTCCTTGATTCTTCAGTTCATTTTATGCCTGCAAAATAAAAAAATGCGCATCGCTTTTAAACGATACGCATGAATCTTCAATGACTTTCAGGCCCTAAGGGCCTGTGGGCAGCCGGAGCCCCGGCTGTTACGCAAAGCTGCGGAGCAGATCCCAGGCCACCTTTCCGATGAGCAGAACAATGACGCAGAGCATCACCGGGCGGATAAATCCGCTCCCCCTGCGCACGGCCATCTGGGACCCGAGAATGGAACCGATGATGTTGCAGACCGCCGACGGAACAGCATACCGGAAATCCACCGCCCCCGCCAGAATAAACGTCACGCAGGCCGCCACATTGGAAGCCAGGTTCAGAACCTTGGCATTGCCCGTCGCGGTCCGCAGATCAAACCGCAGCACGGTGGTGAAGGCCAGAGCCGCAATGGTTCCCGTTCCCGGCCCGAAGATTCCGTCATAGCCTCCCACAAGCACTCCGGCCAGCAGCGCAAAGATCATCAGCTTTGTACTCCCCAGGGTTGCAGAGCGGTCTTCCTCCCCGCCGATCTTCTTCACAAAGATAAAAATTGCAACCAGAGGAAGCAGCACCACCAGCATGAGCTGCAGGACCCGTCCGTCCAGCAGCATGACCACCCTGGACCCGATGGTGGAGCCCACAAAGGAGCCCGCCGCCGCAATCAGGGCGATCTTCAGGTTCACAGCCCCGTGCCGCATATAGGTTCCTACGGCAAAAACGGAGCCGCAGGCCGCAGACAGCTTGTTTGTTCCGTAGCACATATGGGGCGGCATGCCCGTCAGGAAATACGCCGGCAGAGAGATAATCCCCCCTCCTCCCGCGATGGAATCCACAAAGCCTGCAAAGCCCACGATCAGACTCACCGCCGCAATCATCAGTACATCATTCATAAATCTCATCCTTACAATCCGGCTGCCCCGGGCAGCCACAACGCATTAACACACGGTGTCCATCATACCACAGATTATTGATCTGTCAAAGGTTCCTTTGTGTATCCTGCGCAGCCCCGCCGGATCAAGGCATATAATTTCTGGTGATTTCCATGATTTTTCCGTTTTCCGTGCGGACCACCATGGCGTTGGCGTTAAATTCCTCGTCGCTGTTCTCCATAGCCGTCAGAAAGTCCCCTGCATACATGATTTTCCCCTGGTTCTCCGGATCGGAGTTGTCCGTAAACACAAATTCCTGTGCCACCGGAATGGTCACTTCGCCCACCGGGAAGTAACGAGGTCCTGCATCCATGATCACTTCATGATACTCACCGTCATTATCCGTATAAAGATCATAGCCGCCTTCTTCCAGTCCGCCGTTGATCACAGCGTACTGACCCTCCATTTCAATGCTTTCCACACAGACCTTTTTCCCGTTTATCAGGATGTTATCTCCGACCTTGAGGCTTGCGATGTCAACCGGATCAAAGCGTTCATAATCCCATACCTGCATGGCCACGCAAAGAGCCCCGTCATCGTTCAGCTTCACGTCAGACCCTTTGAAGGATGCGGCAAAGGTACTGTCCTCCAGGTGATTCACATACAGCGTGGACTCCAGAGGCTCCACCATCAGGGCATCATCCGCCCCAGGCACTGCCGTGCTGACATTTCCCGCAGCGCTGCCACAGCCTGCAAGCAGTGTAAAACCTGCTGCCAGCAGAATTCCGCAAACAAATTTTTTCATCTTCATTTTTACAACCTCCTTTTTGAGATCTTCGCCCGGGTGCATCATTCCTGCTCCCCCGGACCTCCTGAGAGAATCTTTTTAAACCTGACTGCAAAGAGAACAGCCGTAAAGGATACGGCCAGAAAATCCGCCACAGGCTCTGCTGTGTACACCGCCATGGCAGGGTCGGAGCTCAGGATGCGGGGCATGATGTAGATCAGCGGGATAAGCAGCACAAATTTCCGCATGACGGCCACAAGAATGGATTCCCGGGCTCTGCCGAGGGCATTGAAGGTGATCTGACACGCCATCTGTATGCCGAAAAGCAGCGCCGCCCCAAGGTAAACCCGCAGAGCCTTTTCTGTAAACCGGATCAGCGCTTCCTCGGTGGTAAACATGGATGCGAACATACCCGGAAAACACATGCAAAGCGCCCAGAACACCACAGAATACAGAATGCTCACCTTAAGCAGAAGCCGGAACGCAGCCCGGACCCGCCCGCGGTCCCCCGCACCATAGCAGTAGCTGATAATAGGCTGTGCTCCCTGTCCCAGTCCCTGCATGGGCATCATGGCAAACTGCATGACGCTGGTGAGAATCGTCATGGCCCCTACCGCAATGTCGCCCCCGTACTTCTGCAGAGAGCTGTTGAAGCACACCGCAATGACGCTTTCACTGGCCTGCATGACAAAATAGGAGGTCCCCAGAGCTACGCAGGGTAAAATGACCTGCGGCGCAAGGAGCATATTCCTCAGCCTCAGACGGAGAACCGTTTTTCTGCCGCACAGAAAGCTCACCACCCAGATACAGGACAGGGCCTGGGAGATCAGCGTCGCCACGGCAGCCCCCCGAACTCCCATGTTCAGACCGAAAATAAAAACGGGATCCAGCACAATATTGGCAACAGCCCCGATCATTACGGAGATCATCCCGGTTCTGGCAAAGCCCTGAGCCGTAATAAAAAGATTCATGGAAAGGGTGATTTCAACAAAGATGGTTCCCAGAGCATAGATATTCATATAGCTGACTGCATATCCCACGGTGTTTTCACTGGCCCCGAAGGTCATAAGCAGATCGTAATTCCAGATCAGCATCACCACCGTCAGAATAAGAGCAATCAGAACCTGCAGGCTGAAGCAGTTTCCCAGAATCCGCTCTGCGGACTCCCTGTCCTTCTGTCCCATAAAAATCGTAGCCCGGGGCGCTCCGCCGTAACCTGTGAGCGCCGCAAAGGCCGACACTACAAGAATCAGCGGCATGCACACTCCTACCCCGGTCAGGGCGGCAGCACCCACATGGGGAATATGCCCGATGTAGATGCGGTCCACAATATTGTAAAACATGTTGATCATCTGCGCCGCCACCGTTGGGATCGCCAGCCGGAAAAGCAGCCTTCCCAGGGGCTCCGTGCGCAGAAACTCCTGACTGTCTGTATTCTCCATACATTCCCCTTTCAAAAGCTTCCTTTATCATAAATGGTTTAAGGAGGATTATAACACAAAACCACCAGAGGTGCCCGGAAACAGAACAGATTCTGTTCCTTGAAGCTGCCGGTCCGGGGCCCCGGACCCGACAAAAAGGCCGTCGGTTCAGCTTCGACGGCCTTTCTGTTCTTCTATTACACTTTTTTCATGGAGGTCTTGCAATGTATTCAGTCGATTCGTCTATTGACGATAAGCGTTTATTTCATATCCTCCGGCGTTTTCCACCAGTTCAGATCTCTGTATCTTGCCTGAATGGCCTTTACGTCGTCCTTTGTGGAGAGGAAGAGATTCTTCTTTTCCATAAGATAATTGGTATGGACATCCAGTGCCGCCGGCGTCAGACGATGCATAAAGTCCGGATCGTATGTAAGGTGCAGGCCCTCCGGGCCTGAAACAAGGTCGGCCTCGCCGCCGCAGACACCGCACTTCACCCTTCCGTCCGGGCGGATCTGCATTTCGGTGCCGGAGCAGAACGGGCAGCGGAGCAGGTCCGGCTGTGTGGAGGTGTAGACACTTCCGTCCTTCGGCGGATTTACCAGAAGCTCTGCCAGCTTGCCCAGCTTTTCCAGATTTTCTCCCTTTACGCTGTCTCCCGGAAGGGTCGCAAGGATCACCTCATGCCCCACAACATTCATATGGAACTTTCTCGCAAACAGCAGGGAATCCTCTCTTACCATGCCTTCCCAGCCCGGCATGCCGAAGGAATTGACGATGACGCAGTCCGGGCGGCCAAAGAGCTTGTAGTCGCCGGTTACGGAAAGCATCCGGTCCAGAATCACCTTCAGCGCCGTATGTCCCCCCAGAAGATACGCCGGAGCTGCAATTACGATCTTATCCGCATGCTTGACGTTGCGGATGAGAAATTCCAGATCGTCCTTGATGACGCATTTCTTTCCTTCCGGAACACAGGCATAGCATGCGTTGCAGTACTCAATATTCAGCTTGTTGAGCCGGATCATGTCCTTTTCCCAGTCATCCGGCAGCTGCCGGAAAATCTCCTTTACCGCCAGCTCGGAATTTCCTTCTCTTCTCGGTGATGAAACCAGTCCTACTACGCGCATAATATTACCTCACTCTTTCTTTAAAAAAGTACGTTCGACAATAATTTCTATGCAAATTATATCACACCGGCCGGGCCGGTGCAATCAGAACACTTTTTGCCGATTGTATCAAGAAAAGTACAATTTTATAAAAAAGAGCTGCCTCTGCAAAAGAGACAGCTCCATTATATGGATCGTGCTTTTATATTACTGATCTGATCAGAATTTTCTGCCGCAGCTTAGAATACAGGTAATACCATACCCTTGTAGTTTTCTTCGATAAACTGTCTGCATGTATCAGAAGTCAGGGCAGCCATAAGCTTCTGGATGGCTTCGTTGTTTTCGTTGCCTTCCTTAACTACCAGAATGTTGGCATAAGTCTGGGCAGCGATGGAATCTGCAGCTTCAAATGCGAGACCCTGATCTGCAGTCAGGCCTGCTTCCAGTGCATAGTTTCCGTTGATTACGCCGAAGTCAGCATCTCCCAGAGATCTTGCAACCGCAGCAGCTTCCACTTCAAGGAACTGCAGGTTGTGTGGATTTTCTGCGATATCCTTCGGAGTGATTGTGAGGTCTGCGTTTTCAGGGAGTGTGATGAGACCCTGAGCAGCCAGGAGCTGGAGAGCTCTTGCTTCATTTGTCGTGTCGTTTGGAACTGCGATTACAGCGCCGTCAGCGATTGCTGTCAGATCGGAGCTCTTTCCAGGGAAAATGCCCATCGGTTCATAATGAACAGCGAGAACAGAAGCCAGGTGTGTACCGTTTTCTGCGTTGAAGTCTTCCAGGTAAGGGAGGTGCTGGAAGTAGTTAGCGTCCAGTTCGCCACTTTCTACTGCAGTG
>JBJFFZ010000050.1:0-4138 GCA_051892195.1 Anaerovoracaceae bacterium
TTTACTGGCCGGAGAAATTTCCGTCCGCTCCGCAGGACCCCCGAAAAGAAGGGGGGCCCGTCATTTGTCCATTACGGATGGTCCATTACTGACCGCAGGAATGTTCGCCGCAGCTGTGACCTTCCTCATGGTCGTGATGATCGCAGCTGAAATCCGGGTCTGCCGCCAGTGTGCCCGCAAGGAATGCAGCCACTGCCTGGTCTGCGTCGCCGGTTACGCCCCCGTGAAGCTCGATGCCTGCAGCAGCAAGGCTATTCTGGGCTCCCGATCCGATGCCTCCGCAAAGAAGCACGTCGACCCCCAGATTCTGAAGCACACCTGCAAGGGCGCCGTGGCCCTGACCGTTGGTGTCAACCACCTCGGAGGAAGTGATCGCCCCGTCTGTCACATCATATACCTTAAAAAACTCCGTATGACCGAAATGCTGAAATACCTGTCCGTTTTCATAAGTTACGCCGATTCTCATAATTATTCCTCCTTCTTTGTGCAGGGAGACCCTGCGTCGGTTCTGAATCTGACAATATTCATTATAGCCAGTTATGAACATATGTCAATAACTAAATGAACATATGTCAAAAACTAAAGGGGAAGTAAATGTGCTACAATGGAAAGCAGAAAGAAATGGGGCAGGAGGAGTTGTAATGGAGGAAATAAACCGTCCGCAGCTGCGCGTGGCTGTGTGCGACGATGATGCGAGGGATCGCCGGGAGCTGGAGGAAATGGCAGGACAGATCCTGCGGGAGGAAGGGCTGCCTGGCAGCATCCAGTCCTTTGAAAGGGGAGAGGCGCTGCTGTCTGCCGTGGAGCAGGGCGCGAAGTTTCACATCCTTCTGCTGGACGTTATGATGGAAGAAACAGACGGCATATCCCTGGCCTCCGCTCTGCGGCAGAAAGGAGACCGGACTTCCATTGTCTTCATTTCCTCCAACCGGGAAATGGCCCTGCGGGGCTATGAGGTGGAGGCGGCCCGGTACCTTGCCAAGCCTGTGGACCGCCGGCAGCTTCGGGAAGCACTGCTGTTCTGCTGCCGCCGGATGGATAAGAAAGAGATCCTGCTGCCCATAACCGGAGGGCACCGCAGGGTCCTGCCGTCGGAGCTGATCTATGCGGAAACCTGGGCCAGAGGCATCCGACTGGTCCTCAGGGACGGAATCATTGAGAGCACCATGAAAATCTCCGAGCTGGCAACGCTGCTTTCCGGGCGGCAGTTTGTGTTCTGCCACCGGACGATCCTTGTAAATCTGGAATATATCCAGTCCATCCGCCACTGCGAGCTGGAGCTGAAATCCGGCGTCACCCTGCCCGTCAGCAAATACCGTCAGTCGGAGCTTCGAAAGCAGCTCATGCGCTATCTGGAGGGCTGATTCAGCGGGAGGGCCAGCATCACCTTGTACTCGTTTCCGCTGTGTTCCGCCTCCAAAAGATCGCCGTAGCGCCCTGCAATCTGGCGGATGATTTTCAGACCAAGACCGTGGACAGGAAGACCCTCCGGCTTTTTCCCGCCGGACTCCGTCTGGTTTCGGGCTGTGGCATTGCGGCACACGAATACAAAGAAATCGTTCTTTATATGGGCATCCAGCACAATGTAAGGATCTTCCACCCCCGGCCCACAGGCTGCAGCAACGGCGTTGTCCAGAATATTCATCATCAGGGAGCTGAGCTCCGCGTCAGACACAGGAAGCTTTTCCGGAGCCTGCATCCGGGGAATCTCTACCCGGATTCCCGCATCCGCAGCCTCCGACAGCCTGCTGTTGATAATAATGTCAAGAATTTCATTTCCGCTCTGAACCACAGAGCGGATTTTTTCGTTCTGCCCCATCAGCTCATCAATATACCCCGCAACCTCGGACTCTGAGGTCATCTGCCGCAGCATGCGCAGGTGCTTTGCCATATCGTGGCGGAGCATCATCACTTCCTCGTGCTGCCGGCGCATGGCCTCGTAGCCCGCCTGGGTCAGCTCCTGGCGCTGCATCAGAAGATAAACCTCCGTCCGCCGGTTGATTTCTCTGCGGACTGCTTCTGCCGAAGCCGCAGCCAGAGTAACCGCCAGCATCACCAGCATGACAGGCCAGAGAAAGAACGAGACGGAACCAAGAGCCATCTGCTGCAAGGCCTGGCTTCTGTAAGCAGGGATGACCAGCAGAAGGGCGATCCAGAGCACGAGTCCCCCGGAGGTCAGAGGGCAGAACAGCCGGTAAAATCCGCAGCCCCGGCGCCGCTCAAAGAAGCCGCAGACAAAGGCAGCCAGCAGCGCCGCAAGATCCGCAGCGTACATGGCGGAAAGGAAGCCGAAGAAGAGGGTGCCCGTACACTGAAGGACGAGATACACCAGTGCGGCGGCCCCCTGAATCCCCGTGAGCACCAGCAGCAGTGTACGCCGCCGGCCCGTCATGCGGACGGTGAGGTACGCAAGCAGCGCAGTGAGGGCAAGCTGCCTGCACATGGCCGCAGGGTCCGCCGGCATCTGTCCGAAATAATAAAGTGCAAAGCTGGTCACAGCCATCCGCGATGCCATCCACAAAAAAGCCGTCAGGGCTGCAAAGACAAGCCCCGGGTCTCTTTTTCCACGAAAGACCTGCGCCACAAAGACTGCCAGCAGGAACACCCCCGCAAGGAAAAACCATGCGGCAGGGATGGCGGTCTGAAAGCTCTCTGCAATCAGGCCGCTTTCATAAGCATAGCCGCAGTACAGGGTCACCGCGCAGGGCCATACCGTGCTTTCCGGCTCCTGCTTTTCCCCTCCGGGGCTGGTGGACTGGGCCACCGTCAGAGTTCTGCCTGCGTAGCTATCCGGCAGGTTGACCACGATCTGCTCCGTTCTGTCCCATTCCAGCATGGGAAGGGTCAGATATCCCACCCGGTTGTCCAGCTCCGGGCAGTCGGTGTAGAGAAGCTCATCATCTAAAAAAACCGCAATATTTCTGTTGGCTGCATCCAGCCGCAGGGTGGGACGGTCCAGCGTTTCCGTCATGGTGCGGGAAAAATAAAAGGTCTGTCCTGGCTCAGGAAGCCCCGTAAAGCCCCCGAAGCCGTCGGGAGCAAGCTCCGTTACCCTGTCCTGATTCCGGACGTACACCGTCCACCCCTTATCGTCAAAAACCCAGTCCGCAGGAACGGCTTCACTCTGGCAGGTCATGGAAAGATCGTACACCCCGTCTTCCATGGGGCGGATATAAACCAGCAGAGCAGCAGCGAATACCGCGCACAAAATCACGGCTGCAGCCGCAGCCGCAACCCGAAATCCAGTTTTTTTCATGGCGTGAGTCCTCGTTTCTTAAAAAATTTCTGCAAAAAATATTTCTGCAAAAGCCGGATGCATCGTATGAAAATTATAATCCGAAGTCATTTGTTTTGCATACTGTTTTTTATAGCTGACCAATGCCCATTCGCGCAGGGAAATGTCCATTGGGACAGGAGCGGTTGATTTTCAGTGTGGGTTTCACTACTATGATAATATGTAGAACGACGTTGCTGGAAAATATTTACATATTATATACATGTATATATGGGGTGTTTTCCCAGGGGAAATCCACCGGCAGCAGTTCCTGTTATGAATGATACGGAGGTGCGCGAATGAAACGGAGACTATTGAGCCTTGTGCTGTGTGTCTGCATGGTCTTTTCCATGATGCCGGCCGCAGCCTATGCCGCACTGCTGGACAATCCTCCCGCAGTCAATGAAGAAATCCTGTCCCGGTTGGAAGAGCTGTGCGGCAGTGAGGATGAGGCAGAGCAGTATTATGACCTTCTGCAGCAGTATGGACTGCTGGACGAAGAGGGCAGCGCCATGGAAAGCTGGACCATTACTATGGACGGACAGCCTGTGACCCTTGCCCGGCTTCGGGAGATCCTGGCCGGGGACTATGATCCGGACAAGCTTGTGATGGTAGACGGTACGCCTGTCTCCCTGAAGGATCTGGATACCATTCTGCAGATTGAGGATTATATTGCCTATCTGCGGGAAACATATTTCTCCGGCAGCAAATGGACTGCGGAGCAGCTTGTGAGCCTCCAGAGCCTGCAGGAGCAGATCGAGTCTTCCGGCATTATGCTGCTGGGACTTGAAGAGGACAGCAGCACCACAGCCCCTTCCGGGGTGGATCACAGCGCCCGGGTGAGTGTGACGGCAGATACCACCG
>JBJFFZ010000051.1:0-4119 GCA_051892195.1 Anaerovoracaceae bacterium
GCAAGGCCGCTCATGGCGCCTTCCACTTCCCCCATTTCCAGAGCCCGGGCGGTTCCGATGGCGTGGGCGCTGGCTCCAAGAGCCAGTCCCTTTGAGATGGGCTCGGTGATGTGGAACAGCCGGCAGATCAGGGCGCCGAACATGTTGCCAAGTACACCGGTAATGACAATGACTGCCACGGTAATGGTCACATAGCCTCCCAGCTCCTCGGACACGCCCATACCGATGGCGGTGGTGATGGATTTGGGCAGCAGCGTCACATATTCGGTATGGGACAGACCCCAGAGCTTTGACAGGACAAACACCGTGGAAAGGCTGGTGACAGTTCCCGCAAGAAGGCCGCAGATGACTGCAGCAAAATTGCTCCGCAGCTGCTCCAGCTGGTCGTACAGAGGAATGGCCAGGCACACAGTGGCAGGGGTCAGGAGCCAGCTGAGGTACTTTGCTCCTTCGTTATAGACATCATAACTGATGCCTCCTGCGGCAAGCACCGCAATGGAGACCGCAATCGAGATGAGCAGCGGATTGAACAGGCCGATATGAAACCGCTTCTTAAGCTCTGCTCCTATGAAATACGCCACAAGGCTGAGGGTAACCCCTGCGAACAGGGAGTTCTGAAAAAGCTCATTCATGATGTCTGCCTCCTTTTTTCCGGATGATGAGCTGGGAGACCCAGCCGGATGCCAGCATGACCGTCAGACTGGTGATCACCGTAATAACCGCCACGGGAACCAGGATGGGCTGCAGCCTGTCCCAGCTGGTCATGAGCCCTACGCCTGCAGGGATGAACATAACCGGCATGATTTCAATAAGAAACAGCCCCGTCTCCCGGACAGCCCCTGCCGGAAGCAGCCGTGTCAGCAGACAGAAAAACAGAAGTCCCATTCCGTAAATGCTTGCCGGTACCGGAAAGGGCAGGATTCTGTGTAAAAGTTCTCCTGCAAAGGAGAAACCGAGAATAATCAGAAATTGCTTTAGAAACTTCATTTTGCTTCAGGCCTCTTTTCATATAAAGGAATGTTTATTTGATAATGCTGATTATTATACGCCTTCTTTTGTATTCGTCAACGACTCCGGCAGTTGTTTTTCATAAGATACCCGGCGGCTCCGCGCGCCGCCTGGAGTGGCCGGACCGAAGGAGCGCAGTGGCGCAGCCGGCGGGAAAAAAAGTGCGGGCTGCCGCATCGGCCTCGGTTCCCGGACCGATCCTGCCGGAGCAGGAAATGCAGGGTGGCCCGCAAAGCGGCGGGGGTGTAAAAGAGCAGCAGAAGGGGTCCGCAAAGCGGCCGGAGCAGGAAATGCAGGGGGCCCGCGAAGCGGCGGGGGTTAAAAGAGCAGCAGGGGGCCCGCGGAGCGGCCGGACTCCGAAGTATGCGGGATTTGTTTGAAAAAATACATTGACAATTATCTATGTGAGAAATATAATGTGGACAGATAGATAAACATCTATGCGAAGAGGTGACAGGAATGACAAGAGAAGAGGTTGCTGGTATTTGTAAGGCAATGTCGGATTCCAACCGGCTCAGGATTATTGAAATGCTTACGCAGGGAGAAAAATGCGGGTGCGATCTGCTGGAAGAGCTGCAGGTAACGCAGCCAACCCTGTCCCATCACATGAAGGTTCTTGGCAATTGCGGCCTGGTGACCTCGTATAAGGACGGAAAGTGGCAGCATTATTCCATCAACTGCGAGCGGTTCCGGGAGTTCAAGGATTATATTGCAGCAGTCACCTGCTGTGACACGGTGACGGGAAAAATCTGTCAGGAGAATTGCTGTGAAGCGGAGACGGAACGTGAAGCCGGGTGTTGTTCTGAAACAGACAGGAAAGGATGAATCGTATGACAAATGTAAAGGTACTTGGGGGCGGCTGCAGGAAGTGTGAGACCCTTCTGGCAAACACAAAGGAAGCCATCGCAAATACAGGCATCGAGGCAGAGCTGGAGTATATTACCGATTTTGCTGTAATCGGAAGCTACGGGATCATGAGCACCCCTGCACTTGTGGTGGACGAAAAAGTCGTGTCAACGGGCAAGGTGCTGAAGGGCCGGGACATTGAAAAGCTCCTGAAGTAAGGAAACAGAGGATGTATCATACGCCGGTACAGAGTGTACCGGCAAAAAAACAGAAAATATATAGATGAGTATCTATATAGGCGGAGGAAGATATATGTGGATGTTTATACAGGATCAGATTTTAGGCATGAAATGGCTCAATATGCTCATTGGCAGAATGCTCAGCGCCGCAGGGGTGGATATCACCGGGAAAATGGGCGGCACCCTTCAGTTTTTTCTGTATGATGTGATAAAAATCACGGTTCTGCTGTGCACGCTGATCTTTATCATCAGTTATATTCAGAGCTTTTTCCCGCCGGAGCGGACAAAGCAGATCCTGGGGAGATTTCACGGAATCGGAGCCAACGCGGCAGCAGCCCTTCTCGGAACCGTAACCCCCTTCTGCTCCTGCTCCTCCATTCCGCTTTTTATCGGATTTACGGGTGCAGGGCTCCCGCTGGGGGTGACTTTTTCCTTCCTTATTTCTTCACCGATGGTGGACCTCGGGTCCCTGGTTCTTTTAATGAGCATCTTCGGGGCCAAAGTGGCGGTTGTATATGTTGTTCTCGGCCTTGTAGTTGCCGTGGCAGGGGGCCTTTTAATCGAAAGGCTGCATATGGAAGATCAGGTGGAGGACTTTATCAGGAATGCGAAGCAGGCAGATATGCCGCTGGAAGAGCTTACGGTAAAAGAACGGATCCGCTACGCCGGCTACCAGATGGCAGACACCTTAAAAAAGGTTTTTCCCTATGTCCTTGCAGGGGTGGGGATCGGAGCGTTTATTCATAACTGGATTCCTGCGGATTTCATCGTAAGGTTCCTTGGGGAGGGCAATGCTTTTGGGGTGATTGCTGCAGTGATTGCCGGGGTGCCGATGTATGCAGACATCTTCGGATGTATTCCCATTGCAGAGGCGCTGCTGGCAAAAGGCGCGACCCTTGGCGTGGTGCTTTCCTTTATGATGGCTGTCACAACCCTGAGCCTTCCTTCCATGATTATGCTGAAGCAGGCCATAAAAACAAAGCTTCTCCTTGTATTTACCGCAATCTGCACGGCAGGAATCATCCTGGTGGGATATATCTTCAATGCAATACAATCCATGGTTATTTAGGAGGGCCGCTGCTATGGAAAAAATCATCTGGCTCTGTATTATGGTGCCCTGCAGTGCTCTGTTTACAATGATCGGTGTGTACGCGCGGAATCGAAAGAAGCCCATGTGGTTCTGGTCGGGCACCACTGTAGAGGAAAAAGAAATTGCAGATATCCCGGCATATAATCGCGCCAACGGACGAATGTGGATCGGATATTCCCTGCCCTTCTGGCTGTCTGCCGCAATCGGCTTGTGGAGTGAAATCGCCGCTCTGGTTCTGGTTATCGGCAACTGTGTGGTGGGAATTCCGGTGCTTGTGATCGTCTACAGGAAAATTTACGACAAGTATAAGGCATAAATAAATCCCCCACGGGGAATGCCTTTTTCTGGACCCCGGCGGCTCCGCGCGCCCCCTGAAGCCGGGGGCGATGCTGCGATCCCCCGGGCGGAGGGGGCCTGCGGAGCGGCCGGGGAGTGGAAATTCTCCCAAACAAGGGCGCAGGATGGCCCGGGGAATGAGTTTCGGCGGAAAAAGGTGCTTTTTTCATGCATCTTTTGCCGGCGGGAATGAGTACAGAGGAAAATAGGCGGTCCGTTCATTCATCACATGTTATGCAGGTGATGAGTTTTGCTGTTTTACAGGTTGGTTTTCATGCAATGTAATCCAGTAAATGCATTTAATTCCTTTTTATGACAATTTCTTTGCGCTACGACGCATGACTTTTGTGTGAAAAAGAGGGGATACTCATCATCCTGCAGACGAAATGCATGAATCGACCGCCGATTCTGGGGAAAACTCATCACCTCAGCCCGCAAGCGTCCCGGAATCAGCCCGGCAGCACTCCGCATCCGACCCACAAGCGTTCCTGCAGCACTCCGCAGTCGGTCTGCAGGTGCTCCGGCGTCAGACTGCCGCACCGGCCTCGTTTCCCGGACCGACCCTGCCGGAAGCAGGCGGCTCCGCGCGCCCCCTGGAGC
>JBJFFZ010000052.1:0-4082 GCA_051892195.1 Anaerovoracaceae bacterium
CTGCCAAACGGAAAGGTGATTCACCGCCATCCGTCCTGCATCATCATTGCCACCATCAACGCCGGGGTCAACGAGCAGGATTACCGTGCAGTCCGGGAGCAGGACGCCTCCTTTGACCGGCGGTTTGAAGGCTTTAAGGAATACCTGGAGCCGTTTGACCACAACGTGTTTGCCCAGATGATCCGCCACCGCTCCGGCTACGACAACGAGGAGGAAATCGTCCTGATGATCAAAGTCATGAACGACATGAACCGCAATGCCGACGAAACCGGGGACTGGCAGACCGTCTACCCGTCCACCGTGATCCGCTGGGCCCAGCACAGAAAATACAAGGACATCTATCAGGCAGCAGAGGCTACCATTCTGCCGGCCGCATCCAAGAACCTGGACGTTCAGGCTGAGATCCGGGACAATATCTTAAGCAATTACTGGTAAGCGCCATGGGAGCAAAGAAAAAATTTTTTAACTACCGCCCGAAGGTTTTGGAAGCCATTTCCGAAACCATGAGCCCCGGAGATTTTGCGGCTACGGACAGCGTGCGCAAATACCTCCAGACCAGGGCCGTCCGGGTGGCCTCCGACAGTGAAATCACCGTGGTCTACGGAAAAGAAAACTACACCGACGGCAAGAAAATCCACGTGAGCCCTGCCGAGGCGTCCCGCCACGCAAAGACTGCGGAAGAAGCCCTGATGATTCTTGCAGGCTTCGTTTTTCACGAGGCTCTGCACATTATCCGCACGGACTTTGACGTGTATGAAGAATACAAGATGGGGCACTTTGACGGGAAAATCCTGCCGGAGCCGCTGCCAAAGTACTCCTCCTACCGGATCAATCTCCTGAGCATGATCGAGGACGGAGCCATCGAGGAATGGGGGAAAAAGGAGTACCCCGCCTTCCTGAAGGAGAGCATCGAGTTTTCCAACCAGGTGAATTTCAGCGCCAGAAAGACCCTGAAGGAGATGCATGAGGCAAGGCTTCATCCCATCGATATTTTATATGAAGCGTTTCTCGGATATTCTGTGATGGACCGGGACCCGGAGTTTCCGGCGGAGCTGGAAAGCTACGAGACCCTGTACTTTGAATGCCGGCCCCTCATCGCAAGAGCAAAGCATATGGACTCTCCGAAGGAGCGGTGCAGGATTGCAGAGGAAATCTTTCAGAAGGTGAAGCCTGTTGTAGATAAGGAGCTTGGAAAAAGCGACCACTGGTCCGTCTACATGCCGGTGCAGCCTTCCAAGCACGAGGCCTTTGACCCGCGGATTCAGCTGGAAAACCAGCAGCGGCTGGCAGAGGAGCAGGCGGCTGCCGGAACGGTTCTGGAAAAGAACCGGGAGATCACCATGGATATGCTGGTGCCTGCAGCCCCGGGAGAAGAGGGCTATACTCTGGAGGAGCTGCTGGGGGCTGCGGCCCGGGACCTTTACGATAAGGAAGTGGATGAAGAATATTCCAACCAGCTGGTCCTGGATATCAATAACATGACCCGGTCCTCCCTGGGGGCCATGCACAACACCATTCAGGTGGATTTTCTGCCGGCAGAGCCGGCGTCCTATGAGGAGTTTTACGCGGAGCACCGCAGACGGGTCACCAGGCTTCGTTCCAGAATCCGCATGCTGCAGAGAAATCTTCTGTCGGTGATTCAGCGGGAGCACGATACCACAGTCCGAAAGCTTTATGCGGGCAATCTCTACAAGGAGCCCTTCCGGGCGGACAGAAAGTGCTGCTGGCACCGAAAGGACCTGTCGGACGAGGCGGATCTCTTTATCTTCGTTTTAGTGGATGCCTCCGGCTCCATGACCCCGGAGCTTGAGACCGTAAAGGATGCCCTGACCATGTTTTCCGAGGTGTGCAGGAGCCTGAACCTTCCCATCACCATCATGACCCACATGGCCAGCGCAAACAAGGTGACCGTCCGGACTCTCATCGACGGAAACCTCCGGAAAAACACCTTTGCGGGCATCGAGACCCTGACCACCGGAGGCGGTACACGGGACGGCGTAGCCCTGCTGAGCGTGGCGGAGTACCTGAAGACCCGGCACGAAAGCCAGAAGATTCTCATCGCCATTTCCGACGGTCAGCCGGCCCATACCTGCCGGCTGGAGATGAACGAGGAGCTGTATGCTATCGCAAGGGGCGCAGGGGTTTCCGAAGCCGATGCGGGGGAATTTTTCTCTGAGTACGCCAATTTTTCCAATTCCGACATCCGGAATGTGATCCGCAACACTGGAATCCGGCCGGTAGGTGTGGCTCTGGCTCCTACCATGGAGGCCGCTCAGAAACTCAACGACAACATCAGAGGACTTTATCCGGAGTCCTTTGCAACAGATCTGAACCATCTGGCAAAGAAGCTCTCCGGCCTGATAGGAAAGAGGATGTTTGACATATGAACGATATGATTACAGAAAATACCGTATTTACCTGGATCGACGGCTCCACCACCGAGGCGTCCCTGAAGCAGATCACCGAGGGCTTTGCCGGAAAATACGGCAAGCAGAAAAGCGACCTGAAGGAAGTGGTGGTGGGGGATTCCGCCCGCACCATCGAGCTCAATGCCTTCCGGCTCTGCAAGAACCTTGAAAAAGTGACAATCTCGGACCGGGTGACGGATATCCGGGAATTTGCCTTCGCCTGGTGCGATTCCCTGAAGGAGGTCCGCCTCCCTGCACAGATCACCCGGCTGAACATTTCCGTGTTTCAGGGCTGCTCCGCTCTGGAGAGCATTGTGATTCCGGAAAAGGTTTCCATCATCGACGAGCAGGCATTTTCAAAATGCACGGCTCTGAAATCCGTAAAGCTGCCGGAGGTCATGTACTGGCTCAGCAACGAATGCTTCGACGGGTGTGAAAGTCTGGAGGAAATCGATATTCCTGCCAGCGTGGAAATCATCGACGCCATGGCCTTTTCCAACTGCACCGCTCTGAAGGAGGTGCGGTTTGCCGAGGCCCCGAAGCTGAGAGAATTCGGCCCCAACGCCTTTGAAGGCTGCACGGCCATGAAATTTGTGACGCCGGAACCTTTCGCTGCCCTGCAGCGCATCGCAGGTCATGCCTTTGAACGCTGCGAAAGCCTGGAGTCCTTTACCATCTGCGACAATCTGGTTCTTCTGGGAGAAAGCGCCTTTGCAGGCTGCGTTCGCCTGGGGGGAGAAATCACTTTGCCGGAATCCCTGAAGACACTGGGAACCAAGGCATTTATGGGCTGCCGGAGTCTGGAAAAGGTTACCATAAAGAAAAATCAGAAAAATACCCTGCCGCTGGCCACCTTCGCCTGCTGTGAAAAGCTTCATACCGTTGAGGGGCTGGAATGGATCACCGAGATCGGGGCCTTTGCCTTTCTGGGCTGCACCGCCCTGGAGCATGTGACCATGGGCCTCAGCCTTTCTAAAATCGACGACTGGGCCTTTAAGGGCTGCATCAGCCTGAAGCTTTCCCTGCCGCCGGTTATGACGGGCACCGATGTGTTTGCCTACATCAGGGAATGCAGCCTGCGGGAGGCCTCCGTCAAGGGCCTGCAGCAGTTTTATTCCAGCCCGGTGCACCGGATCCGGGCAGAAGACACCCTGAAGCTGGCGGCCCTGGACGCTGCCTGCGCCCTGCGCAGAATCCACATGGACGGAGCCGTGCCGGAAGAAATCTTCGGGCAGTATGAGGAAAAGCTCATGGCCTGTGTGAACGGTACGGACGAACGGACCGAGACCTTCGGCCTTCTGGACGAATTTGACGTAGTCTACGGAACGGAGGAATTCCCCCTGACCCAGGCCGTGGAAATGTTCCGTGACAAGCTGTATCTGTTTTCGCAGGAAATCCGGCTGGGATAAAAAAAATAATTTTCACAGAATAATCACATGAGGGATGTTTAATCATCACAAAAGATGGTTATTATAACAGTGTCGAAAGGAACAGCACACAGGTTCCCGAAGACAACACTAACATTGCAAGACTCTAATTTTTCATAAATCTCTCCTAAACAAAACAGTAACAAAAAACGGTCGGGCTGCTCACCAGGGCAGCCCGGCTGTTTTTTTGTGCGGCGGCTGCGGAGCAGAGTTGCCGGCGCGGGCGCCGGCTATTAAAATTGCAATT
>JBJFFZ010000053.1:0-4072 GCA_051892195.1 Anaerovoracaceae bacterium
TTTTTCCGACGATTGGCGGAATATTTTTCCGTCAGTTGGCGTGATTTACGGTTGACAAAAAACAAAAACAGGAATTTTCCCGGCGACACGGGAAGATTCCTGTTTTTTTCAGATCACAAGGGAAAGGGCCAGTCCCAGTCCGTAAGAGGCTCCGTTGAGAAGCAGAGACAGTATCCAGGGGCCGGGTTTTCTGACGGTCAGAAATCTCCGGTACAGCAGCGCTTCTGCCATCACCGCCAGTACCTCCGCCAGCAGTTCGGTCCCCTGATGCACCAGGCTTTCCGGGCTCCAGAAAAAGGAGGTAAGGCAGGCGCAGAAAACCACCAGAGGATTGGTGACGGCATTGACGGCTGCCACGACCACGAGATCCCCCCGGGAGCGGACACCGAGCACCCATGCCAGCAGGAGCTCCGCCATAAGGGTCAGGGCCAGAGATACCACCAGAGTCCCAAGCAGCGCCGCCGCAAGAAACCAGTACGCTTTCATCATTTCCGTTCCTCCCCTGCCGGCCGGCTTTCCCGTTCCTTGTTGCAGAGCATTCCCCCTTGTCCGTTAGCGCCCTCCGAACCGATCTCCGTTTCTCTGTTCTCAAACATCCGCAGTCCTGCAAAAAGAAGCAGGGCCGACAGCATCACCAGGAGCACCAGCGGCACCGGCTGCCCCAGATTTCCCGGGTCCCCCAGAAGGGACGGCACAACTCCAAGAAACAGGGCAAAGGTCGTCATGCCAAAGGCCAGCCCCCGATGCCCGGGCATCAGTTCCCCCAGAGCCGTCAGGGTCAGAGGCATGGTCATATTAAAGAAAAGAATTCCTGCAATTCCAAAAAACGGATGAGAAAAACCTGCAGCCAGAGCCCCGGCTGAAAGCAGAAGACTGAAGGTCCCCACCCTGCACCAGCCAAAGCGGTCACCAAAAATCCCCCCCAGAGCCTTTCCTCCTGCAACACCCAGTGTAAACAGCAGACCCATCCAAAAACCGCTGTTCCAGCTGTAATGAATCACCGTGCCCAGACAGGAACGCAGGCAGACCGTCAGAAACAGGCACAGGCAGATCAGGTAAAAGCCCGCATGGGCCCTGGGTTTTCCACCTGAGGACCAGACTCCGGAAATGTCCGCATTTCCGTAAAACGCCGGCTCTGCCGGCACGTTGCCTCCGGCGAAAGCCGTCCCGTCACTGCATCCTGCCAGGTCCGCCGCCGCAGACCGTCGGCAGCTTCGGCGGACCCAAAGCAGCAGGACTGCAGAGACGGCCAGCATCAGCAAAGCGGCCCCCGTCATGAGGAGGGTTCTGGAAGGCCCTGACCGAAACACCTGTCCTGCAAGAAATACTCCCAGGGCCCCGGTGGAAACGTAAATGCCGGGAAGGGCCGCCCGGCGGCCCGATCTGCCAAGAATCTCCACGCCGCCGCCCACATGAAAGAAAGCATTGCCAAGGCCTGCGGTCACTGCCGCTACCACATAGATTCCAAAGCTTCCCGGCAGCCGCGCCCCAAGTCCGGCACCCGCTGCAAGCCAACCGCCCATCAGAAGCCAGGCCCCCATAACCAGCGTGCACCCGAAGGCGGAGAGCTCCGGGTTTCTGCGCAGGCGGTCTGCAAAGGCCCCCGCAGGCAGCTGCAGAGCAAATGCACAAAAGTTGTACAGCGTCACACAGATCAGCCACTGCATCCGGGATTGCAGCACCGGAATCATCAGGGCCGTCATCAGGAGAACGCAGGAAAAATCCACAGTAAAATGGGTCACACTGTAGATCAGCGTGACCCTTCCCAAAGCACGATCCTTACTCATCCTTATGGTTCTTTCTGCGGAAGAGCACGATTACGGCAGTCAGTACAATGACCGCAACCAGCAGCCCGCCTAAAAGAAATGCCAGAATCGTGGAAAATGCGCCGGAGCTCACCTGCCGGTCCGGATCCAGGCTGTGATTGCTGATGGGCTCAGGATCATCTGCAGGGTCTGCCTCTGCGCCTGCAGGAGTCACCGTGCCCTCAGGTGCAGCAGGTTCTTCAGGCACCTCCCCATTCACAGGCTCCTGGTTTGCAGGAGTATCTGCCGGGACCTGGTTGGAACCGTTCCCGTTTCCGTCCGTCTTTCCGCTCTGCTGCGGAGTCTTCTGTTCAGCGGCCTGGCCGCTGCTCTCCGGGTTCTTTTCTGCCGGAGGTTCCTTGGAAAGCTGACCTAAAAAGACCCAACCGTATTTATTGTCGTAAATGGTATCGCCCCAGTATTTGCCGTTGTCCGCCTTTACTTTGTTATCGATGTGGAGCTTTGTTCCGTTGGGAATCAGGCCATTCATGCCGAATACAACCGGATAATCGGTTCCCGGACCTTCCCGCAGGTTTACCCCGCCGTCCGGGGCGTTTACATAATAATCCTCATCCACATACTGTGCCGTGGCCCAGAAGCCTTCTGCAATGGCATCTGCATAGCAGGCCGCTCCGGACACGGACAGCGTCAGCAGCAGGGCTGCTGCCACATACAGGAAACGTTTTTTCATCTCGGACACTCCTTTCGCTGCAGTTTTGCTATTTCACGATAATATAAGATTCCGGCTGTGAAAGCACGGCGCCCCCTTCTTTGACGTAAAGCTGCCAGGTGGTCTTCACATTTTCTTCGCCTTCTGTAAATACACGGCTTTCATCTTCAAGGAAAGGAGCAAAATGGCCCCGCTGCGCAAGGCAGGTCACGGAAAAAGTCTCATCATCCAGGATTTCATTTCCGTCCTTTTTCACTGCAGTCAGGGTGTAAGCCCCGTCATGTTCCTCAACTTCGATGGTGATGCCGCTTGCCACAGGAAGAGACCCGCGGTTGAACGGCGTGAAGCCGCCCTCGATGCCCTCCACATAGGCCCGAGCCATCTCTTTCAGCTCGGCACCGGTCATATCCCGGTGGAAGGATACCAGGTTGTTTGGCATAATCATGCAGCCAGCCATTTTCTCAGTGTAATCCGCCTTAAGTACAGAGCCCGTAAAGCTGTTGCCCGTTGCCAGGAGCACATCGCTGCCGTAGACCTCCCGCAGGGTGCCCGCCATCACCGAATAGGCTTCGCTTCCGCCATCGCAGTGGAAAACTGCAGAGTACGTTTTCGGAGAAGTCAGGACAATCTCTTCAGAATCGTCCTTCGGCTGGCGAAGCTGCGCATCAAAGGATTCATAGGCCTGCTGCGCATTGTATTCTCCTGTGATCATCTTTGAAACCACATCCTTTGAGACAGCAAAGAAGTCGTTGGATGCAACGCGGATATACATGCGGTTCTGCTCGATGAGCGGCTTCAGATTTGACAGGTGCTCTGTAAGATGAATGCCCACATCCTTACTGTAGCTCAGGACATCCTGACCATTGGCAAGGACCGTCTGCCCTTCCTCGGAAATCATCACATCCAGCACCTTCATAGCCTTCTCCCGGCGCCCTTCATCCTTTTCCAGGTCGCGGTTCAGAGCCACCTGTAAATACGGAGTCGTCATGAGCCACTGTTCCCCGTTCTGTCCAAAGTACGGCAGCAGCACCGTATCAATTCCCTGGTTCATGAACTCCAGAACCCTTGCGGAGCTTCCGCTGATCATGGCCGCCTCGCCTCTTGTAAACATATTGATGACAGGATCATAGTCAAGCCCCAGAACATCGGGAGTCAGGTTCACGTCCCCGATAAACTGCTCCATCTGCGTAAAGACACCCGGCCAGACCACGTCATCCAGTCCCACAGGCTCCGTACTTGCAGGGTCGGAATAAGCAGTCCGCCACCCGCGACCTTCGATGGAAGTAAGCTCCGGAATGGACACGCCCTGCAGCGTTTCCATACAGGTATAGTCATATGCGTAATCCCCCACATAGCCCCGGATGCCTGCTTTTTCAAAAGCCTGGCATGCAGAAACAAAGCTTTCATAATCCGTCGGCAGAGGAATGTTATACTGATCAAACAGCGCCTTGTTGGTTACAAACCCGTGTACATCCGCCTGCATCGGCAGCCAGTTGACACTGCCGTCCTCATTTGTAAAGCTGGCGAGATAAGAATCATAGATGGCACCGGCTTCGGCTGTGGTGGACAGATCCATCAGGCTGTCCTTCAGCGGCGC
>JBJFFZ010000054.1:0-4058 GCA_051892195.1 Anaerovoracaceae bacterium
CAATAATTACCAACCATATTTTACCAGAAATAAATGTTTTGTAAATACATTTTAGGAAAAAAATGTAAATGCTATGAGAGGATAAAAAATAATACCGTGGCTTCTGAAATCCAAAGAAAAGACCGGTTCCGGATAAACTCCCGGGATTGAATATTGATGCAGGGACTTTGTCTGTGATAGAATACAAGATGTTGATTTTTTTGTAGAATGTATGGAAGTAGAATGTATGGAAGGACAGGCAATGAACATAGGCTTTGACAATGACAAGTACCTGAAGATGCAGTCGCAGCATATCCGGGAGCGCATCAGCAGGTTTGACAATAAATTATACCTGGAGTTTGGAGGGAAGCTGTTTGACGACTTTCATGCGGCCAGGGTGCTTCCGGGCTTTAAGCCGGATTCCAAGCTTCAAATGCTTCTTCAGCTGAAGGACCAGGCGGAGATCGTCATCGTTGTAAGCGCAGAGGATATCGAAAACGGAAAGGTCAGGGGAGACTACGGCATCACCTATGATGTGGACACGCTGCGGCTCATCGACGCCTTTCAGGGTGTGGGTCTTTTTGTGGGCAGTGTGTGCCTGACAAAATATGCAGACCAGCCCCAGGCCAGAAGCTTTGAACGGAGACTGGCGGAGCTGGGCATCCGCTCCTACCGGCATTACCGGATTGCCGGTTATCCTCACGACGTTGCCCACATCGTCAGCGATGAAGGCTACGGCAGAAACGACTACATCGAAACCACGCGGCCTCTGGTGATCGTAACAGCTCCCGGTCCGGGAAGCGGCAAGATGGCCACCTGCCTGTCCCAGCTCTTTCACGAGCACAAGCGGGGCATCCGGGCAGGGTACGCAAAGTTTGAAACCTTCCCCATCTGGAACATTCCTCTGAAGCATCCGGTGAACCTGGCCTACGAGGCAGCAACTGCCGACCTCAACGATCTGAACATGATCGACCCGTTCCATCTTGAGGCCTACGGCGAGACCACTGTAAACTACAACCGGGATGTGGAAATCTTCCCGGTGCTGGAGCGGACCTTTGAGATGATTCTGGGGGAAAGCATCTACAAGTCCCCGACGGATATGGGGGTCAACATGGCGGGCAACTGCATCATCGACGACGAGGTGTGCTGCGAGGCCTCCCGTCAGGAGATCATCCGCAGATACTACAAGGCCATGTACGAAAAGCGCATTCAGGGTGAGTCCAAGGACGATATTTTAAAGCTGGAGCTGCTGATGCAGCAGGCAGGCACCGTGCCGGAGGACCGCCGGGTGGTGCAGCCGGCTCTGGACCGGGAAGGGGAAACGGGACATCCTGCCATGGCACTGGAGCTGCCCGACGGCACCATCGTCACCGGAAAGACCGGCGATCTTCTGGGGGCTGCGGCCTCCACGCTGCTCAATGCCCTGAAGGTTCTGTCCGGCATCGAAGACGAGCTGCAGCTGGTGAATACGGAGGCTATTGCGCCGATTCAGACCCTGAAGACAAAGTTTCTGGGAAGCAGCAATCCGCGGCTTCACACGGACGAGATCCTCATTGCTCTGTCCGCCTCCGCCTCAAAGGGCAGCCTTGCGGAGCAGGCTCTGGCCCATCTGACGGACCTGCGGGGCTGCAACGCTCATTCCTCCGTGATCCTGTCCTCTGTGGATATGGACGTGTTCCAGAAGCTGGGAATCCAGCTGACCTGCGAGCCAAAGTACGAAGAAGAAGGCCGCATGTATCACAAAAATTAAAAGCTTTGTATCAATGCAGAGGATCGCTTCCGGCGGTCCTCTGCTGCTGCGTAGGGCGCAGAATGAAAGGGAACGGGGGCTCTTTTCCGCAGGGAGCCGGAGGCTCCCGGTTCACCGGCCGGGCCGGTGCTCTGCAGGGGGTGATTCTTCGCATGAAATATCAAAAATAGAAAAACAAAATCATTTAAAGGAAGCGTATTGGATGATATAATGAGACGGATAATGCTCCGGAGAAAAAGACGATCGGAGGACGGGGATGTTTTCCGCCTGCTGACCGGTCTGAGGCGCAGCGCTGCGCTGCAGCGGAAGCACTGTCTTAAGTAGAATGTATGGAACAAGGAAGGTTATCAAATGCCAAAGAGAACAGATATCAATAAAGTTCTGATTATCGGTTCCGGGCCCATTGTCATCGGACAGGCCTGCGAATTTGACTATTCAGGAACACAGGCGTGCAAAGCGCTGAAGAAGCTGGGTTATGAGATTGTTCTGGTAAACTCAAATCCTGCAACAATTATGACAGACCCGGAAACGGCGGATATTACATATATTGAGCCCCTCAATGTACAGCGGCTGGAGCAGATTATCGCAAAGGAACGTCCGGATGCGCTGCTGCCGAACCTGGGGGGTCAGTCCGGCCTCAACCTCTGCGAGGAGCTCAGCAAGGCGGGGATTCTCGACAAGTACAACGTGAAGGTCATCGGTGTTCAGATCGATGCCATCGAGCGGGGAGAGGACCGCATCGAATTCAAGAAGACCATGGACTCCATCGGCATCGAAATGGCCCGCAGCGAGGTTGCCTACTCTGTGGAAGAGGCTCTGGGCATTGCGGACAGGCTGGGATATCCGGTGGTGCTCCGTCCGGCCTACACCATGGGGGGCGCCGGAGGCGGTCTTGTGTATAATAAGGAAGAGCTGAAGGTGGTGTGCGAACGAGGCCTGCAGGCTTCCCTCGTAGGACAGGTTCTTGTGGAAGAGTCCATTCTGGGCTGGGAAGAGCTGGAGCTGGAGGTTGTAAGAGACGCAGAAGGCAACATGATCACCGTATGCTTCATTGAAAACATCGACCCCATCGGGGTGCATACCGGGGACTCCTTCTGTTCTGCACCGATGCTGACCATCTCTCAGGAGACGCAGGACAAGCTGCAGGAGCAGGCTTACAGAATCGTGGACAAGGTACAGGTCATCGGCGGCACCAACGTCCAGTTCGCTCACGATCCTGTATCTGACAGAATCATCGTCATCGAAATCAACCCGCGGACCTCCCGTTCCTCCGCCCTTGCGTCAAAGGCAACGGGCTTCCCGATTGCGCTGGTATCCGCCATGCTTGCAGCCGGTCTTACCCTGAAGGATATTCCGTGCGGCAAGTACGGTACCCTGGACAGGTACGTTCCGGACGGGGATTATGTGGTAATCAAGTTTGCACGCTGGGCCTTTGAAAAGTTCAAGGGGGTTCAGGACAGGCTGGGCACCCAGATGAGAGCCGTAGGCGAGGTTATGAGCATCGGAAAGAACTACAAGGAAGCCTTCCAGAAGGCTATCCGTTCTCTGGAAACCGGCCGCTACGGTCTGGGCCATGCAAAGAACTTCGATACCCTTTCAAAGGAAGAGCTTCTGAAGATGCTGGCAGAGCCTTCCAGTGAACGTCACTTCGTCATGTACGAGGCTCTGAGAAAGGGCGCCACTGTGGATGAAATCTTTGAGCTTACCAGGGTAAAGCACTATTTCATCCAGCAGATGAAGGAGCTGGTGGAAGAGGAAGAGGAAATCCTGAAGCACAAGGGCTCCATGATCTCCGACGAAATGCTCACAAAGGCAAAGAAGGACGGCTTCGCTGACCGGTATCTCAGCCAGCTGCTGGAGATTCCGGAAGAGGATATCCGCAACAGACGTACGGAAATCGGTGTTGTGGAGGCCTGGGAAGGGGTCCATGTCAGCGGAACCCAGGACAGCGCATATTACTATTCTACATACAATGCAGAGGACAAGAACCCGGTTACGGACAACCGCAAGATCATGATTCTGGGGGGCGGTCCGAACAGAATCGGTCAGGGCATCGAGTTTGACTACTGCTGCGTCCACGCAGCGCTGGCTCTGAAGAAGCTGGGCTTTGAGACCATTATCGTAAACTGCAACCCGGAAACGGTATCCACAGACTACGATACCTCCGACAAGCTGTACTTTGAGCCTCTGACTCTGGAAGATGTTCTCAGCATCTACAACAAGGAAAAGCCTCTGGGCGTTATTGCGCAGTTCGGCGGTCAGACGCCGCTGAATCTTGCGGCTGAGCTGGAAAGAAACGGCGTAAAGATTCTGGGCACCTCCCCGGCAG
>JBJFFZ010000055.1:0-4044 GCA_051892195.1 Anaerovoracaceae bacterium
CATCGGTTCATAATGAACAGCGAGAACAGAAGCCAGGTGTGTACCGTTTTCTGCATTGAAGTCTTCCAGATAAGGGAGGTGCTGGAAGTAGTTAGCGTCCAGTTCGCCGCTTTCTACTGCAGTGTTTGGAATCACGTAGTCTGTGTATTCCACAACCTCCAGATCAACACCCTCTTCGGCAAGAACCGGCTTCAGTGCGTTGAGGATTTCAGCGTGCGGAGTCGGAGTTGCGCCAACCTTGATTGTTACTGTTTCACCGCCTGCAGCAGCAGAACCGTTCTCTGCAGTCTGTCCGCAGCCTGCCAGAGCAGCCATTACCAGTACGGCTACAAGTACAAGGGATAATACTTTTTTCATTTTTCTTTCTCCTTTTCAGAAATAGTTTTCATGAATACATGAATATATTATAACAGCATTTCATTCCGGCCTGCAGGAGCAGGCTCCCGCAGCTTCCGCGGAAACGAATATGCATGATTATAATCAGATTTCACAGCTGCAGGCCTCCCGGCCTGACCGGAAAACGGGCTCTTACCTGCGGATACGCTTGTCCGCCCGCTTTGCAATATAGGTGCCCAGGGACTGGATCAGCTGTACGATCACGATAATCAGAACGATGGTAATGATCATGACCTCGTCCTGATAGCGGTAATATCCGTAGCGCAGAGCGATGTCACCGAGACCGCCTGCTCCTACCGCACCTGCCATGGCAGAATAGCCCAGCAGCGTAATCAGCGTAATGGGAACACCCATGAGAATGGAAGGCTTTCCTTCCGGAAGCATGACCTTGAACACGATCTGCGGGATGGTGGAGCCTGTGGCGTGGGCCACTTCGATGAGCCCCTCGTCCACCTCCATCAGGGAGGTTTCCACCAGACGGGCCACAAACGGAGCTGCCGCAATGATCAGGGGAACCACCGCACCCCGGACGCCGGTTCCGCTGCCCACCAGGGCCCTTGTAAACGGCATCAGAGCAACGATAAGGATGATAAACGGAATGGAACGCCCGATGTTGACGATCCACCCCAGAACCATATTGACCGGCCTGCACGGCATAATGGAATCAGACTGGGTAATGGTGACGATCACACCGATGGGAAGTCCGAACACATATGCAAAAAAAGTCGAGATAAACACCATCAGCAGTGTATCCCAGGTACCGCTGAGAAGCAGTCCGCCGAATTCCGCAAAGATCTCCTGCATTATGCCTCGCCTCCTTCCTCTTCAACCACGCCCATCATATCCTGAAGCAGCAGTCTTGTCATCTTCTGCTGCGGATTTGAAAATACGTCCTTTGTCTCCCCCTGCTCAATGATGCTGGCATCATCAATCACTGCAACCCGGTTGCAGATCTTCTTTACCACGCTCATCTCATGAGTGATGATCACGATGGTAACGCCCAGCTTTCTGTTGATATCCTTCAGCAGCTTCAGCAGGGAATTTGTAGTAAGACTGTCCAGTGCGGAGGTAGGCTCGTCGCAGAGAATAATCTTCGGGTTGTTTGCCAGAGCCCTGGCAATGGATACTCTCTGCTGCTGCCCTCCGGACAGCTGAGACGGATAGTTGGAGGATTTGGAAGAGAGATCCACCAGCTCCAGCAGTTCCTCAACCCGCTGATCCCGTTCTTTTTTCGGAACCTTGCAGATTTCCAGCGGATAAGCTACATTGTCGTGAACCGTACGCTGGGTCAGGAGATTGAACTTCTGGAAAACCATGCCCATACTGCGGCGGAGCTCCAGAAGCTTCTTTCCCTTGAAGCTGGTGATCACCTGCCCGTCGATGACGATGTCGCCGGACGTAGGATGCTCCAGAAGGTTGATGCAGCGCAGCAGCGTGCTCTTGCCTGCGCCGCTCATTCCGATGATCCCGAAAATATCTCCGTCGTTAATGGTCAGATTGATATTGTCGAGGGCACGGAATTCTCCCCGTGGTGTGTTGTATATCTTTGAAAGATTCTTTATTTCTATCATTGTTGCATATCTCTTTCTGAATTATGTTTTGCTGCAGAAACGCTCCTCTGCGCACACCCTTTAATTTTATTCTCAACATGGATGTATGTCAATAAAAAAGCATCCGTCCCATGGATATGCTGTCACATGAAGCGGATGCTCTGTTTCTGTTATGATTCTGTTTTTATATTTTCCATGGAACGGATCACCTGAATCAGTTCTTCGGTCCACCGGTTGAAAATCTTGTCCTTATGATAGACGATATTGAGATTGCGGTTGAGAGAATCCTCCTTAAGATCCAGAACACACACCTGTCCGCTGCGGATCTCCTCCTCCACCAGCAGATACGGAAGAACTGCGATCCCGTAGTTTTCCTTAACCGCATTGATCAGCGCCCTGGTGTTGCTGGATTCCCACAGAGGCTCGATGGAAATATCGTTGAGCATCATAAGATAATCAAACTTGTCACGGACACCTACGCCCTTTTCTCTCAGAAGAAACTCGCTGTCCCGCAGGTCGGAAAACTGAAGATTCTTCCTGCCGGTCAGAGGATTTTCCGGTGCCGCCACCAGCACGATCCGGTCATGATAGAAGGGTTCCTGAATAAGATTGGTGTCAAAGATGGAATCCTCCATAATGGCAAAATCGATTTCGTGATCCATGATCATCTTCTTCAGCTTCGAAGAACCGCTGACCTTTACGGCGATCTTCACATCCGGATTTGTCTCATGAAACCGGTTGATATATTTTCTGATCAGAACGGTACCGGCAGAGATATTGGCTCCCACCCGCAGGGTTACCTTGTCGGACAGGAACTGGATCTCTTCTTCCGCCTCGCTGTAAAGTCCCAGAATCTGCTTGGCATAGGCATACAGAAGATCCCCCTCCGGCGTAGGATAAAGCTTCTTGGGGTAGCGTTCAAAAAGCCTGGTTCCGTAATGATCCTCCATCTCACGGATGGCCTGGCTCACCGACGGCTGACTGATAAACAGACTTTCTGCCGCCATGGTCATATTCATATGGTCGTACACTGCAACAAAAATTCTCAGATAACGATTGTTCATGGTTTGTCCGCCTTATGCAAAAAATATAAAAGAGCGGCCTGCATTTGCCGGCCGCATCCATTATATTTATATTTTTTGATTTATTCAAGTATTTTTTTATTTAACCCATACTTTGCTGGTTTTATTAGTTTTTGTTATTCCATCCATTTTCCCTGTTCATCAGGCCTCCCATGGTGCCCATGACTTCTATATCCACAGAAGATGCATCCAGCAGGGCTTCCGGCTGTGCATCCTGCCCCTCTTCCGTGGACGGGATGCTTCCGTCAAGCTGTCCCAGAATACTTTCCGCCCGCAGCTTTACAACCTGTGAAAGCATTTCCGTCGCCTCGGTGTATTCCTCATAATCATATAAAGCGTTAGGATCTGTTTCCACCAGGCCGTCGATCTGCGTATGGAACCGCTCCATCAGTTCATCATACCGGCCGCCGTTTACATACTCCTCGCAGAGCATCCGGAGGTATTCATGATACCGGGTCAGATATTCCTCATTTTCTAACAGTCCGTCAAAGAACTCCGTGGACTCAAATGGCGAATCAATGGGGAAATTAATCATTTCCGTTGCCGAATCCACAGACGATCCTGCCGCTGCGCCCGGCGCAGCCCCTGCATCTGCAGCTTCGCTGCTTTCCGGAGCATCTGTTCCGGCAGCAGAGCTGCCGTCGTCCTGCGGACGCATATTCTGCGGGCCGCCTCCGCCGCCTCCCATATTCATGCCCCCAAAGGACAGGTTGTAGTCCCACGGAATGATATTCAGCCGTCCCTCTGATTCGTACAGATAGTAGTTGTGAGCCATATTGCCGGACAGGCTGTCGAGATTGACGGAAAATGTGTGAACCGCCATGTATTTCAGAAGATTGTCCACGTCCATATACGTTTCCAGATCATTGTTCTGGCTGATGTTTTTCAGGGCTTTTATGACCTTCTGATGATCGCTGTCTCCGGTATTCGTGACCTCCCCCTCCCAGATGGTGGAGTAGCTGTCCGGATCGTCGTCGACATAATTCAGATCCGAGCCACCGCCGCCTCTTGAAAAG
>JBJFFZ010000056.1:0-1168 GCA_051892195.1 Anaerovoracaceae bacterium
CCCAGCCGCTCATCAATGGTATCAAAATCCGTAAACTGAAGCATCACCGACTGACAGGCATCTCCCACCAGCTCCCTGGTCATATGCTTCAGCGCTTCTCTGGCATCTTCCTTTGCCCCCAGCGTATGGTGAATCCTGTCCTGGGAAAACAGCTCCTGAACCGTATTCTTTTCAAGATTTATGTAAAAGAGTCCGAAATACACATTGCTGAGCGCTCCGATAATGGCCGTATACTGCTTCTCTTCCGCAAGGAGCGTAATAAGGTTCTCATTTTCCTCATGGAGCTTCTTCTGATCCTCCAATCCCTGATTGACCCTGTCCGTCATCTCTTTTTCGGTCTTTTTCAGCTTTGCGTCCTCTCTGCGCCTGCTGGAAGCCTCGCGGTAACATACAGCCGCTGCCACAGACAGAAGCAGCAGGTCTCCGGTGTTTCGCTCAGGGTTATTCACGCACAGAAAGCCCGTGATTTTATCGCTGCCCATAACCGGAGCAGCCATCAGACAGTCTGCTCCCTGAAATTCCAGCATTTTGCAGGCTTCCGGCTCCGATTCATCCCTCACGGAAGAAGCGGAAAGAAAAAACTCTCCCTGCCTCCCAAGCCATTCAAACCACTGCTTCAGTCCATCCAGAGACAGGTTCTGTCGGCTTCCGATTCTCGAAGCGGCGCCCTCGCTGCACCACTCGTACATATTGCTGATGCTTGTATATGCTTCGTTTACCGCATATATACATACACTTTCCGCTTCATAGTATTCGCCCAGTTCCGCGAGAATGTGGTCAATAATCTGTTCCTCTTTCGACATGACCAGACAGTTAAACATAAAGTCCTTAATCGCCTGCTCCTGTCCGGACATATGATTCATCTGCTTGTTCATACTTACTACACCTCTGAGATACGATCTTAATACGTTCGTTTTTCCGTTCTTTACCCTCCGGAGAAATCATTTCAAAAAATACACACAACTCCCCCATAATATTATATAATACCCCCCCCGAAACATCAATAAATAATGAATAACTTATTTTTTTTAATACAAAAAAATACAACCGGAAAAGCATTAAATGTAAATTAATCCGTTTTCTGTTTGTGTTTTCAATTATGCCCCTGAACCCCGCCGGCCCGGCCGGCGCCCGCAGGCAGACCTATCCCGGTTTTGGAACAAAACCG
>JBJFFZ010000056.1:1268-16373 GCA_051892195.1 Anaerovoracaceae bacterium
CGCCCCCTGCATCCCAAGGCCAGAGCCGTGGCCGTAGGCTCCCCCGGAGCCTACGGCCCTTTCGGGTTCGAATCCCATGCCCCAAAAACGAAAAAATGCACTCCCTTCGGAGTGCATTTTTCAATGGCAGAGGGCATGGGATTCGAACCCACGGGGCTGTTACGCCTTACCCGCGTTCCAGGCGGGCTCCTTAGCCACTCGGTCAACCCTCTATGTGCAACTTCTACTATTATACTGATTCTGGCGGGATTTGCAACCATAAATTTTAAATTTCCCGTTTTTTCTGAAAAACAGAATCAGCTGATCAGCCCGTTTCACCGGCAGCCCGAAAGGGGCCTGCTGGCCCCGGACAATCCGGATGAACCAGAACGGCCCGGCCCCGCCCCGTTCCGTGGATTCCCCATGCCGTCCTGACCAGGCTGCCCTCGCACCCGCGGAAGCCCAACTCACCGGCAGTATTGCGAAAACCCACCCCCGCATCAAACGCGGGTTTTCCTCATACAAAAAGGGGCTGCTGCGCAGCCCCCGCCAAAACCTACAGGATCTTTGTATAAAGGGTTCCGTTCTGAAGGGTCCGTCCCTTTGCTGCCGCCATTTCGCTGACGGTTACCAGCTGGAAGCCTCTGTTTACCAGCTCCGGAATCAGAGTGTCGCAGGCGTCGGCCGTGGTCTTGTAAAGGTCGTGCATGAGGATGATATCCCCGTCCTTTACGTTGTTCAGGGCTCTGCTCTTAACAGAGGCTGCATTTCGGTTCTTCCAGTCCAGCGTATCGATGGACCAGTTGATCAGAGGCTTTCCTGCAGAAGAACGAACCGTATCGTTCAGGGCGCCTCCCACCGGACGGAGAAGGGATGTGGCAGCTCCCGCATAATACGCCACCGCAAGGTCCGTGTCATGGAGCTGCTTCTGAATCTGAACCCCCGTCAGCTTTGTAAGGTTTTTATGTTCATATGTATGATTTCCGATCTCACAGCCGTCTTTTACAGCCCGCTGTACGCTGGCAGAGTAAGTGGATACCCGGTTTCCTACCACAAAGAATGTGGCATGCCCGCCGTATTCCTCCAGCTTTGCCAAAATCCGGTCCGTGACCGGCGAATACGGCCCATCGTCAAAGGTCAGAGCTACCATAGGCTTTGACGGATCCGGCCACACAGCCTGAGTATCCGAATTCTGATCCCCTGACTGCTCCGGCAGCGTCTGCACCTCGGTGCTTTCCTGGGCTTTGCGGATGGCCTCGGCCACAGACGGCTTGAAGCATTCCGCCACAAAGGCCCGAACCCCGCTGCTGGTGGACAGTGCGCCGGAAAGGCCCACAAAGCACATATACGACGATTTTGAACCCGTTTCCGCTTCACCGCCCTGGGCGGTGCCTCCCTGGGTAACTGCAGCCTGCGATGCGGCGCCGGTGGTTCCCACAGCCGTTTCTGCAGAAACAGATACTGTAAATACAAGAACAAATACTGCAAGTATTGCTGCAATGATTCTGTGATTTCTGAGCATATTCCCAACCCTCTTTCTTATTGTCTCTACTTGAATTATATGCTCTCTGTTTCAAATGATACAAGATGTTTTTTCTTAAAAATAATTAAATCCTTCAGTATCTTCAGTGCCCCTGCACTGCCCTACTGTCGTCCCGTGGAGCCGAAGCCTCCCCGGTCTTCATCGTCCAGAGACTCCGCCTCTTCAAATACGATCTTCGGCTGATTTTCCACAATCCGGAACTGGCAGATCCGGTCGTTCACGTGGATTTCCGTATCCTCCATGGCAATGGCAGGAAATCTCCAGATATCGTTGGTGCCGGAATAGGACCCGTCGATGACCCCCTGGTGATTGGCCTGAATGATCTTAAAGTTCTTGTACGTGGAGCTGCGGGGAACGATATGGGCCTCGTACCCCTCCGGCAGCTTCATGGACACCCCCAGAGAGATGAGCCGGAATTCCCCTGCCTTCATGGTGACATTTTCCGCCGCCCGCAGGTCGATCCAGTCGCTTTTTCCGTCGATGTAGCGAAGGCGCTCAAGCTCCTCCGAATGGTATTTGATCTTAATCGTTTCACTCATTCTCTTATTCCTCCTCTTCGTGGGGATCCTGCCACAGAACAATCTCGTCCGTCTCCAGCGTCTTTTTCACATCGATGATCCGCTGGTTCGTGGAACCCCGGAACCGCAGATCGATCACCTTTTTGTCCTCCTGAAACTCGCCGTCCACCAGAACATCAATACAGGACAGCATGGCCTGAATGCTCTCCTCGTCATTGAGACGGTAGGTCAGCATGTCCTTTTCCATATCATAGCCGGAATAGCACCAGATATCCTTCTCCGGAAACTGCGCCCGCAGCCGCTTCAAAAACGGAATCAGCACTGCACTGTTGACCGGTTCAAAGGGCTCCCCTCCCAGCAGGGAAAACCCGTGAATATATGAAGGCTCAAGGGCCTTTATGATCTTTTCCTCCGCAGCCTCATCAAAGGGCTGTCCATAGGCAAAATCCCAGGTTTCCGGATTGAAACAGCCCTTGCAGTGATGGGTACATCCGCTGACGTACAGTGAAACCCGCACCCCGGGTCCGTTGGCAATATCGTGTGTTTTTATGGTTGCATAATTCATGCGCAAACCTTCTTTCCATAAAATAGCGGCCGGAGCCCCGGCCGAAAAAAAGAGAAAAAGAGCCGCGATCGCTCGCAGCTCTTAACGAAAGAACACCCGGCTGCCGTCGCCTCTGCAGCATCTCTTTTACCCCAAAGGGGGCGTGGTTGCAACGAAATCTACCACCTCAGATATTCCTTTTTTCGTATAGCGAAATATAAAATTATATCTTCTGACTACAGATGAAGAACTCTCGCTTTGATTTCCTTTGTTTTTCCTACATTCCAGAAATTTTCGCCCAGATATCCGCAGGTGCGGCGGGTTACATTCATTTTGTCGTGGGCCTTGTTTCCGCAGTTCGGGCATTCCCACTCCCCGTCATCGTTGATGATAATCTCGCCGTCATAGCCGCAGACATGGCAGTAGTCGGATTTTGTATTGAACTCTGCGTACTGGATATTGTCGTAGATAAACCGGACCACATCCTCCATGGCTTCCAGATTGTTCTTCATGTTCGGCACCTCTACATAAGAGATGGCGCCGCCGGAAGAAATGGGCTGGAAGTCCGCTTCAAACAGGAACTTGGAGAAGGCGTCGATCTCCTCCCGGACATCCACATGGTAGGAGTTTGTATAGTAGCCCTTGTCGGTAACGTCCGGAATATCCCCGAACCGCTCCTTGTCGATGCGGGCGAACCGGTAGCATAAAGACTCGGCCGGTGTTCCGTAAAGGGCAAAGCCCAGACCTGTCTCTGCCTTCCACCGCTTGCAGGCTGCATTCATATAGTTCATGACTCTCATGGCAAACTCTCTGCCCTTCGGATCGGTATGGCTGACGCCCTTCATGAGCTTTGTCATTTCGTAGATGCCGATATATCCCAGAGAGATGGTGGAATATCCTCCGAAGAGGTACTTGTCGATGGTCTCGCCCTTTTCCAGACGGGCAATGGCGCCGTACTGCCAGTGCACAGGGCTGGTGTCGGACTTTACGCCCAGCAGAGCCTGATGCCTGCACATAAGCGCTTCAAAGCAGATCTGAAGCCGCTCATCCATCAGCTCCCAGAAACGGTCCTCGTCCCCGTCTGCAAGGATGGCGATCTGCGGAAGGTTGATGCTGACCACGCCCTGGTTGAAACGGCCTTCAAATTTGTAGTTGCCGTCCTCGTCCTTCCACGGAGAGAGGAAGCTTCTGCAGCCCATGCAGCTGAAAACGTTGCCTTCGTAATTTTCCCGCATCTTCTTTGCAGAAATATAATCCGGATACATCCGCTTTGCGGAGCACTTCACCGCAAGCTTCGTCAGGTAATCGTACTTGCCGCCCTTCAGGCAGTTGTGCTCGTCAAGAACATAGATGAGCTTCGGGAACGCCGGCGTTACATATACGCCCTTTTCATTTTTGATGCCCTCATAACGCTGTCTGAGGATTTCTTCAATGATCATGGCATTTTCTTCGATGTATTCGTCCCCTTCCTGCAGATTGAGGAACAGGGTCACAAACGGAGACTGACCGTTGGTGGTCATCAGCGTGTTGATCTGGTACTGGATGGTCTGCACGCCGCTTCTCAGCTCGTCGTTGAGGCGGTTTCTTGTAAGGCGTTCCACCAGTTCCTCTGACACCTGGCCGCCGCATTCCTTTTCGATCTGGTTGCGGAACTTCACATAGCTCTTTCTCAGATATTTGCCCAGATGGGAAACGTCCACAGACTGGCCGCCGTACTGGCTGCTTGCCACGGAAGCGATAATCTGCGTCATTACGGTGCACGCCACCTGGAAGCTCTTCGGGGACTCGATGAGCTTTCCGTTCATAACCGTGCCGTTGTCCAGCATATCTCCGATGTTTACCAGACAGCAGTTGAAAATCGGCTGCAGGAAGTAATCCGCATCATGGAAGTGAATGGCCCCCTCTTCATGGGCCTTTGAGATCTTCTCCGGCAGGAGAATTCTTCTGGTGAGATCCTTTGAAACCTCTCCCGCAATCAGATCCCGCTGGGTAGCCGCCATGACAGCATTTTTGTTGGAGTTTTCCTCCATAACATCCTTGTTGCTGTTCTTGATGAGGCTGAGGATGGATTCGTCCGTGGTGTTTGCCTTGCGGATCAGCGCACGGGAATAACGGTACTTGATGTACTGCTTTGCCAGCTCAAATTTCCGTTCCCCCATGAGCATGTTTTCCACCATATCCTGGATGTCCTCCACCAGGAGACGCGGACGGTTCTTGGACTCGATGTAAAGAGCGATCTGGCGGATCTTGTCCTCGGACAGCCGCTGATCCTCTTCTACGGCAGCATTGGCCTTGTGGATGGCATTTTCAATCTTTTTTCTGTCAAAATCGACGGTACTTCCATCGCGCTTGATAACCTTCATAAAGACCCCCGTCTTATATAAGCGCCCGTATGACACCTGCCAGGCAGGTGCCCCGGACACTCCGGTTCAGTAAAATATAACAATTAAAAGCTAAATCTTTCAAAAACAAACAGTAACAAACCATGTATAAAAGATTGCTACCGTTCTCTACGGCCTATTTTAACAGAGCATACGGTAAATGTCTATGCCTTTTTTCCCATATTTAGTTGAAGATTCCTCACTATCAACTAAAATACCACAATATATTGTATGTCAAATCGTGTATTTCTGATTATACAATCAGGCCGTAAGGTCCGAAACCCTTGAATTCCACCACTTTTCAGCTTTTTTCGGTGGAAAGGATTTTTTTTTAAAACAAGATGTTGGGTTTACAGTAACATTTTCTATTTCTCAGATACATGATATCGTATCGGTTACGGTTCATTCATAAGCTGCACAGCCTCCGGCTGTGACCCCAGCTTCTGGGCGATCTGACGCCGGGATGTGATTTCCAGCTTGGCAAACACCCTCTGCAGGGTGGTCTTCACCGTGTTCTCGCTGATGCCCAGCTCCTGGGCAATCTCGCGGTTGATCATTCCCGAGCCTGCGCACAGGGCAACCTGAGATTCCCTTGCCGTGAGTCCCGGCAGGGAACTGTGCCCCATGGTTTTACGGAACTGCTCCTTCCGTTTGCTGTGTTTTTTCATCTCCTTCTGCAGACGGAGAATGAGATCCCCGTGCTCACTGCTGAAATAATGCAGCAGAGGCGCGAGATTCTCTCCATAGCAGACCAGGGAATACAGATTTCCGGTCTCCTCCGCCAGCTCCAGAGCAGTTTTCAGACGCTCTCTGGCATAATGATGCAGCCCCAGGGCATACCACGCGCTGGCAAACATCACCGCAGCGGATTCCAGAACCACAGGACTTCCGGTGATAGGCTCCTTTCCGAAAAACAGCTCCTCGCAGCTCAGAAGCTTCGTATATTTTCTGCTTTCTAAAAGAACCGTCATATGGATGAGATAAGCGGACGGAATAGCAGGGTACAGGATTCCGGAATCCTCGATTCTTCCGCTCAGGATCCACTCCGATTCCAGCTCCTTTATGCCGGCCTTTGCCCGTCCCCAGTCGTCACAGGCCGCCCGCACAGGCTCAAGAACCGCAGCCCATTTTGCATCCCCCTGAAGAAACCGCATCTCGGAGGATTTTTTCATGTTGTAGCTTTCTCCCCGCATAAAATTGATCCTGGCCTGAAGAAACGCGATGCAAAGCTGCACCCCCTCCGACCGGTCAGGATATTCCCGGCACTCCCTTCGGGCGCAGTCCATCAGGATCTCCGCCCGGTCAAAATCCAGCCGCAGAAAGGCCGCCTCCGCCTGGGCCGTGTAGCTGATGCCCGCCCAGCCCCCTCCGATCAGGGCTGAAGCTGTCTCTGAAATCTCGCCAAGAAGCCTCAGGGTCTCCTCCAGGCTCCCCTGATTGAAAAACAGGCTCAGCAGTGACGCCGATCCGAAGGTCCTCGGAATCACGGAATGCTGGGTCCGCTTGACGCCGTCAAAAACAGCCAGAGCATTTTCGTAATCCTGGCGCACCTTGCGAAGATCCTCATAGTCCGTCATAGCCTTGAACAGGGAATAGTCGCAGAGCAGAGAATTTTTCTGCTCCGCAGAAAGCTCCTGATCCGCCCCCAGATCCTCCAGAAATTCCAGCGAAGCCTCCCGGTACAGCTCCAGCTCCCCGGAATTGAAAAACGCCCATGCCATATACAGCATGGCCAGGTGGTACCTGCTTCGGATCTCTCTTGGACACCTGCGGTAGTACTCACTGTACTGCTCCCGTTTTTCCTCGTCATTTCCGATCCGCTGTCCCTTTTCAATGGAGATCATCATCTCAGGAAAGGCCTCCGCCTCAAAATAATAACCCACCGCCTGAACATAGCGTCCCTCTGCCGCCAGCACATCTCCTGCCAGAGTCAGCCGCCGCCTGCGCTCCTGCTTTGTGATGCTTCGTTCCAGCTCCTCCAGAAGATACTGCCGCCACAGGCTGCCCATCTCGTACCAGCCCCGCGCTTCATTCCAGAACAGAAACATCTGCTGCCGCTGCATTTCCTTCAGAATCTTCTCTGCATCCGGCTCCTCCGTAAACCGGGCGGCCTGCAGAGCGGTAAAGGATTCCATCAGGCACAGCTTCTGCGCAAACTGCCGCTCCCGCAGAAACGAGGGCTCCGCCCACAGCCCGGAAAAATATTCCTCCAGATCGGAGTTCAGTTCCAGATACCCCCGGTCCGCCCAGGAAAGCACCATAAAATGCAGCGCCAGCATCCATCCGTCCGTCATGCGGGCAAGCTCCCCCGCTTCCTTTCGGTCCACCCGGATTCCGCAGGCATGCATATAGCGGACAATATCCTCCTTATCCAGAAACAGCATTTTTGCCGGAATCACCCGGACATTTCCCGCTGCCACCTCCCGGCTTGCAGATTCCCAGATGCGGACTCTGGATGTTATGAAAAAGCGAATCCGTCCGTTGCTTGCTGCCGCCAGGCGGCAGAGGGTCACAGCCGCAGCTTTGGCATCCTCTCCCAGCCGGTGAATATCCTCGATGATTATTTTTATAAACGCATCGGAGCTGCGGATTTCCTGCAGGTTTTTTTCCAGATCATTCAGACCGCCGCACTCCGCATCGGCCAGGTGGGGCCAGGAGGGGCGAAATGCCTCCCGGAGACTTCGCTCAAGAATACCGAGTCCTCCATCGTAGATCTGAATCCGCACAAGCCCCTTTTCCTGGGGAATGGATTGCGCAAACACGGTTTTTCCGGCTCCCGGAGGAGCCGCAAGAAACGTCAGGGGATAATCCCAGAGCTCCTTTCGCAGACTGCTCAGCTGCGGGCTGAAATATTTCGCGGAGGTGTTGATTTTTTTGGGTCTGGCCATGGCGAGTGCTCCTGTCACAATTTGCGGTACAAAAATACATTCACCCGTTTCGGGTGTTTTTTCCTTATTATTATATAATATAATACTCTTGTAGTCATATGAAAAAGTATGCAAAGGCAAAATGCGGAAGGAAAGATGTGTAAATGAACAAATCCTCGTTGATTCAGAAGCTGGTGGATGAGACAGAGCTCCCCCAGAAAGAGGTGGAAGCTGTTCTGAATTCTTTTTTACAGTGTGTGGAATCCTGTCTGAAACAGGGTGAAAAGGTTCAGCTTATGGGCTTCGGGACCTTTGATGTACGCCGTACAGAACCGCGTCCCGGCAGAAATCCCCGCCATCCGGAGGTTGAGATCACCATCCCGGCTTCGAACGTTCCTTATTTCAGACCGGGCAAGATGCTGCGGGACGCACTGAATCCAAAATAAAAGCAGCCGGTGTTTTCCGGTTCTTCCTGAAAAAGGTTCAAAAATACAGCAGTCTGTGAAAACTGATTTTCCGGACTGCTTTTTTCTGTTACAATCAATTCATAGGCTATCAGAAAAAAGATTCAGATGATTCAGATGGAGGGTAACATGCGCTGGACACATGAAGAACGGAAACAGAAACTGATGGAGATCACAAACCGCGATGCTGAGATCAACGGAAAGGCAGGGGCGGACATCTACCGCATGGAGTTTGTGGATTATACAGAAAATGACGAGCTGATCCTGAAATATTACATTCTCCCGTGGCAGAGAAATCCATTCGGAAATCTCCAGGGAGGCATGATCTGCTACTATATCGATGCCACTGCAGGGGCTCTTTCCTGGGCCGCCGTGGACTGCGACCCGGTAGGAACCGTTGATATAGATGTCAACTTCATCCGGGCCGTGGAAGAAAAAAGCGAGTACATTACCGTAAAGGCCAAGGTAATCAGCATCGGCCGCCGTGTCATCGTGGCCACAGCGGAGGTCTACGATCCCGATGGCTGGCTTATGGCGGTTGCCACAACCAATACCACAAGGCTGCTTCCGCCGGATCCGAATCCGATTATCGTTTAAAGGACGCGTTTTCTGTGAATCGGTCCCGGGGGCACCGATCGGAAAACAGAAAAATGCCTGTATCCTCACAGCTCTGAGGGTACAGGCATTGTTTTTTCTACTCGTTATCCTTTGCTTTCTTAAAGAACACCACGGACCCGTCCGCCAGGCGGACGCCCGGTGTATCGCCGGAATTTGCCATAAAGTACCGGATCAGTTCTCCTGTCTTTGACCGCAGGGCCACCGTCTGCCCCTTATCCTGAAGCAGGGACCACCCTCTTGGTACATAATATTCTGCGGAAGAAACCGGCAGGCCCTGGCCCCCGGCAAGAAGCTCCAGGCTGTAGGTGTTTTCATATCCCCGGTATCCTCTGGTTCTGAAAATCGTGACTGTCTGTTTTTCCATAACGCTGTTTCCTTTCCGTCCCTGTCCGGTGTGTTTCTATCTGCAGGCTGCGGCGATCCGTTCTACATCCTGGCGGGTCTCAAGCCGTTCATCGATGAGAAATCTCGGTCCGATGAGATGCTCCATGCTGATGATGCCGGCCTGCTGGTACTTTTCCCCGTCATGGGAGCCGCAGTACCGGGTAAGAACCAGAGGGCGGACCCCCAGCTCAAACAGATCCGTTGCCGTGGCCAGCACACAGCACTCTGTGTCGTATCCCAGAACGAAGACGTGCTCCGGAAGGGCTCCGCTGTTTAGCTTTTTCAGAAGGCTGATCATCTCGTCGTTCATGCTGGAATAGGTGTTTTTTGTGGTGATATAATCAACGTAGGGTTTGATTTCCGGCCGGAGGTCCTGCTCTTCTTCTGTGCAGAGATCCTTCCAGTCCATGAGGCGCCAGATGATGCTTCCCTCTTCATTCCAGTATTTTGTAGCGATAACGGTATCAAAAATCTTTCGTTCCAGAAGGTCGCAGATCCTTGCGAAGGACTCCTCCGCATAGGGAGTTTTTACGAAACCGTTCTGAACATCAACAAGAATTAATATATTATTCATAACCAATTATTTCCTTTACTTCTTATTCTTAATTTTCAAAGAATTACTTTGACTAAAGGATAGCATTGCCTTATATTATATTATAGTTTTAACAGCAAACACAATAGAATTTACGAAAGGAACAGCTTATGTCAGATATATTTTATGCATACGGCGGTTCTGCATACGCCAATCTTACAAATAAATGTCCATGCAGGTGCACCTTCTGCATCCGCAAAAACGGTGACTCTGTGGGGACAGCAACAAATCTCTGGCTTGAGAAGGATCCTTCCATGGATGATATTCTCAGAGAGCTGGAACAGTTTCCCCTCAGGGATTATCCGGAGCTGGTGTTCTGCGGTTACGGTGAACCTACCTGCGCCGTGGAAAATCTTGCGGCCACAGCCCGCTACATCAAGGAAAACTACGGGGTAAAGACCCGCATCAATACAAACGGCCTGGGAAACCTCATCAATCAGCGGGAGATTCTACCGGAGATCGCTCCGTGGATCGATGCAGTTTCCATCAGCCTCAATGCTCCCACTGCGGAGAAGTACAATGCCATCTGCCAGCCTGTTTATGAAGGGGCCTTTGAGGAAATGCTCCGCTTTGCAAAAAGCTGCAGGGGCGTGATCCCGGAGATCACCTTCACCGTTGTGGATGTTCTCCCTCCGGAGGATATCCAGGCATGCCGGCAGATTGCCGAAGATCTGGGGATTCAGTTCCGGGTCAGAGTCAAGGAATAAAATGTTCTGTTCACAGTAAAAATCGGACAAGATCCGCAGGAAGGAATCACAGCAATGTTTCAGATAAAAAAGGACAACTACAATACCGTTCAGCTGCTGCCTGACTACAACTCCAGCAGTGTACGCAGCAACGCATCCTTCAGAAGAGGCCGTCACACCACATGGATGATCGCCGTTCTGGTTATTGTGCTGCTGGCAGCTCTGCTTCTGGCAGGAGGATATATCTACTTCACCCATTTCAGTCCCGTCAATGCCTATGAAAAGGCTCTGGCGGAGCAGGACTACAGCACCTGCAGGGAGCTGAGTGAAGAAAACTCTTTCGACACTGCCTTCGTAGAAGGAATCCGCACCTCCCTCCTGGCGGAAGCGGACGGAATCCTGAGCAGCTACAAAGAAGGCTCCCTGAAATCCGATGAAGCCGTTGCGCAGCTGCAGAATCTGAACGACATCTCCGACGGCGCTTTTCAGGAGTCCATTGACGGTATGGTCAATGAGATTCAGGTTTCCGAGCAGGTATATGATGCGTTCCGGGATGCGGAAGCCACCCTTCTTTCCCAGAAGTACCTGGAAGGTCTGAAAAAGCTTATGACCACAGCCTCCGCCGCCGCGGAGCACGGGGTGGATCTTGACAGCGAGATTTCCACGGCTATGACAGACAATCAGTACGGCATCAAGGCTGCACTGTTCCGGGAATTCTCCACCATGATCCGCAGAGCCGAATACAAACAGATCACCTCTTATATCGATTTTGTTTCGCCATACATCGGCGATTCTGATTTTACAGACTTCCGCACTGCAGTGGCCGGGGTTCAGGCAGGAACAGTTACTGCCAGAAACGCATCCCGGACAGCCTCAACTGTGGCAGCCAATGCAGATGCTGCAGCTCAGGCCCAGCGGCGCACCGCTGAGCCTCAGACAGGCACACAGGAATAGACGCGAAAAAACCGGCCCCGGGGCCGGTTTTTTATCATTCTATATCATTTCTTTGAGCACCACGACCTTGTCCCGGCCGGTTTTCTTCGCCTTGTACAGGGCGCTGTCCGCCAGAGCGAACCAGGTTTTTTCGTTCATTCCCGGAGCCAGCTGGGCGATGCCTGCGCTGACGGTGACTCTTATGCCCGGGGCAAAGCTGTAACGGATGGAGCTGAAATCGGAGCGGATATCCTCCAGCAGCTTTACCACCTGATCGATGTTGATCTTGTCCGACAGGATGACAAACTCCTCCCCTCCGTAGCGGAAGGCGCTGGCAACTCCTGCCGTTCTTGTCCGCATGCAGGAGGAAAGATTCATCAGCACCTCGTCCCCCCGAAGATGCCCGTAGGTATCGTTGACCTTTTTGAACAGGTCGATATCAAGAATGGCCATCACCGGCATATTGGCCGGATACGCCCCTGTTTTCTCCCAGTCCATCATGCTTCTGATCCGGACACTGACGGTCTCATCAAAGGTCTTGCGGTTGTACAGCCCTGTCAGCGGGTCGATTTTCATCTCTTCCATCATCCTGGTCTGGCGGCGCTGTACAGCCCGCAGGGTCTTCATCTGATCAGACTGATACCTGGCCAGGCTCCCCATGACGATAAAGGCTGCCACACTGAAAATCCACGCAGCCACACAGTTTGCGGCTGCCCCGGAAGCAGAATGATAGATATCATCGTGCACCGCCCTGATGGTGGTAAGCCCTGTCACCACAAAGGCTATCACAAGCTCCGCCACAGCCATTTTGCGGTCCAGCAGCATCATGGACACCACGATGGCAATCACGGGAGCCGGAAGCAGGGCCGTCAGATCATCGTGGACGAACTGCACCTCCAGGCTTACGATCAGAAGAGCGGCGCACACGATCCGGTTCTTTTGCTGCTCGCTGTACTTTTTCGACGCCTCCAGATACCTTGCCGCAAAGCAGACCGGTATATTGACGGCTGCCGATATAACAGGATAATGAAGGAAATACCTGAAAAACGGAAGCTCAAAATCCTGAAATACAATGCCAAAAATCAGATACCAGATAACCTCCAGTGTAATCTCCACTAAAATCACGATTCCGAGACTGTTCAGCATATACCGGCGCCATCTGGAGTTCTGACTGTTTTTTTCCTGTAATACGGAATTCATACATTTACCTCACCATTTCATTCACCTTTGTACATTGTAGTATCAAATAATAGTGAAATCAACTGCCATATGTTCAACAGACAATTATATTTTCCACTGTTTTCCCTCAAATGTAATCGTTTTTGTAACTGAAGGATCATAAAACCGTTTTTTCTCACATCACAGGGGCATTTTTTTTGTGCCGCGGCCTCTGGCCGCAGGTTCATCCCCGGCCGGGGATGCAGGCAGGGACCTGCTGCTTCGTTGGTCCGTTTTTCCTTCATAATATTGACGGATGGTCCTTCGGCGTGTTTAATTATTAATAGACCCCGCAGAATCAGAAATTCTGTGATCCGGGGGTCTGGAAAGGCTCTTTATGAATCATTACACATACGAACAGATTCCGGAGGAACGGCTGCGCCCTGCGCAGAAACAGGGACAGGTGCACCGTCTGTCCTACCCTTCCGGAAAATACGGCACCAAATACGCATATGTCTACACGCCCTACGGCTACGACAGCCGGGATATGAACCGCCGCTACAACATTCTCTATCTGCTTCACGGAGCAAAGAGCGGGGTGGAAACATTTCTCTGGGGTGAGGGGCAGAATTCTCATTTTAAAAATATCATCGACCACGGAATTGCCAGAGGGGAAATCCAGCCCCTGATCATTGTAACGCCAGGCTTCTACCCTGAGGCGGATGTCAAAAAGCACCGGGGGGAGGAAGCGGAGCTGGCGGAGGAATTTCCCGAAGAGCTGAAAAAGCTCATGTTTTCTGTGGAAAGCATGTATATGACCTATGCAGATTCCATTACGCCGGAGGGCTTTGCCCGGTCCCGGGAGCATCGGGCCATTGCGGGCTTTTCCATGGGGGCTGTCATCGCCTGGCACGTGTTTGCCCGGGAGCCGCAGTTCTTCCGTATCTATATGCCTGTCTGCGGCGACTGCTGGGCCTGCGGGCGGTTTGGAGGCGAGCATCAGCCGGAGGAAACGGCCCGTTTTCTTGCGGACTCGGTCCGCAGCAACCGCATGAAGCCGGAGGATTTTCAGATCTACTGCGCTACAGGCACGCTGGATATGGCATATCCGGGGGTAACCCGCCAGACAGAAGCCATGGCAAGGCATACGGAGATCTTCCGCACGGAAGATACGGCGGCGGGGCCCGCAAATCTTAAGCTGATTCTGGCCCAGGGAGGCGAGCACGATTATTTCTTTGCCTATGAGTACATCTACGCAGCCCTGAAATGCTGCTGGAAGTAAAAAAACAGCGGTCCGGGCAGGGGTAACTCCTGTCTGAACCGCTGTTTCTGTTTTTTGATTTCTGTTTTTTGAAGGTGTTTGCGCTTTTGCGCTTTTTCGTTTTTTTCTGCAGGGCCGGCCCGGTGTCCGGGAAAATTCCCTTGCCGGAGGAACCGCAAAGTGCCGGCCCCCGGGGGGCTGCGGGCAGCCCGTATCCTGTCTCAGGAACCGTCACGGGTGATTTGTATCAGTCCGTCGTAAGTCTTGTGGAAGTGTGACCGGTTGCCATCAGAACCATGTCATCTCCTTCGCCGTATGGAATAAAGCCCATGACCGTGCCCGGCTTTATCTGGAAGTATTCCTTCGGTTCCGTCATAAGGGTTCCGAAGATTTCGCCCTCTGCTTCAAATTCACAGCGGACCCATACGCCCTGAGGCTTTACATCCGGGCGGAACAGAACCACCATGACCTGATCCGGGTGGGCCGGATTTCTGTACGGGTCCAGGTAGCTGAACTGCTTTGAACGCAGAATTTCTCTGGTCGGATCATTGTTCAGGTCGTAGGTGTTGCGGATATCCGTTTCGATCTCTGCAAACTGATCGAGGTCGATGTCCTCTCCGTTGAGATTCAGGAATCCGTGGTCTGCATCCGGAACTGTGGCAAAGACAAAGATGCCTCCATCCTCCATTTTGTACTCCTGCTTCATAAAGGTGCTGTGATACCGGAGCAGGCAGTTTTCCAGCTGCTCTGAGAGATCTCTGTATGTAAGATGCTCTCCGTCATACTGCGCAACCTTCAGAGGTCTGTAGGTGATCCCTGCCGCATCGTCGATGTAACAGTAAACCAGCAGCCCTGTATCCTCCTCAGAAAGAAACTCCGAATCGATTTCTGCAAGAATGTCTCTGCAGTGCAGGTAAAGAAACTGATGATAAAGCTCTCTGAAATTGGCTTCCCGGATCAGCTTCAGCTTTCCAGGCAAATCTATATGATTCATACAACTGTCCTCCTGTCATGTTATCCTTACTATTATATACGAAAACATGTCCCTGCACACGTAAAAAATGCAGCTGCGAAAAAAATTGCAGTGTTTGTTTTTCCGAATCGGCTCCCTTTCCGTCTATTTTGCGGTCTGTGCAGGGCACAGGGGATTTCATTTTTGCGGGATTTTTCACCGGTT
>JBJFFZ010000057.1:0-4020 GCA_051892195.1 Anaerovoracaceae bacterium
GTGGGGGTCCGAAAGGAGCCCGGAAAAAAATATGTGGGAATTGCGGCGCGCCTGCACGCCATCAAGGGCTTTGATGTTTTTCTGAGGTCAGCAGAGCTGACGGCATCCCGCCGGGAGGATATTGATTTTCTCATTCTCGGAGACGGGGAGCTGTGGGATATGTGCCAGAAATTCCGGAAGGAAAAGGGCCTTGAGAACCGGATTCACATGCCGGGCATGATCCGGAACCCGGTGGTGATGAACAGCTTTTACCGGTATATCGATGTCAATACCCTGAGCTCCTATTCGGAAGGCTTTCCTTATGCCCTGCTGGAAGGGGCCCGGATGGGCACGGCTACGGTATCCACCAGGGTCGGAGGCATTCCGGAGATGATTACGGACGGTGTGACAGGATTTCTCGTGCCTGCGGGGGACCCGGAGGCTTTTTCGGAAAAGGTGGAGCTCCTCTGCAGTCAGGATGAGCTGAGAAGCCGCATGGGCCAGGCATTTTATGAGGACGCAAACCGGCGGTTTTCTGTCCGGTCCATGGTGGAAACACATAAAAGAATTTACACAGAACTCATAAACGGAGGTATTTAGATGAAGATTATAAACGAGAAAGGGAAGCTCTTCGGAATCATCAATGTGGTGGATCTTCTGGTGCTGCTTCTGGTGATTGCGGTTGTGGCAGCCGGAGCGGTTCACGTGCTGAAGGGCAGATCCGCACAGGAAGGGGTGCAGCCGGCAGGAGAGGAAATGTACTGCTATGCCACCATTGTTACGAGACTTCAGCCGCCTGAAATGGGGGATTACCTCAACGTGGGAGACCATCTGGTTGCAAACGGAAGCTATACAGAGGCGGAAATTGTCAGCGTGGATGTTCAGCCGGGGGCTTATGTGGGCGTTAATTCCGACGGTGTTGCGGTGGAGAGTACCCACCCGATCTGGAAGGATATTACGGTTGTGGCAAAGCAGAAGCTGGACCCGAACAGCGTGACTCTGAAGCTGGGGGGACAGGAAATCCGGGTAGGATATGACTATATCCTGAAAACGCAGAATGTTGAGGCCAAGGCTGTGATCCGCGGCATCGAATGGAAGTCAGAATAATGATGGAAATAATCAGAAGCAGTGTCATTGTTTCGGCGGTGCTTCGCATCTGCGAAGGACTGTCCCGGGCGTGGCAGGAAAGCCTGGTGAAGCGCTTTGCAGCGGGGATCGGAAGCTGCTGGCGCAGCAGCAATACGGGCGTACTGCTGAAAAAATATATAGAAAAGGAGCCCTTTTATCGCAGCAGCGTAACGTACCGGGTGATCATGAAGGTTTTCGGGTTCTTTGACCGGATTCTTGGAAGGATTCACGGTGCTGCCGCAAGGCTCGGTGTGCTGAAAAAGGGCGGCGCTTTTCTGAAAAATTGCTGGAAAGAGTCTCTGCTCTGCAGAGCATTTACACAGGGAAAATATCTGAGCAACAGTCTTTTCGGAAAGGGTGTTCGGGTTTCTGCGGGCTGGCTGGCCAGCCGGAAATACGATCTTGCCGTTCTGATTCTGGCGTCCTATGGCGTGATTGATGTATTTCTGCGGAAAATCAGCGGAAGTCTGGGCAGCGTGTGGGATGAGCTGTTCCTGATTGCGCTGGTTCTGCTCTGCGTCTTCAAGTGGACGGCGGACCGCAGGGATCTCCGGCTGAAAACATCTCCTCTGGACACTCCGCTGGTGATGTTTATCGGCGTGATGATTTTCTGCCTGCTGGTTAATTCGCCGGATTTCAGCATTTCCCTGGAAGGACTCCGGGCCATTGTTCAGTACATGCTGTGGTATTTTGTGGTTCTTCAGCTGGTAAAGGGGGAGGATTCCGCAAAGGCCATAACGGCATTCTTTGTTGCGGTGGTGGCGCTGCTGGCCCTTTACGGTGTTTACCAGTATGTCATCGGCGTGGAAATGCCTGCGGGCTGGACGGATCATAACGAAGCCAGCCTGAGAACGAGAGTCTACTCTATTTTTACGAGTCCAAATGCCTTCGGATCGCTGCTGACTCTGGCGGCTCCTATGTCCGTATCTCTGATGGCCATCAGCAGAAGCTGGAAACAGAAGGCGGTGTTCGGGTGCATGACCCTGTGCATTCTCGCAAGTCTGGCATTTACCTTCTCCAGAGGCGCCTGGATGGGATTTATTGCTGCAGCAGGGGTCTATGTTCTCATAAAGGACAAGAGGCTCCTTGTTCCGTGTGTGATCTGCGGGCTTCTGGTAGTGGTTCTCGTTCCGAGCATCGGAGGCAGAATCGCCTATATGCTCAGTCCGGAATATATCGAGTCCTCTCTGCGGGGAGGAAGACTGGTGCGCTGGCTTACGGGACTGGAAATTCTGAAGGACTACCCGGTGCTGGGTGTGGGCCTCGGTCATTTCGGCGGAGCCGTAGCCATGAACCACGATATCAAATTTATTGTAGGCAATCAGGTCACGGAAGCCTTCTATATGGACAACTATATGCTGAAGACGGCGGTAGAAGCGGGGCTGGTGGGCCTTGGGGCATTCCTTGCTCTTATGTATTCGGTGGTGATCAACGGGCTGCGTACCGTAAGGGATGCGTCTACCTCCGTGTCCAGGGAGCTGTCTGCAGGGATCCTTGCAGGCCTGTGCGGTGTAATCGTGCACAATTTGGTTGAAAATATCTTTGAGGTTCCAATGATGACCAGTCTGTTCTGGATGTTTGCAGCGGTCCTCATGGGAATCTGGTTCTATGACCACCAGAGGTGATTCATATGGTGAATATTCTGATTGCAGGATATCACGGATTTGGGAATTGCGGGGATGAAGCAATTCTGAGAGCTATGGTCACAAGCTTTCGAAGGCTTGGGGATGATCTGAGCCTCACGGCTCTGAGCCGGGATCCGGAATTTACAGAAACTCAATATGGGATTCAGGCTGTTCCGCGCTTTAACATGAAGGAGGCTCTGGGGGCGGTGCGCCGCTGCGATGTCTTCGTTCTGGGCGGCGGAACTCTGCTTCAGGACGGAACCAGCACCCGGTCTCTTCTGTATTATCTGGGGCTGCTGCGGGCGGCCTGTCTGTTCCGAAAGCGGGTCATGCTGTATGCCAACGGCATCGGCCCGGTCAGCGGAAGGGTCAACCGCATGCTGACGCGCATGGTTCTGAAAAAGGTTCACTGCATCACTCTGCGGGAAAAGCTGTCGTACAACGACCTGCAGAGCATCGGCGTGCAGAACGAAGAGGTTCATGTGACTGCCGATGCGGCTTTTCAGCTGGAGGGCATTGCCCCGGAAGAGGCGGAGGCTCTGCTTGGGGCTGCAGGAGCAGCCGGTCCGGAAAAGCAGCGGATCTGCGTGTCTGTGCGGAAGTGGAGCAAGGCCCGCTACGGGGAGGATTATTACGGAAGGATCGCAGAGGCCTGCGACTGTATGGCGGAAAAGGGGTGTCAGATCGTATTCCTTCCCATGCAGTATCCGGAGGATGTGGGGGCTTCCCGCAAAATTGCAGAAAGGATGAAGCAGCCTGCGGTGGTTCTTTCGGAGCGGTACTCTCCGGAGGAGATTCTGGGCATCGCAGGGCGATGCGATGTGATGCTGAGCATGCGGCTTCATGCCCTGATTTTTGCGGCGGTTCAGAATGTACCTATGGCGGGGATCATCTACGATCCGAAGATCGATTATTACCTGAAGGAGCTGGATATGCCGGACTGCGGGGATGTGCGCACGGAGCGCATCAGCAGTCAGCGGATTGTATCGGTTCTTGAGGATATCTGCCGGGAGCCGGAGCAATACCGAACCCGTCTGAAGGAACGGGCGGATGTTATGAAGGCTCTGGCAAAGGAAAATGACCGGATGCTGAGCCGGCAGCTTGCGGCTGTCAGAAAACAAAAGGAGGAAAAGGGAAAATGAAACGATTTTTAACATTTATGCTGGGGATGATTCTTACAGTAGGTGTGGTAGTAGGCAGTGTTTACGCTGCGGATGCGGGGTCTGCAGATGATCCGCTGGTTTCCAAGAGCTATGTGGACGATAAAATCCAGCAGGTGCTGGACAAG
>JBJFFZ010000058.1:0-3964 GCA_051892195.1 Anaerovoracaceae bacterium
AGCATATAGTAGCAGCTGAAGTTGACCCCGAAGAGGATCATAAAGACCGTGGTGACGTTCTGAATGTACGGGCTGTAGCCTGCCATACTGTCATTTTTGATGGCGAATCCGCCGGTTCCTGCGGTGGAAAAAGCTGTAGTAACGGCATCAAAGAAAGGCATATGTCCCACCAGGAGCAGCACCAGATCCAGCAGGGTCAGTCCGATATAGATCAGGTAGAGCAGGGAAGCTGTCTTTTTCAGCTTTGGCACCAGCTTGCCGAAGGAAGGCCCCGGGCTTTCCGCCCGCATGAGATGCATGGTGTAGCCGCTGCCCTTGGCAAAGGGTGCGATTGCAAGAAGAAATACCAGCACACCCATTCCCCCCAGCCAGTGACTGAAGCTTCGCCAGAAAAGAATCCCCCGGGACAGGCTTTCAATATCGTTGAGGATGGAGCACCCGGTGGTGGTAAACCCGGACGTGATCTCAAACAGGGCATCGATATAGTGCGGGATCTCTCCGGAAAGCCAGAAGGGAAAGGATCCGGCAAAGGCCATGGCGATCCAGCTGATACCTACGCAGACCATGCCTTCTCTGGCGTAGAATCCTGACTTTGCACCCCGACAGAGAGCAAAGAGCAGTGCAATCACGGGCACCAGTGCGGCCATAGTGATGCCGAAGCCGAAAACAGCCTGAGGCTCATGGTCAAATATGCTGATAAGCAGAGGCGGAATCATGAAAAAACATTCCACCGTCAAGATCTGGGCGCAGAAGCGCCCTACCATTTTATAATTCATAACATTATTCTCTTATTCGTTCGTCATGTTTTCTGCAGAAAAAACGGCCGGGCATCCGGTCAGGATGCCTTTTTCCGGGGCCGGGCCCCGGCAGCCTATGCAAAAATTTCGTTCAGGTTGTGGACCACAAAGCTGCTGCTGACCACTACAACCGTGTCTCCTTCATAAAAGCAGGAATCTCCGTTCGGAATGTCGGTCCGGGAGCCGTGGGTGATGCATACGATCAGCACATTCTTTTTCAGCTTCAGCTGCTTCAGAGGCTCTCCGCAATGCAGGGTGGTGCTGTCGGCCACAAATTCTGTAGCTTCCATCTGGCCGTCTGCGATAGAGTGTACCGATACGGCAGCCCCGGTCTGATTCTGCATGGCCCGGACATACCGCACGATGTTGCCGGCGCACAGCTCCTTTGGACTGATGATGCTTCCCAGAGGCAGTGCGTCCGTCATATGACCGCTGCTGAAGTGGCCCAGCTTCGTGATGATCTGGGGAACACCGCAGCTGTTGGCAAACAGGGAAATGACCATGTTGAGCTCGTCCATCCCTGTCAGGGAGACCACGGCGCTGCAGTCCCGGATGCCTTCGCTTTCCAGCAGGGTCTGGTCGCTGGCATCGCCGTGGATGATGGAGGCCTCCGGCAGCATTTCCGCCAGCTTCAGGCAGGTGGCATAATCCTTTTCAATGATCTGGACCGTGATGCCGCTTTTCAGCAGCCGCTCCGCAAGGTAGAAGGCGATCCTGCTTCCGCCGCAGATGATGACACGGTTTACCCGGCGGGTGATGATATTCAGATTTTTCAGGAGGGTGGCAAGATTGTTGGTGGGCGCAGTAACAAAGATCCTGTCCCCTTCCCGGAGGATAAAGTCCCCGTCCGGAGCGCAGGCTGCGCCCTCCCGCAGCACGGCGCACACCAGGACTCTGCATTTGATGATACTGTGCATCTCCTTCAGAGAACAGTTGCACAGGCGGCTGTCCCCTCCGATCTTCAGCTCCACGATCTCCACGCGGCCCTTTGCAAAGGTATCCCGCTTGAGAAATCCCGGAAATTTCAGAAGCCGCTCGATCTCCACGGCAGCCTGCTTTTCCGGATTGACCGTAAGGGAAAGAGCAAAATAATCCCGCATGGCCAAAATCTGATCTGTGTACTCCGGGTTTCTGATCCGGGCGATGGTGTGGATCTTCGGGCTGAGCCCGTGAGCCGTGGTGCAGCAGAGAAGATTGATCTCATCGGCACTTGTAGCCGCAATCAGAAGATCTGCGTCCATGACCCCTGCGCTCAGAAGGGTGCTCATGGCAGCACAGTTGCCGGTTACAGCCATCACATCATACTTTTCTATGGTTGACTCTAAAACTGCCTGACTGGAATCGATCAGCGTCAGATCATGTCCTTCGGCGGAAAGCTGTTTTGTCAGTGTGGCCCCGACCTTTCCTCCGCCTGCAATAATAATCTTCAATATATGCTCCATTCTGCGCTGCCCAGGGGGCAGGCTTTTATTTATTATTCTTATATAATATGAAATTCTAATACAAACCGCAGAAAAAAGAAACATACAAAAGCGTGAAACAGGAAAAACCCTGTTTTTCAGACATTTTTATTCACCGGGAAATTTTCTCTGCCCGCTGCCGAAAGATGTGGTACAATAGCATGGAAGTTTCCAGAGCGATTCGTTTCAGTATAAATTTATGGAAGAAAACGGAAAGGAACTAACAGAAATGGAAGAAGAAAAAACCTGCAGGAATTGCGAAAAGCTCCAGAAGAACGGATTCTGCGGACTTTCCTCCGCAAGGGAGATCGAAGAATGCATTGCCAATTCTCTGATGCACTGGTCCAGCGTCAGCAATCCTCAGTTTGCTTTTAATCTCGATGAGATCGACAACCTGTAACTAACGCGCAGAAAGGTCTGTTTTTTCAGAAAATGACCGGAAAATGCAAGTGTTTCAGTAGAGCATCTGCAGCCGCAGATGACGGCGGGGGCAGAGCCCCCGGAAGGGAGCGTGTTTATGGAACGGCTGATTTTTCATATCGATGTAAACAGCGCCTTTCTGTCCTGGGAGGCTGCAGCCCGGGTGGCCCGGGGGGAGCCGGATCTGCGGGAGATTCCCGCAGCCGTAGGCGGGGATCGGGACAACCGCACCGGCGTGATTCTTGCAAAATCCATTCCCGCAAAGAAATACGGTATTACAACGGGAGAGCCGGTGGCTCAGGCCCTGCGGAAATGTCCGGAGCTGGTGCTTGCCAGGCCGGATTTTCGTCTTTATGAGCGAAATTCCAGGGCTTTTATGGACATCTGCCGAAAATACGCTCCAGTTGTGGAAAAATATTCCATCGACGAGTGCTTTCTGGACATGACCGGTACCGGTCTGCTGTACCCGGACCCGGTGGCTGCTGCCTGCCGCATCAAGGATGAAATCCGGGACACGCTGGGGTTTACCGTAAACGTAGGCATTGGCCCCAACAAGCTTCTGGCCAAGATGGCCAGCGATTTTGAAAAGCCGGACCGGGTGCATACCCTGTTTCATGCGGAAATCCCGGAAAAAATGTGGCCCCTTCCGGTCCGGGAGCTGTTTTCCGTAGGAAGGGCAGCCGCCGGGCGGCTGGAACATGCGTATATCTTTACCATTGGGGACCTGGCCCGCACAGACCCGGCGCGGCTTCAGACCATTATCGGCGGAAAGGCCGCGGCCCAGTACCACGCCTTTGCCAACGGGGTGGACGATTCACCGGTATCTGCCGAAAGCGAGGGCCTGAAGGGCTACAGCAACTCCACCACCCTGGCGGAAAACGTCACGGACCGCAGAACCGCCCACGAGATCCTGCTGGCCCTGGCGGACAGTGTCACCACCCGGATGCGGGCCGACGGCATGAAAGCCTGCTGCGTTTCCGTCAGCATCCGCAGCAGCGATTTTCGCAATTCCTCCCATCAGAAAAAGCTTTCTGCTCCAACCGATGTGACGGAGGAAATCTATCAGGAGGCCTGCCGGCTTTTTGACGAGCTCTGGCGGCAGGGGCAGCCCCTGCGGCTTCTTGGCATCGCCCTCACCGACGTGGACGACGGCTCTGCCGTCCAGCAGACTTTTTTCCGGGACGAGCAAAAGGAGCGGGACAGAAGCCTGGATGCGGCAGTGGACAGCATCCGGCAGCTGTACGGCATGGACGTCATCGGCCGGGGCTCCATCCTGGGCAGCAGCGC
>JBJFFZ010000059.1:0-3825 GCA_051892195.1 Anaerovoracaceae bacterium
AAAGGAGAACAGAAAAATGAAGAAGCTTTTAATTAAGATCGAAGAAATGTTTGAAGAATATTACGGAACCTTCCGTTAAGAAATCGAAGAAGCAGACAGAAAGGAGAAAAGGAAATGAAGAAGCTGTTAACTAAGATTGAAGAAATGTTTGAAGAGTATTACGGAACCTTCCGTTAAAAAACCGGAAGGGCAGACAGAAAGGAGAAACGAAAATGAAGAAGCTGTTAACTAAGATCGAAGAAATGTTTGAAGAGTATTACGGAACCTTCAGATAAGGAAAGGCAGATTTATGAACGAAAGATTTTCCGGCGACAAAGGGGTCATCGGACAGAAAAAGCGCTTCGCACGGTGAAGAACGATTCACTTGCGGAGCGCTTTTTGCTGTGCAATTACTGTGATACGATAATTGCAGAAAGGCTGAATGCACTGCAATGACAGGTTTTTCAGATTCTGTGGTCGCAAAATGGTCGCAGGATCTGTTTTTTTCTGTTTTTTATTTCACTTTTTCAGTTTTTCCTGTGAACCGTTCCAGCTGCCGGTTGATGGTGGCAAGCTCCTGTTCCAACTCTTTTTTCCGCTCCAGAAGGAGGTTGTAGTCAAGAACTCCGCTGGATCTGTTTTTTGCGTAGGAACGCTTCCACAGGTAGTACTGTGTCTTTTTTTCTTCGATGGTTTTAAGGTCGTCGGTGTCTTTGACGGACAGCTTTTCTTTTGTGGTCTTCCAGTCGCTGAGGAAATTCCGGTAGGCCCGGTAGCGGTCCAAAGCCTCCATCTCGCTTTCCGGCTGCTTCAGCGCCAGGATCATGTTGCCATGAGCCGTCTGGGGCTCCATCAGGTCCCGGTCCTCCAGGTCAAAGAGAATCTGGAACATAAGCTCGTCATCGGTGGTATCGACGTTGTGCAGAGCTGCTTCGTCTACTCCGAGAAGCTCTGCAAGGAGCGCCAGGCCTTTCGGCCTCGGTCGTTTCTGGTCAGTTTCATACTGACTGATCCGCACGCCGGCAGAAGCTTCCGGGAAACCGCACTGGATTCCCAGGTCTTTTTTTGTAATATTCCGGGCTGAACGGATTGCTGCAAGCCGTTCTCCTGTGGTATGCGGCATCGCTGGTTTCTTTTTCATATACTTTCAAACCCCTGTGAGTACAATGCAGTTCCGTATTTTGGAACTGCTTTTTTGAATTTATTACCATGTAGATTTTACCATGAACTTCCGGCGATTCTGATTTGAGAATTTTTGGAAATCTGGAATAAATGCAAAAGTGTTTAAAATGTGGATTGACAAACTTATTATGATATATTTTAATAAAAACATAACCCTTGTAAGTTATTTTGTTGAATTGTGCAGGAAAGGAGTATTTATTATGAAAAACAAGCAGACCGTGTATGTAGGTGTGGATGAGATCTGTGAGGACTGGGGATGCAGCCGTTCCAAGGGATATGCCATTATCCGCCAGCTCTCTGCCCAGATGAAGGAGGAAAACCCGAAGCTTCTGGTTATGGCAGGAAAGATCAATCGCAGTTATTACAACGAAGTGTGCAGAAAGTAGTGGATCATGGGCGACAGAAGAATGATATCCCGGAGAATTGTGGAGTGTGCCAGGTTTCTGAAGATGCCTCTGACCTCCCAGAACCTTTACTTTCATCTGGTGGTCAATGCCGACGATGACGGGGTAGTAGAGGCTTACTCGGTGCTGAATCTCTGCCGGGCAGAGGAATCGGACCTCCACACCCTGAAGGAACGGGGCTTTGTGGATATCCTCAATGAGGATCTTGTTACATACATCGAATCCTGGCGCAGCCAGAATGTGCTGCGGGCAGACAGAAAGTGCGACAGCCTGTATCTGGATCTGCTGCAGGAGGCACGGCCGGATGTGGAGATTCTCACGAAAAAAGTGCGGGCGGATCGGGCCGGCCGGGAAAAATCAGATAACAGGGGCGCCCAGAGCGCAGGAAAACGGGACTGTTCCGACAGTGTCCCGCAGGAACCGGATGCCGGCAGGCAGTGGGACGGTCCCGCGGACGACATGGCGGACGGTCCCGGTTCTTTTTTCCGGGACGTCCCGGGGGCGGCGGAGGGGCGGCCTAAGGGAAGTCAATCCAATCAGAATCAGTCTAAGATAAGTCAGTTTAAGAAAAATCAGATCAGATCAGATCAGGTGCGGGCTCTGCCGGAGGCGGCGGGCACCCGGATGATGCGGGAACGGATTGCCGGCAATATCTGCCTTGAGGAGCTGCGGTCCTATGCAAAGAGCATGGGCCCGGAGGCGGAAACCCTTCTGCAGAAAATTTACGGCATTGTCTGTGCCATGGTCTGTGTGCCCCGCAGGACCGTGTCCATCAGCCGCCGGGAGTATCCCTGGGAGGAGGTCCGGGACGCATTTCTTAAGCTTTCGTATGAGCATGTGGAAAGCGTGCTGGACCGTCTGATGAACGGTCGCAGCGACATTCAGAATTTCAACGCCTATGTGATTACGGCGCTGTTTTATGAGCTTGGGCAGCGGGTGACCGCTGCAGAATCGTAAGGAGGAAGTATTATGTCTGTTTCAAAAGATTCTGTCCGGGGAACCTGGACGGTTTATGTGCGCTACACGGACTGGCAGGGATGCCGGCGGGAGAAACGAAAGCGGGGATTTGTCACCAAAAGGGCTGCGCAGGAGTTTGAACGGCAGTTTCTCTTGCAGAAAAGCCGGGATATTTCCATGAAATTTTCCCAGTTTGTCCAGATTTATCTGGAGGATGTGGGCCCGCGGCTGCGGGCAAACACGCTGCATGTACGGGAGAATATGATTCGAACCAAGATTCTTCCTTTTTTCGGGAACCGGAGCCTGTCGGGGATTACGGCCACAGATGTAATCCAGTGGCAGAATCAGCTTCTTACAGCCCGGAATCCGTCGGGAAAACCGTATTCGCAGACCTATCTGCGGACCATTCAGAATCTTCTTTCGGCAATCTTTCATCACGCCTGCCGGTTCTATGATCTGCCCAGGAATCCCTGTGATCAGATTCCAAAGATCGGCAAGGGAAAGGCGAAGGAAATGATGTTCTGGACCCGGGAGGAGTATCTGAAGTTTTCGGCTGCTGTGCGGGGGCGCCCGGTGGTCTTTTATGCCTTTGAGCTCCTTTACTGGTGCGGGCTGCGGGAAGGAGAGCTTCTGGCTCTGCGCCGGCAGGATGTGGATCTGACCATGCGGCAGCTTTCTGTCTGCCGTTCCCTGCAGCGGATCCGGGGGAAGGATGTGATCACGGAGCCCAAGACGGAAAAGAGTATCCGGACCATTGAGCTGCCGGACTTTCTGTGCGAGGAGCTGGAAGAATATTTTTCCATGCTCTACGACTGTCAGCCGGAGTCCCGGCTGTTTGAAGGAATCAACAAGTTTACCCTGCACCGGGAAATGGACCGGGGCGCTGCGGAGGCGGGCGTAAAGCGGATTCGGATTCACGATCTGCGGCATTCCCACGTGGCTTATCTCATCGAGAAAGGCTTTTCCCCTATGGAAATCGCCGCCCGGCTGGGGCATGAGAGCATCTCTGTGACCTATCAGTACGCCCATCTGTATCCGTCCAAGCAGCGGTTTCTGGCGGACCGGATCCAGGAGGAAGAGGCGGGAGACCGCCAGTAAGGAACAAAAATAAAATACGGCCAGAATCCGCTGCGCTGTCTGTGGCACAACGGGCTCTGACCGTTTCTTTTGTTGCGTTCCTCCTCCGGTCGCTCCGCGGCCCTCCATACCTGCCGGCTCCGCCCGGCGCTGGCTGTTCACGGGAACAGGTACAGGATCGCCGCCAGGATGGCTGCGCCTGTGAGGCAGAGAGTCAGGGCGAGGA
>JBJFFZ010000060.1:0-3822 GCA_051892195.1 Anaerovoracaceae bacterium
CATGGTGGATTATGCCATGGAGCACGGGATTAATTATTATGACACTGCCTACGGATACCACAACGGACGGTCTGAGGTGGTGATGGGCAGGGTTCTTTCTGCCTATCCGAGAGAAAGCTACTATGTGGCTGACAAGTTCCCGGGCTACGATCTGGAGAATATGCCGAAGATCCGGGAAATCTTTGCGGAGCAGAAGGAACGGACGGGGCTGGATTACTTTGATTTTTACATGTTCCACAATGTATGCGAGCTGAATATCGAGCAGTATCTTGACCCGCAGTACGGCATTATGGAGTTTATGAGGGAAAAGAAGGCTTCCGGGGAGATCCGCCACATCGGGTTCTCGGCTCATGCCAGAGTGGATGTGATGAGAAGATTTCTTGAGGCCTACGGGGATGAGATGGAATTCTGCCAGATCCAGCTGAACTATCTGGACTGGATCCTGCAGGAAGCAAGAGAAAAGGTGGAGCTTCTGAACGAATACAATATTCCGATCTGGGTTATGGAACCTCTGCGCGGGGGACGTCTGGCGAAGCTCAGCGACGAGGCTACGGCAAAGCTGGCGGAGCTTCGTCCGGAGGAAACGGTGCCGGGCTGGGCTTTCCGGTTCCTGCAGGCCATTCCGAACATTAAGATGATTCTTTCCGGCATGTCCAATATGGACCAGCTTGAGGCAAATATCGCTACATTTGAAGAGGATAAGCCGCTGACGGAGGCGGAACAGGAGGCCATCATCGCTGCTGCGGGCGAGATGTATGATATGCTGCCTTGCACGGCCTGCCGTTACTGCACCTCTCACTGTCCGCAGGAGCTGGATATTCCGGAGTTCATGTTCATGTACAATGAACTGAAGCTGCAGAACGGGTTTATTACTTCCATGGGCATCGGTGCGATTCCGAAGGAAAAGCGTCCGTCTGCCTGCATCGGCTGCAGAAGCTGCGAGGCGGTCTGTCCGCAGCAGATCAAGATTGCGGATATTATGGAGGATTTCGTGGCCCGCATGCAGGGTCCTGTGTCCTGGTAGTCCGGCTCAGCTGACGGGGCGGATGCCGGGGTGACGGCTGCAGCTGCAGTCCGGCAGCAGGAGCTGCCGCAGTCTGAAAGGAAATTCGGGGATTCTTCGGCGGAACAGGAGGGATTATTTTGGAGTACCTTTCGCATAATATTGCCATCAATCTGAAACGGATCCGGAAGTCAAAGAAGATGAGCCTGGATATGGTGGCGGAGCAGACCGGTGTCAGCAAAAGTATGCTGGCGCAGATCGAGCGGGGGGATGCCAATCCTTCCATCGGCGTGCTGGGAAAGATTATGAGCGGGCTGCGGGTGAGCCTGGAGGATCTGGTGCGGACACCTCAGCGGGATACGTATCTGGTACGCAGGGATCAGCTGGCTCCCACCAAGGAGGTGGAGGGGCAGTACCGGGTCTATACCTACTTTCCGATTCAGGACAACGGGTCCGTGGAGATCTACTTTATTGAGATTGAGCCCGGGGCGGTGTACACCAGCGGGGGCCACGGAGAGAAGACCCGGGAGTATATTCTCGTAAAAGAAGGCCGTCTCCGCATCGAATCCGAGGACATGGCCTGCAGCATCACTGCTGCAGAGGCCTTCCGCTTTGAGTCCGACCGGGAACACCGGTATATTAATGAAGGCGAAGAAACCGTAGGGTTTCTCACCTTTTTTGTGGATTATCGTTAAATCTGAGGCGCGGCTGCGCCTCTTTTCATGAGATTCCCAATGTGGATCAGGACAAATATACGGAAAGCCCCTTTCATTCTGAAAGGGGCTTTCCGTGCTTAGTATTTTTGCATCAGCTTGTTGAATATAAAAATTCCTGCGATAACCTGAAACAGCAGGTATCCGCCGAGATAAAGTACAATCATACGGGCATGATCAATAACTTCCAATGCACCGAGAATACTGAAAACCAGAATAGAGAAAGAAATAACCAGAAGTCCTAAGCTGTAAGTATATCTCCCGGCCTGATCTCTTACTTTTGTTTTTAATTCATCATGCTGTTCGATGCGTTCATTCTCCAGACGTTCTTCATATCGTTCTTTATTCTTTGGTGAACTCCAATAGAAGTATTTGCATATCATCATAATTCCGGGACAGCAGCCTGCACCGGTAAGCCCCCATAAAATGCCATCCAGCTTTGTCTCGGTCCACAGCGCAACAATTAAACAGACTGCGCCGAAAAGCACATACAGGATCCCGGTAAGTAAACTACTTTTTTTCATTTTCTGCACCTCTTTCATAGATAAAGATTTCTTCAATGCATTTACCAAAATAATTTGATATTGCAAAAGCTAACTCCAGTGAGGGATTATATTTCTCTGTTTCGATTGAGCTGATGGTTTGCCTTGAAACATGAAGGGCTTTTGCAAAATCATCCTGATTTAAACCTCGCTCCTTTCGTAATAGTTCAACGTTGTTCTTCAAAAAAAACACCACCTTCGTGACAAGTTTCCTTTACAATCGAATTTTATCATGGTATTTTTCTTTTGTCAAGTTTCCTTTACATTGTGATGCCTAAAATGAGTTTCCGCTGGCATATGCCGGAATCTAATAGAAATGCGAAGGCGGAACACTTCGCTGGAAGGTATCTTGAGGATTGTTCAATGCGTTTGCATTACAAATCAGCATGGGTTTCTTTAATTCTATGAGAGGAATGAGTTGCCCTGAAAAACGGGGAATAATTCATGCATTTTTTGGAGAAGGTGATGAGTTTTCTGTTTTCAGAAGCAAAACTCATGCATGGTCAATTCGCAGAAATGGATAAAAATGGAGTATTAGAGCGTTTTGGAACGGATTTAGATGAGAAATGGCTATTATATGAGTGGAACTCATCACCTATTTAATTTGTGAAGCATGAAGACACACCTGTTTTTATGCACGGCTCATCACCTGCTTTTTATTTTGCATGAAAAAGTCCTGGATATCGGGGGTAACTCATCACCCCGGCAGCCGCTGCGATGCCGGACCCTTTTTCCTGCTTCCTGCTTCCCGCTTCTCGCAGCTCTATCCTATGAAAAATTTTCAAACCTGACCTAAGAAAGGTACGTGTATTTGTTTAAGATGCTGTATGATGGTGCTGAAGCATCATTGTGAATTATGATTTCCGCGTTATAGGAGAACACTGGATGAAAAAGAAGTTTAAAATAGTATTTATGATACTCCTCTGCCTCGCCGTGATTGGAGTCGCGACTTTATTTATCATTAACGGTTATGTAAAATCCGTTGCCAGAGAGCACATTTTATCGGTTGAGGAAGCGGCAGAAGTTGATAATATAGATTGTATTGTTGTACCTGGCTGTCAGGTTCGTGATGACGGAACTCTCAGTCATATGCTCCGTGACCGCCTGATGCGCGGGCTTGAGGTGTATCAGGCAGGTGCAGCTCCGAAACTGTTGATGAGTGGCGATCACGGGCGAGAGGATTATGATGAAGTAGGTGCCATGAAGCAGTATGCCATAGATAACGGCGTGCCTTCAGGGAATATTTTTATGGATCACGCCGGTTTCTCTACGTACGAAACCGTATATCGGGCTAAGGAGATATTTGAAGCCGATAAAGTGATTATCGTAACGCAGGAGTATCACCTGTACCGTGCATTGTATATTGCTGAACAACTTGGCATAGAAGCCTATGGGGTATCCGCAGATCTGAACAGGTATGCAGGTCAATCAATGCGGGATTTTCGTGAAGCCCTGGCAAGGTGCAAGGATTGGGCAATGTGTATCATCAAGCCTTCACCGACATATCTTGGTGAGGCTATCCCTGTCAGCGGTAATGGAGATCTGACAAATGATTAAGGATACC
>JBJFFZ010000061.1:0-15655 GCA_051892195.1 Anaerovoracaceae bacterium
CTGACGGTAAGCACCCTTGGGGCCACGCTTCTCATTGATGTTGCAACTGCTGCTGCAGGCATCGGGCTGCTTTCGGCTGTAATGATTCCCCGTCAGCCTGCTGCAGACAGAGGCGCTTCGGTATTTGAGGATATGAAGGAAGGGATTCGGTATACTGTTTCAGATAAGCTCATAGGAAAAGTTCTTACAGTCTACGGACTGTTCATTTTCCTGTGCGTACCGGCAGGTTTTCTGTCCCAGCTCTTTGTGAGCCGTGTTTACGGAGAAACCTACTGGTATCTGACAGCAGTAGAATTAACCGGATTTCTTGGAATGGTGGCCGGCGGGCTGCTTATGAGTGTATGGGGAGGCTTTAAGAGCCGCGCAGCAACCATGTCTTTCGGGCTTGCAGCCTTCGGTCTGCTGGCTGTCGGCATGGGACTGTCAAGGCAGTTTGTTCTGTACCTGGCGCTGATGCTTCTTTATGGTGTGGCCATCACCATGGTTCAGACAGCCACCACCACACTGATTCAGGAAAAGGCGGAAATGTCCGTGCAGGGACGGGTGTTCGGACTTCTCGGCGCCATGTACTCCGGTTTTTTACCTGTGGGAATGGCTGTATTCGGTCCCCTGGCAGATGTGATCCCTCTGCGGTGGATCATGGTAGGCTCGGGAATCGGCCTGATGGTGCTTTCTTTATTTATCAGTATGGACAGGAAAATCCAGTGACAGAATTTGAAGAGTAAGTAATCATGCGCTGAATGTCAATCGTCAAACTTGTAAATTAAATACATCATAATTCTTTTGACTCATAAAAGCCCTATAGATATAATGTAAGTGATGCTTTACAAATTGAAGAGGAGAAGAGTATGACGATTGAACAGTGCTACAAAAACCTGGGCGGAGATTATGCGCAGGCGGAAAGACGCCTGATGAATAATAATCTGATTCATAGATTCGTTACAAAGTTTCTGGATGACAGCAGTTTTTCTGAATTGTGTTCTGCCATGAAGGAAGGGGAGAGAGAGGGTGCATTTCGCGCCGCACATACGCTGAAGGGTGTATGCGCAAACCTCAGCTTCAGCAGGCTTCTGTCATCTGTGTCGGAGTTGACAGAGCTGCTCAGGGCAGAAAATGAAACCATCCCCATGGATGCGGCAGGGATCTTTCAGCAGGTGGAGCAGGATTACGAGCTGACCGTCAATTGCATCAGAGAGTATCTGTCTGAGGCTTCACAATAATACATAATGACTGAAAAAGCTGCATTCGTTTCAGATGACCGGGTTCCTGAGGTCTTTGCCCGGTAATTCCTGTCTGAATACAGAAAAAATTGCAAAGCGTGTCCTTCTGTGAAAGGGGGACACGCTTTTTTCCTGCCTGAAAGCAGGTTTTTCACGGGTTTCAGGGAAAAAACCTGCAGCGGCGGATGCCTGGCATCCGATATGCAGGCTGAAGGGAACGCATAAAGTACAATCGTAATCCCCGCAGACAGTGGATTTTATTCCGGTGATTCTATATACTCTGCTTAGCGAACGTGCAGGCGGGAGAAGGAAAAAGAGTATGAGAAAGAGTTATATATATGCAATATCAACGGTATTGATCTGGGCAACCATGGCGGCTGTGGTTAAGAGCATGCTGTCTGACATTCCAAATCTGGAGGCATTGTCCGTCAGCAGCTTCCTTGCTTTTCTGTTTCTGCTGGCGGTCAACCTTAAGAAAGGTACCGTGAAGGAAATGAAAAATTTCTGTGTCAGGGATTACGGGATTATGGCCGGACTGGGATTTATCGGTCTGTTTTTGTACTCTGCTCTTTATTATTACGGTCTTCAGCAGCTGACCTCTCAGGAAGCGTGTATTTTGAACTATCTGTGGCCCATGATGCTGGTGCTTTTCTCCTGTATCATTCTGAAGGAAAAACTGACCCTGATCAAAGGGGCAGCCATGCTTTCTTCCTTTGCGGGAATTGTCATTCTTTCCGCCGGGGGCGGAAGGGCTGCTGATGGAAACACCGCTTTGGGGATGATCAGCTGTATTACTGCTGCAGCCTGTTATGGATTGTTTTCCGTATTAAATAAAAAAGCAGATTACAACCAGAGTATTTTTATGATGATCGGTTGGCTGGTGGTGGCAGTCTGCTCCCTGGTGTCAGGCCTTATGACAGAAACCTGGGTTCCTGTAACGGGCGTCCGGTGGCTGGGAATCCTGTGGCTGGGCGTTGCTGCGGATGCAGTGGCATACCTGTGGTGGGCGCTGGCGCTGAAGGGCACGGAAAATACCGCCAAAATCGCAAATCTTGCGTATCTGACACCGTTTTTATCCCTTGTGGTGTCAGCAGTCTTTTTAAAGGAAAGAATGGAATTGAGAATGCTGATCGCCCTGGTATTTATTATGGGCGGCATTCTTCTGCAGAATCTGTTTGAAAACAGAAGAAAAACAGAATGAAAATTCAAGGCAGAGTATGCTTAAATGACGGGGATTCTGATCAGTCAGAATCCCCGCCTGCTGAGGATGGTCTGCAGGCCCTGCAGATGGGGGATACGTTCGGAAAGCCTGCAGTGCGGCCTGTCATGGAAAGCCCGTCAAAGGTCAGGATCTTTCCTGTAAGAAGGCTTCCGGCTCCGGTGAAATATTTCAGTACCTCTGCGGCCTGGATGCTTCCTATGATTCCGCAGACAGGTCCCACAACCCCCACCTGGCTGCTCACAGGCACCGTGCCAGCCTCCGGAGCCTCCTCAAAAATGCACCGATAGCACGGACCCTGACCTGGAACATACGTCATAACCTGACCGTGCATTTCCACAATTTCCCCGTTGCAGAACGGTTTTTTCAGCTTTACACACAGATCGCTGATCAGAAATCTCGATTCAAAATTATCCACACAGATCACAATGAAATCATACGCAGCAAGCATCCGTTCCCCGTTGTCCTCCGTGATCATTTCTGCGTGGACCCTGAGATCCGTCTGGCTGTTCAGCTTTTTCAACTGAACCGCCGCCGATTCCGCTTTATTCATTCCCAGGTGGGCTTCCGGATGAAGGATCTGTCTGTGCAGATTGGAGATGCTTACGGTGTCCGCATCTGCGATTCCAATGGTTCCAATGCCTGCGCCGGTAAGGTACTGCAAAACAGGACTGCCCAGTCCTCCGGCGCCCGCCACCAGCACCTTTGCATTTTTCAGCTTTTTCTGACTGTCCGGTCCAAATCCCCGAAAAAGCATCTGGCGTTCATATCGTTCAAATTCACCATTTATCATTATTATCTATGGTTCCTTTCTGGCATATTCCTCCTGCAATAAGATCTGCTGTCCCGGTTTGCGGCTGCTGAAATATTCGGACATCATGCAGACTCCTGCCGCACCTGCGGCAAAACAGGCGTCCATATTCTCCGGGTGGATTCCTCCCAGGGCAAATACCGGAATGGAAACGGCGGTGCAGACCTCCCGAAGGTATGCAAGTCCCCGGGGCGGGAGCCCCTGCTTGCATGCCGTGGGGAAAATATGACTGGCAGTGATATAGGATGCTCCAAGCTTCTGGGCCAAAACGGCCTCTTCCAGAGTATGAGTGGACACACCGAGAAACGCAAAGGCAGCAGGGGAGCTGAGCCCTTCCTTTTCTTTTCTCTTTAACTTCAGAAAATCCGGCATGCTCAGATGCAGCGGCAAAGACGGGGGAAAAGCAGCCGCCACCTCTGAAAATCCATGAAGAATCAAAGGCAGGTGCTTTTGCCTGCACAAATCGGATGCAGCCTGCGCAAGCTCTCTGTACTGCTGTACGGACAGATCCTTTTCCCGCAGGATCACAGCATCTGCCAGATGAAGATCCCCGATCAGTGAAAGACGCTGCAGTATCTGACTGCGGACCCTGTCCGTATAATCCGCCGTTCCTGTCAGAAGCTGTCTGCTGGTGATACAGATTTTTATCCTTCCGTCAGGCGCGCGGAAGCCGCCGTCCGCTGCATCATACGTAAACATAGTCGTTTAACACCGGCTGAAGGCCTTCCTTTGTGATATCGTGGTACATTTCATCAAAGCTTCTGGAATCGGATATTTCAAACTGCTCATCTCCTGCATCTTCCGATTCCTTTCCCTGATATTTATCCTCGTGATCTCCGATACCGGTGGAAACACCTGCAGAAACCTTTGTGGCCGCAATCTTTACGATGCCGTCCCGGAAATGCTTCTGTTCTCTGGAAGAAACTGTAATGCCTGCAAAGGGAAGGAAAATGCGGTAGGCGCAGAGAATCTGGCACAGCTCCTTTTCGCGGACATCCTGCGGCGTGATCCGGTCGTTGTTGATAATGGGCCGGAGGCGGGGACAGGACAGGGAAAACTCTGCATGAGGGTATTTTCTCTGAAGGTAGTAGACATGCAGGGCAGTGGCCAGTGCGTCCTTTCGAAAGTCGGAAAGACCGAGCAGGGCGGAAAAGCCTACCCCCCGCATGCCGCCCATCAGTGCCCGCTCCTGGGCATCAAAGCGGTACGGGAACACGCGCTTGTGTCCCATCAGATGAAGCGTCTCATATTTTGAAGCATCATAGGTCTCCTGAAAAACAGTGATGTAGTCTGCGCCGCACTGGTGAAGATACCGGTACTCGCTGCTGTTTACGGGGTAAATCTCAAGGCCCACATTTTTAAAATACCGGGAAGCAAGCCTGCACGCTTCTCCGATGTATTCCACGCTGCTCATGGAGCGGCTTTCTCCGGTGAGCATGAGGATTTCTTCAATTCCGGAATCTGCAATGACCTTCATTTCCTTTTCGATTTCTTCCGTGGTCAGCTTTTTTCGCCGGATATCGTTATAGCAGTTGAAGCCGCAGTAGATGCAGTAATTTTCACAGTAGTTGGCAATGTACAGGGGAGTAAAAATATATACGGTATTGCCGAAATGCCTGCTGGTGAGGGCTTTTGCCTTTGCCGCCATCTGCTCCAGCAGCGGAGCTGCTGCAGGAGAAAGCAGTGCCTTCAGGTCTTCTACGGTACAGCGGTCCGATTCCAGAGCCCGGATGACATCCTCCGTGGTGCAGGCGTTGTAATCATAGTGTTCCATTTCATACAGAACCTTTTCCATAATGTCAGACTGGATCTGTTCCATTCCATTCACGTATTCCATATGATTGCTGCGGCTTGCAGGATCCTGCTCCAGGCGGTGTTTTTTTGCCAGGGCCCCGGCGCTCAGCCTGTGGGAGTCCACGAAAAACTGGTTTTCACTCATTGCGGTTCACCTCTCAGTCCCGAAGAAAGCCTGTCAGCGGATCGGAGGCAGAGGCGCCCCGCTCCAGCACCCTGCCCAGACCTGCAAGGTACGCTGCCCGTCCTGCTTCAATGGCCTGCCGGAAGGCGCCGGCCATGGCCGGAATGTCTCTCGCTGTTGCAATGGCTGTGTTTGACATGATGGCAGCGGCTCCCATTTCCATGGCCTCGCATGCCTGGGACGGCCGACCGATGCCTGCGTCCACGATAATCGGCAGATCGATTTCGTCGATGAGAATCTGGATGAAATCCCTGGTTGCAAGCCCTTTGTTGGAGCCGATGGGGGATGCCAGGGGCATAACGGCCGCGGCCCCTGCCCGCTGCAGCTGACGGGCTACATTGAGGTCCGGGTACATGTAGGGCAGCACCACAAAGCCTTCGTCGGCCAGAATCTGCGTGGCCCGGACGGTTTCGTGGTTCTCCGGAAGGAGATATTTGCTGTCCTGCATGATTTCCACCTTTACAAAGTCACCGCACCCAAGCTCCCGGGCCATGCGGGCGATGCGCACCGCCTCGTCTGCATTTCTTGCGCCGGAGGTGTTGGGCAGCAGGGTCACATGGTCAGGAATGTAATCAAGAATGTTTTCTGTATCTTTTGTATTGGTCCGGCGCACAGCCAGGGTAATGATCTCAGCTCCTGCGTTTTCCACAGCCGCTTTGATCAGCTCCATGGAGTACTTGCCGGAGCCGAGAATGAACCGGGAGGAAAAGGTTTTTCCTCCCAGAGTAAAAGTGTCTTTATTTTCCATATGGGGTACCTCTGATCCCTGTATTCGGGTATGCGCGCAGGGGCGCGCGTGTTAACGGATTCTGTATTCGAAGATCTCAGCCTCCGCCTACAAAGCTTACGATTTCCACCACATCATTGTCTTTTAGAACGAATGATTCGTAGGTGCTCTTTGGAATGATTTCTTCATTTACTTCCACTGCGATTCTTGCGGGATGATAGTTGTGCTCCCTTAAAAAATCCTTCAGTGAAATCTCCGAATAATCAAAAAATTCTCCATTGACTCTGATCATGACGCACGCCTCCCTTCCTGAATGAATAGAAGCGCCTGCATCTGCCCGGCAGATGCTGATCAGAACAACAGAGAATCGGATCTTCTGGTGTTATGATTTTTTTACACGATGAAAAGTGGTGCCCCCGGTCCACCGTGACCGGGCAGCCTGCTTCGCTGCAAGCTGCCCTATCTTTCAAGTATAATCCTGCAGAGGGTCATTTTCAAGGGAATGTTTTGTTCAGATTGTATTTTGTTCTTTACTGTGTTAAAATACAAGGAAATGATCCGCGCATGGGGATGCGGGTCGGGGTCTGTACGGGTCAGGGGAGCTGACGTCCGTGTTAAAGGAGATCTGACCGATGAAGGACGAAAAAAGAGGTTTACGGTTTGGAAAAATTGTCGTAATGGTTGTGACGTTTGCTGTGCTGCTGGTGGTTTTCACCTGTCTTGTGCTGCACTACAATAACGAGCGGAATGCGGAAAAAACCAATGAGGTACTGCTGAATCAGCTCTTTGATGTCATGGTGAAAAACAAGGCTGATGAGGAGGCGCTGCTTGAATCTCTGAAGGAGGAGTATATGATCCGCGCCCGCACTGTTGCATATATGCTGGACCATCATCCGGAAGCCGAGTACGATGTGGAGGAGCAGAAAAAAATAGCGGCTCTGATGTCCATCGACGAGATTCATCTGTTCGATGAAACAGGGACCATTTATTCCGGAACATGTCCACAGTATTATGGCTACAGCTTTGATTCAGGAGAGCAGATGAGCTATTTTAAGCCCATGCTTTCCGACCGGTCTTTGTCCATGTGCCAGGATGTGGAGCCCAACACCGCCGAAGGCAAGGAGATGATGTACGCCATCACCTGGAACAAGGACGGAACGCGGATGATTCAGGTGGGCATTGCACCGGTGCGCATGCTGGCAGAGCTGGAAGACAACAAGCTTTCCAATGTGGTGAAGGGCATACCGGTTTATGAGAATGTGGATCTCTTTGTGGCGGATGCATCCACGGAGGAGATTCTCGGGACTACTGCGGAGACGGACACCTTTGAACTGAAGAACCTGGGGATCCGTTCGGAGGAACTGAAGAAAAATACCGTATACCACGTCCGCTCTGCGGTCAACGGAAAAAACAGCATCTGTTCTGTTATGAAATTTGATGAGTTTATCATCGGGGTAGTGCAGGATATTTCTGCAAGAAACAGAGAGAGCCTGATTCCCGTTCTGATGATTGTGTTATGTCTCATCATCGCATGCACCGCCCTGCTTATGGTGATTCACAATCTTCTTAACATGCGAAGAGACAAAATGGAGCAGCTCATGATTCTCACCTCCATGTCCGGCATCTATTTCAGCATGCACCTCATCGATCTGGAGAATAATTCCTACCGGGAGTATGCAGCTCCGGATACCGTCAGGGAAGCGGCGAGAAGGGCAGGCAGCACCCATGCGGACGTCTGCATGCAGGCTGTCATAAATGACTCCATCACAGAACCGTATCTGCAGCAGAGCCTGCAGTTTTCCGATCTGACGACTCTGGCAGAACGCATGAAGGACCGGAAGGTGATCTCCATGGACCTCATAGGAAAGCACGTGGGGTGGGTGCGGATGTCCTTTATTTCCATCAGCAGGGATCCGCAGCAGCGGGTGAACAAGGTGATCTGCGCGACCCAGAACATCGACGAGGAAAAGCGCAAGGAAGAAGCGCTCATTATGGAATCCAACACCGACCAGCTGACGGGCTGCAGCAACCGCAGGGCTTACGAGAACGACCTGCTGCACAGCGCGCAGGAGCCGCTGAAGGAGAATTTCGTCCTTGTGTCCGTAGATGTAAACGGACTTAAGGCGGTCAATGACACCCTGGGCCACGGGGCGGGGGATGAGCTGCTGCTTGGTGCGGCCATGTGCATGCAGCGCTGCTTCGGCCCTTACGGAAAGGTTTACCGGCTGGGAGGCGACGAATTTGCTGCAGTTATCTATACAACGGAGGAGGAGCTGACTGCAGTCAGACAGAATTTTGAAGAGGCACTGCAGGAATGGTCCGGCGAGACCGTACAGAGTCTGTCTGTCTCCTGCGGTTATGTGAGCCGCAGAGAGTTTCCTGAGCTGGATCTGCGCGGAATGGAAAAAGCTGCCGACGAACGAATGTACCAGGAGAAGGCAAGGTACTACGGACAAAAAGACCGCGACCGCCGGAATCCCGGTTTTCAGTAAGGCATGGGGGCAGCCCGGGCCCGGGCTGAAACAATAAAAAAACATTAGAAAGATACAAAAAATACCACAGGTTTTCTGCAAACCTGTGGTATTATGTATAATTGACAGATTGATTGTAGAACAAAGAGCTGCGGCGCGTATTTTTCTGCGGCCGGGGCTTTTGCGCAGGTACTGTGTTTCCGGCGGAGTGTTCATGCAAAAAAAGAGAGTTACATCAAAGGAGAAGTACGGATGAAGAAATATACAGAGATGACAGCAGCGGAGCTTCTGGAAGAAAAGGAAACGCTGGAGAAGCAGTTTGCGAAGGAAGCGGCAAAGGGTCTTCAGCTCAATATGGCCCGTGGAAAGCCGGGTCCGGAACAGCTGGTTCTTTCCATGCCCATGCTGGATGTATGCAACAGCAGCTCCGATATGAATACTGTGCTTGGAAACGATACGAGAAATTACGGAGATCTGGACGGCATCGGGGAATGCCGGTATCTCATGGCAGATATGATGGGGCTTCCGAAGGACAATGTAATCGTAGGCGGAAATTCCAGTCTCAACCTGATGTACGATGCCATCGTCCGTTCTGTATGCCTGGGGGTCAACGGATCAACTCCGTGGAACCAGCTTCCGGAAGTGAAGTTCCTCTGTCCGGTTCCGGGCTATGACCGTCATTTCAAGATTCTGGAGCAGTTCGGCATCCAGATGATCAATGTCCCTATGAAGAGCGACGGACCGGATATGGATGTGGTGGAGCAGTATGTGAACAACGACAGCGCCGTAAAGGGTATCTGGTGTGTTCCTGTTTATTCCAACCCTACCGGGGTCAGCTATTCTGATGAAGTGGTGAGACGGTTTGCAAATCTGCATCCTGCAGCAGAGGATTTCAGGATTTACTGGGACAACGCCTACTGCATCCATCATCTTTACGAGGATGATCAGGATCACGTGCTCAATATTCTTGCGGAGTGCGAAAAGGCAGGAAATCCGGACATGGTCATGATCTTTGCATCTACCTCAAAGGTGACTTTCCCGGGGTCCGGTGTGGCGGCTCTTGGCTCTTCCATCACAAACATTCAGAATATCCTGAATATCATGACGGTTCAGACCATCGGACACGATAAGATCAACCAGCTGCGTCATTCCCGGTTCTTCGGAGGGATCGACGGCATGAAGGAGCATATGAAAAAGCAGGCAGAGCTGCTGCGGCCGAAGTTTGAGGCAGTACTGGACACTCTGGACAGGGAGCTTTCAGGACTTGATATCGGCTCCTGGACGCGGCCGAAGGGCGGATACTTTATTTCCTTTGATGCTCTTGCCGGCTGCGCAAAGGCCATTGTTGCAAAGTGCAAAGAGCTGGGGGTTGTTCTGACTCCTGCAGGCGCCACCTTCCCGTACGGAAAGGATCCTCAGGATTCCAACATCCGGATTGCACCGTCCTTCCCGTCTCCGGAGGAGATGAAGCAGGCGGCTGCTGCCTTTGTGCTGTGCGTAAAGCTGGTAAGCATCGAAAAGCTGCTGGAAAATCAGCATGCCGAAAGATAAATCGCAGGCAGAAATCCTGCAGAAAAATGAATGATCCGGTGAATTTCCGCTGATAAAAAAGACGAATAAATCCGCAGTCGGGGGACGCAGCCTCTGGCTGCGGAAAAAATTTTTTCGCTATTTTCATTTTTCTCTTGCAAAGACGCGCAATCGCTGCTATAATCAATTCTCGTAGTGCGAATTGCGCTGGCGTGGCTCAACGGTAGAGCAGCTGATTTGTAATCAGCAGGTTGGGAGTTCGATTCTCTTCGCCAGCTCCATAAAAGCGTTTCCCGTTTCGGGAAACGGTACATATCCGGGCGCTTAGCTCAGCTGGGAGAGCATCTGCCTTACAAGCAGAGGGTCATAGGTTCGAGCCCTATAGCGCCCACCATTTTCAGGATGATATTGTGTTGTGCAGTATCATCCTTTTTTTATTATCTCGCAGTAATAATCAATCAGGGCTTTCATGGCCGGGGAGAGCCATTTGCTGCGGTGGATCAGGATCTGGGTCCACACGCGGATGGAACAGTCGGCCACCGGCAGACGGAGGAGACTTCCTTCCTTTACAAAGGGCTCCGTCACATAATCGGGCAGAAAGGAAACAAGCCCGCTGTTTTTCAGAAGGCTGCAGATCTGCTCCGGGTTGCCGATTTCAAGGACCGGGTGGATCTCTAAAAAGCAGGATGCAAGGTGCTGGTCCAGAAGGTGGCGGTAGCTCATATCCCGCTCTGTGAGGCAGAAGGGCTGATCTGTGATTTCCTGCAGAGAAAGGGAAGCTGACCCGGCCAGAGGGTGATGGACTGACGCCGCAAAATGGGTTTCCACCACGGATTCGCCGCAGCAGACAAACTCCGAGTCATAGATGTGACTGTCCAGGGTAAAGACGATGTCCACTTCGTTTCTGCGGAGCATGTCAAACATCTGTTTCGTATCGGCTGCCACGATTTTCAGGGAAATTCCCGGATAAAGGTTATGAAATTCCAGATAGTCGTCCGTAAAATAGCGGTGGCAGATGGAGTCCGCCATGGCAAGCCGGATTTCACCGGTGATTTCCTCCTTCTGATGAACCGCTTCTTTCATCTTCTGATAGAGGGACAGAATCTCCACTGCGTGCTCAAGAACAACCGCCCCCTGAGAGGTTACCGCCGTGCCGTGGCGGATCCGGTCCAGCAGAACCGTGTCCAGCTCCTTTTCCAGCTGACGGATCTGAGAGGAAACGGTGGACTGGGAGTAGCCCAGCTTTTCTGCCGCTGCGGAAAAGCCCGCGTATTCGCAGACGGCTGCAAAGGTCTTCAGAACATTGATATCCATAGAATCTCCTTTCGTTTCTGTTCTATCGGATTTTTCGATAGTATAGCATGATATTATCGATTTTACAAATGAACAGGTCAATAATATAATGAAAGAAACGTTGTAAAAAAGGAGATTGTTTATGGAAAGAGAGCGACTGGGAAGCCGCATGGGCTTTATTTTTCTCGCTGCCGGATGTGCCATCGGCTGCGGGAACATCTGGAAGTTCCCCTGGATGGTGGGACAGTCCGGAGGGGGCGGCTTTGTTCTGATTTACATCCTCTGCCTTCTGGTGCTGGGGCTTCCGTGCATGACCATGGAATTTGCCCTGGGAAGAGCATCCCAGGCAAGCATTGTGGGCATCTATCCAAAGCTGGAAAAGCCGGGACACAAATGGCATATTCACGGCTGGATCGGACTTTTGGGAAATTTATGCCTCATGGCCTTTTATACAGTGGTCTGCGGCTGGATTATCTATTATTTTGTAAAATTCCTTACAGGAAATTACGAATCCCTGAGCTTCGGGGGAATGATCACCGCTCCTGCGGTGAACGTGGCAGGCATGCTGACTGCCGTTGTCCTGGGCTTTGCGGTTCTCTGCTTCAACCTGCAGGGGGGACTGGAACGGATTACAAAGTACATGATGAGCATTCTTCTTGTTCTGATTGTGATCCTCGCCATTCACAGCTGCACCTTAAGCGGAGCGGCCACCGGCCTCAGGTTTTATCTGCTGCCGGACTTTTCAAAGATTACCCTTCAGGTTGTGGTAAATGCCATGAATCAGGCATTCTTCACCCTGTCTGTGGGCATGGGCGGTGTGGCCATCTTCGGAAGCTACATCGACAAGTCCCGCTCCCTGCTGGGTGAGTCCGTCAATGTGATCTTTTTAGATACCTTTGTTGCCCTTATTGCAGGGCTGGTGATTTTCCCGGCATGCTATACGTACGATCTTGAGGTGACGGCAGGGCCGTCGCTCCTGTTTGATACGATGGTTTCGGTTTTCAACAACATGGAAGGGGGACGCTTCTGGGGAACCCTGTTCTTCCTGTTTATGGTATTTGCCGCGTTTTCCACGGTACTGGCGGTGTTTGAAGCAATTCTTGCTGCCGTTCGCGAAAAGACCGGATGGAGCCGCCCGAAGGGCTGTCTTGTCTGCGGAGCAGTCGTGGCATGCATGGCGGTTACTACGGCATTGGGGTACAGTGTCATTCATTTCCAGCCATTTGCAGAAGGAACCGCATTTCTGGATTTCTGGGACTTTATTGTCAGTACAAACATTCTTCCTCTGGGCTCTCTGGTGTTTGCTCTGTTCTGCACCAACAGCTTCGGCTGGGGCTGGGATAACTTTGTGGCGGAGGCCAATGCAGGCAAGGGTCTGAAGATCCGCCCGTGGATGAAGCCGCTGTTCCGGTTTGTGGTGCCGGTGATCATCGCAGGGATCTATATTATCGGACTGGTGAATTTTCCGTGGAAATAGGATAACAATGTTCTTCCGAAAAACATATTATATATCATGAAAAGGCGCACGGGCCGAAGGAGGCTCGTGCGTTTTTTCGTTGACCGGCAAACATATGTTTGCTATAATCGGAGCAGAACCATGAGACTGGGAAGAAGGGCAGGAAAAGCCCCGGGGAGGTGGCATTATGGAGATTCAGAAACAGCTGTTTGAGCTGCAGGACAAGGCATACGCGGATTTTCAGGGGAAGCTGATTCCGGGGGTGGACCGGGAGCGGGTCATAGGGGTCCGGGTTCCCCAGGTCAGGGCTCTCGCAAAGAAGCTGGCAAAGGATCCTGAGATTCAGGAATTTCTCGGGGAACTGCCCCATGTGTACTACGATGAAAACATGCTGCACGGCCTTCTGATCTCGGAAATGAAGGACTTTGAGGCCTGCATCCGGGCCCTGGATGCATTTCTGCCTTTTGTGGACAACTGGGCGGTCTGTGACATTATGTCCCCAAAGGTCTTTAAGAAAAACCGGAAGGCGCTGCTGGGGGAAATCCGCCGGTGGACCCGGTCCTCCCATGTGTACACCTGCAGGTTCGGTATGGAAATGCTTATGACCCATTTTCTGGATGAGGACTACGATCCGTCTTATCTGGAAATCCCCGGGTCGGTGGATTCCGAAGAGTATTATGTAAACATGATGATCGCCTGGTTCTTTGCCACGGCTCTTGCAAAGCAGTGGGATACGGTGATCCCTTACCTGCAGGAGGAGCGGCTTTCTGTGTGGGTCCATAACAAGACCATCCAGAAGGCAAGGGAAAGCCGCCGGATCACGCCGGAGCAGAAGGCGTATCTCAGCACGCTGAAGCGCAGGGCGGAGAAGTAGAGGAAAAGCCATGGAACAGTATATGGAGGAACTCAATGAAGCACAGCGGGAGGCTGTGACAAGCACCGAAGGAATGATCCGTGTCATCGCAGGTGCCGGGTCCGGCAAGACCCGGGCTCTGGCAGCCCGTTTTGCCTATCTTGTAAATGAAATCGGAATCCTGCCGGGAAATATTCTCTGCGTCACATTCACAAACAAGTCCGCAAATGAGATGCGCCAGCGCATCCACAATCTCACCGGAGACAACGATACCGGCTATATCAACACCTTTCACGGGTTCTGCGTGTCCATTCTGCAGGAGGACAGCCATGCGGTCCAGTATCCGAAATCCTTTCTGGTGCTGGACAATTCCGATATCGACGCCATGCTGCGGATCATCTATGAGGAGCGGGGTCTGACCCTGCGGGATATGAGCTTTTCCCGGGCCAGGGACATGATCGAGATGATCAAGCTTGCAGAACGGCCGGAGTACTATCTGGATATGATTCATATGTCGCTGGACGTGCTGCATCAGAAGTATCTGGAGGCCCGGACCCCAAAGGATATTATCTTTTACGGATATCTCTATCAGGAAAAAAAGTGTTTTGGACTGGATTACAATGATCTCATCAAGTTTTCCCTGTACATCTTTCAGGAGCATGAGGAAATCCGTCTGAAGTGGCAGAAGCGGCTGGAGTATATCATGATCGATGAATTTCAGGACATCGACCCGCCCCAGTATGCCCTTATGGAGGTTTTGTGCGGATATCACAGGAACCTGTTTATTGTGGGAGACCCGGATCAGACCATCTACACCTGGCGGGGCGCAGATGTGCGGTATCTTCTTGACTTTGACAAGAAGTTTTCCGGTGTAAAGACCATCATGATGATGGAAAACTACCGGTCCACCCCCCAGATCCTGCAGGCGGCAAATTCCCTGATCAGCAGAAATCAGGCCAGGATTCCCAAGGATCTGATTCCTGTTCTGGAGCCGGGCCCAAAGGTACAGTACTATTCTGCGGAGAACGCAGAAACGGAAGGACAGTGGATTGCCGAAAGCATCGGAAGGCTTCATGAGGAAGGAACCGAATACCGCAGGATCTGTATTCTTTACCGGGCCCATTATGTGACCCGGGCAGTGGAGGAAGCCCTGCTGAAGGCGGAGATTCCGTATACCATATACAGCGGTGTCCAGTTTTTCGGCAGAGCCGAGATCAAGGATGCCCTGTCCTATCTCAGGATGATTGCCTATAAGGACGATCTCTCCTTTCTGCGGGTGGCAAACACACCAAAGCGGAACATCGGGCAGCGGCGGATCAAATATCTTACAGATGTGGCAGAGGAACAGAACTGCACCCTGTATCAGGCCCTTTGCCTGTCGGTGGAGGAACCGGTTTTTAAAGGCACCCGGGCACAGCAGTTTATTGACCTGGTGGAACGGTACAGCGCAGGCTTCGAGGGCAGACCTGTATCCGAGGTCCTTTCCGGGATTCTGGACGACAGCGGCTATGAGGCCATGCTGCGCACCGAAGGCAGCCAGGAACGCCTGGACAACCTGGCAGAGCTGAAACAGTCCGTCTATGAATACGAAACCGGCTGCGGCGAAGAAACCGGCCTGGAGCACTATCTCTCCCATGTTGCTCTGTTTTCCAACAGTGACACGGCAGAAGCAAAGGATAAGGTAAAGCTTATGACGGTGCATGCAGCCAAAGGCCTGGAATTTCCCGTGGTATTTCTGTGCGGCATGAACGAAGGCATCTTTCCTTCCCGCAAGGTCCGCACCCTGCCGGGCATGGAAGAAGAACGGCGCCTGGCCTTCGTAGCCGTCACAAGAGCAGAGCAGCAGCTGTTCCTTTCCGGCGCAGAAGGCCGCAATCTGGACGGATCTCCCAGGTATCCGTCCCGCTTTGTACTGGACATGGACCCGGGCTGCATCTCCTATGTAAAGCCCCTGCGCGAAGGCCTCATTGCAGACGCCCGCCGTTCGATCCAAAACTCCGATGCCCGTCTTCAGAATGCCTCCGGCGGCCCGGAGCTGCTGCAGCCCGGCCAGCGCATCCGCCACTCCATCTTCGGCGAAGGCACCATCCTGGACCG
>JBJFFZ010000062.1:0-3764 GCA_051892195.1 Anaerovoracaceae bacterium
GAATTGAGAAACAGTTTCCTGTTTCCTTCAGGAATAATTTTCATTACGATTTTCACCATAAGCCAGATCAGAGGAATCCAGAGAATGGTCATAGTCACGTTGAAGCATGTATGTGCATTGGCAATCTGTCTTGAAATCACTTCAATCTCCGGTCCTTTCGGAGAAATATACTGAATCAGCATTGCATACGGCTTTACAAACCAGATAAACAGCAGACATCCGGAAATATTGAAGATGCAGTGAGCCGCTGCAGTTCTCTTGGCATCCTTTGACTGTCCGATGCTTGCCAGCAGCGCTGTAATCGTTGTTCCGATGTTGTCTCCCAGAAGGATCGGAATGGCTCCCGCTAACCCCAGCATGCTTGACACACCGTCCGGTCCGGGCTGAGATGCAAAATTCTGAAGCACTGCAATGGTGGCGCTGCTGCTCTGAACCACCAGCGTCATCAGTGTGCCCACAGCCACACCTAAGACAGGAATATCCGCCACTTTTGCAATCATGTCGGTAAACACAGGACTGGACGCAAGAGGCTTCATCACACTTCCCATGGTTTCAATGCCGAGAAACAGCAGTCCGAATGCAAAGATCGTCTGGCCGATATTTCTTGCTTTTTCGGATTTCAATATAAAGCTGATGGCAAAGCCAATGAATATGATCACATAAATATAATCGCTCAGTTTAAAGGCAATAATCTGCGCCGTCATGGTAGTGCCGATATTGGCTCCCAGAATAATACTGATGGCCTGGGGCAGACTCATAAGTCCCGCGCTGACAAAACCGATGGCCATGACGGTTGTTGCACTGCTGCTCTGCAGCACCGCCGTTGTCAGAGCTCCTGCAAGTACTCCCATGACCGGGTTTTTCGTCAGAAGCGCAAGAATGCTTTTCATTCGTTCTCCGGCAGCCTTCTGCAGACAGTCACTCATCATATTCATTCCAAAGAGGAATACTGCCAGTCCTCCAAATAATCCGAAAAGGATCTCCAATACATCGTTCATAGCTACTTCACCTGCTCCCTTTCTTCTGATCTGCCGCATGCTTCTGAATAAAACAGCTCCTGGGAATTAATTTTCGTTTCATGGATGCTGCGGTCTTCATAGAGTCCTTCTGCTGTCAGAACCTTTCCCTTTTCATCGTCCTGCATCATCGTATCAAACATCCGGTCCACACGCTCCCTCAGTCCCGCATCCAGAACCGGAGCCGCCACTTCCACTCTGCGCAGCGTATTTCGTGTCATAAAATCTGCAGAAGAAATATAAACGCGCTCCCGGTCTTTTGTTCCGAACCGGTAAATTCTGGAGTGCTCAAGAAAACGGCCCACAATGCTGACAACGGTAATATTTTCTGTGAGACCTTTCACCCCGGGAATCAGGCAGCAGATGCCTCTTACGATCATCTCGATTCTTACGCCTGCCTGAGACGCTTCTATGAGCTTTTCCATGATCACTTTATCTGTCAGGGAATTTATCTTGATCCCTATGTATCCTTCATTCCCATTTTTTACCTGTTTAATTTCCTCATCAATCATGTCAAGGACTCTGTTCTGAAGGCATTTCGGAGCCACCAGCAGATATTCCGTTTTCTCCACCAGCTCTCCCAGAAGCAGAGACGAAAATACTTCTGCAGCTTCCTTTCCGATCTGCTGATCTGCGGTGATCAGGGACAGGTCTGTATACAGGCCTGCCGTCTTTTCATTGTAGTTTCCTGTGCCGATCTGGGTTATATAGGATAATCCTTCCCCGGTTTTTCTGGTGATCAGGCAGAGCTTTGAGTGAACCTTGTAGCCCTGCAGCCCGTAAATCACCCGGCAGCCTGCCTCCTCCAGAATTGTGGAATAGGAAATATTGCTTTCTTCATCAAACCGGGCCCGAAGCTCTACCATAACAACAACTTCTTTTCCGTTTTCCGCAGCCTCCACCAGCGCATGGACAATCTGGCTCTTGTTTGCAAGGCGATACAGCGTCATCTTGATGGATACCACCGTATCATCTCTGGCAGCTTCATTCAGCAGATTGATAAAAGGCTTGATGCTTTCATACGGATAAGAGAGCAGCACATCCTTTTCCATAATCTGCGGTATCATTTCTTTTTTGTGATCCAGCTGTGCCGTCATTGCCGGAGTTCTTTTCCGGTAGAAAAGCTCCTCCTGGCCGTTCTTTTTCAGATATGCCTGAATAGATGATACGAAAGACATATCCAGAGGAACACCGTACCGGAAGACATACTCCTTCTCCACATGAAGTGTCTTACAGATGGAGCTTATGAGCTTCTTGTCCAGTTCCCGCGAAAACTCAACCTTCACAGGATTCATCCGTTTTCTCTTCCGGATGAGATTTTTCATGGACTCTCTGTAATCCAGATCCTCATCCGCCGCAGTCTCCGTATCAATATCCGCATTTCTTATTACGCGGATCAGAGATTTTTCCTTTACTTCATATTTTTTAAACAGCTTCGGCAGGAAATGAAGGATCAGCTCCTCCGAAAGCATAAAGGTTCCGGGTCTTGTAGGTATTTCGATCAGTCGCGGAAATACGTTGTTGCTGCACGGAATAATTGCAGGCTTTGTCTTTCCGCTTTTTGACGCCAGCAGGGCCACCGCATAAATATCCTTGTTTTTTAAAAACGGAAATGGCTGCTGCTTGCTGACGATCATTGCGGAAAGATACGGCGCGATCTCGCTGTCAAAATAACCTTCCAGACGGCCCCCTTCCGCCTCCGAAAGCCTGCTGAAATTAATCAGGTGGATACCCTGCGGCTCCAGTTCTCCCATAAGCTGCTCAAAAACCTTCTCCTTTTTCAGATCCAGCGTTCTGGTAGCTTTCAGAATCGCTTCCACCTGCTCCCTGCTCGTCATATAGGTTTTATTTTCACGGATCACTTTCGTGGACTCCATCTGATCCATCAGAGTTCCCACCCTTACACTGTAGAACTCATCCAGATTTGACTGATAAATAGAAACAAAAGTCAGTCTCTCTGCCAGAGGGACTTTCGGGTTTCCGGCCTCATTCAGCACCCGCTCATTAAACTTCAGCCAGGACAGTTCCCGGTTCATCATACAGGAAACTGGCTCCTGCTCTTCTTCCCATTCTTTTTCATTTTCCATAATCTGCGTTCCTCTCTCCGAATCATCTTCCTTTGGTTCCAGACGGCTCAGGCATTCAATGAGCCATGGAACCATCCGTTTTCTAATCATGCAGTACCTCACGGTGTCATTTATACCTCTCATTTACAATCACTTTTCAATTCATAGTTTTATCACCGTCCAGCCTCTGCTTCTACCGTGGAATCGTGCAGACTATGTAAAATTTCTGCAAAATCTGCTGCTCTGCAGCAACCTGCATGGGGCGGCAGGAGCCGCCGTCCTCTGACAAAGGCAAAAGAAAACCCGCCGGACCGATTCGTTGGAATCAGCCAGGCGGGGTTGTTCATTCGTGCACCGGTACCGGAGCATTTTTTAAAAAGTATTCGAGCAAAATTTACGCAATTTTTTCCTTTACATTTTCTAATTCATACAGCATATCCGGATCCAAATCCAGGCATTTGCTTTCATCTCTGGTTCCAGTCACATCCCAGGCTAATGAATCATTTAGTATTGTGCATGCATTCATAAAAAAATTAATGTCCTTTAATCGTTCAAACCCCTTTTTTTCTAAAAGAGGATTTGCGTCATAACAAACTATTTTTCCATCCTCGAAATACACATCCACTTTATAGTCTCTATATGGGATTACCTGCACCACTTTTGGAAACATATTCATCCTCCT
>JBJFFZ010000063.1:0-2583 GCA_051892195.1 Anaerovoracaceae bacterium
CCCGGCCGCCTCAGTGGCGGCTCTTTTTTGCTGTGTAGTTTCCTGCGATCTGCACCAGGGACACGATGATCACCATTACGATGATGGTCACCCAGGTCACATCGGTCTGATTTCTGTCATGGCCGTACCGGATGGCAAAGTCCCCCAGTCCTCCTGCGCCTACGGCTCCCGCCATGGCGATGAGGCCGAAGAGGCTGATGAGGGTAATGGTGGTGCCTCTGGCCAGGGAGGAAATGCTTTCCTTAAGGTACACCCGGAAGATCAGGCCCGGAATGCTGCATCCCATGGACTGGGCAGCTTCGATTTTTCCCGGATCCAGCTCCGCAAGGGCTGTTTCCACCTGCCGCGAATAAAAAGGCACGGCTCCGATAATCAGGGGAACGATGGCCCCCTTCACGCCGATGGCGCTTCCCATAATCAGCCTGCTCAGGGGCATGAGCCCTGCCAGCAGAATGACAAAGGGAATGGAGCGGAACAGATTGACTGTTTTATCCAGGGTCTGAAAGACTACCGGCCGGGGAAGAATTCCGCCGCTTCTTGTGACGGTAAGAAGGATGCCCACCATCATGCCGAACAGAATGATAAAGGCGCCGGCCCAGCCGGCCATCAGCAGCGTATCCCATATGGCCTGAAAAAAGTCCTCCTTTTTTTCCACAACGTTTGGAATCACCTTATACAGCAGCTCTTCCATCCTGAATCACCTCCACTCCTACGCCGATGGATCTGAGATAATCCATGGCTTCCTTAATATTGCTCTGACTCCCGCTGATAATGGACACCAGACCTCCCAGAGGACTTCCGGATACCACCTCAATATCACCGAAAATAATGTTGATATCCAGTTCCCATTTTCTTGAAAGCATGGATACAAGTGCCTCCGCACTTGTCCTGTGACGATAGCGGAACCGGACGATGTACTGTCCCGGAAGGATCTTTACAAACGGATCCTTTTCCTCGATCATTTCGTAAATCTTCGACAGATTGCCGGTGCTTTCCACGAATCTCCGGGTCACCGGACTTGCCGGGTCTGCAAAGATGGAAAACACATCGTTGTGCTCTGCGATCCGGCCCTTTTCCATCACCACCACATCATCGCAGATCTCCTTGATGACCTCCATTTCATGGGTGATGACCACCACCGTGATTCCAAGCTCCCGGTTCAGCTTCTTCAGAAGGCTGAGGATGGCTTTTGTGTTCTGCGGGTCCAGAGCGCTGGTGGCCTCATCGCTGAGAAGTACCTCCGGATCCGTGGCAAGGGCCCGGGCGATGGCCACCCGCTGCTTCTGTCCTCCCGACAGCTCCGACGGATAGGCTCTTTCCCTGTCTGCCAGGTCCACCAGCTTCAGGAGACCCTGAACCTTTTCCCTGATTTCCGGCTTTTTCATGCCCGTATATCGCAGTGGAAAAGCCACGTTTTCAAACACGGTTCTGGAATCAAACAGCTGAAACTGCTGAAAGATCATGCCCATGTTTCTCCTGGCCTGCCGCAGCTGTCTTCCTTTCAGGGCGGTGAGGTCCGTCCCGTGAAGGAGAACCGAGCCTGTGGTGGGCCGCTCCAGCAGATTGATGCACCGCACCAGCGTGGATTTTCCTGCGCCGGACAGACCGATGATTCCGCAGATGCTTCCTTTTTCTATAGTGAGATTCACATCCTTCAGCGCAAAGAAGGGATCCGGCCCCTCCCCGTACTGCTTGCTGATATTTTTCAGTTCAATCATTTTTCTTCACCTCCCGTCTGCTGCCTGGCAGCAGCCGGAGCAGAGCGCCGGGCCCGGGGACCGGGTCCTCTGTTCCCTGAATTCGTGCTCTGTTCCTTACTTTTCTGACTTGCGATGGGTAAAGTATACTACCATAGTATGTTAAAGGGAAATATCCTGTATCTATAACAGAATATAACCTGAGGTTATAGCAAAGCTGTTTTTTTGCCCGAAAAAAGAAAAACGGCTGCAGCCCATCTGGACGCAGCCAATGCCTCCGGGGCCGGGCCCCGGCTCGTAATCCGCGAAATATTCCCCGGAATTCAATTAATTTTCATGTTTTTCATTGCACCAACCTAAGAATTATGATAGCATCTTCATGATTGGTCAGCAGGCAAAGAGTGAGTTCTGCAATGAAAATTCTGCTGCGAAATACAAGCTGTTGGAAATGGAGATTTATAAAAAATGAACGATCGCGAGAATTACGGAGCCCGCATCAAGGAGCTCAGAATCAAAATGAAGCTGACACAGGCAGACGTTGCAAAGGCCCTCAATGTAACTCCGGGTTACATCAGCAATGTAGAAAACAACCGGACGGCCATGTCGCTTCGCATTCTGATTTATTATGCGAAACTGATGAACATTTCTCTGGACTCTCTGGTGGGTCAGCTGGAGCCCGAGTACGAAGCATCTGCCCTGGACAACGAACTGATGAGCCTGATTTCCGGGCTTTCTGACGACAGCAAGCAGAAGCTTATAAAAACCCTTAAGATCTGGAAAAAGAAGTAACAGGAACTCACTATCTGAATTTACTGTAAAAAAAGACGACGGCTCCGCCGACACCGCGGGACAGAAGCTCTGTCCTCAGGTTCGGAGGGGCCGTTTT
>JBJFFZ010000063.1:2683-7765 GCA_051892195.1 Anaerovoracaceae bacterium
TTTTTTATCTTATAAAAAGAACTGCCCTCCGGGGGCAGTTCCTGCGGTACGGCTGCGGGCAGCCGCTGTTATTTATCTTTTTCGATTCCGGTCTGGATTCCCAGATATTTCACATACCGTGAAAAGGCTCCCGGTATGGCGTACTTTTCTGCAGCCTCCTGGCTTTCCACAAAGAGAAGGGGTGCTTCCTTGCCTTCTGCAGCGCCGGGTCCCGGCTCCGGCTCTCCCAGGAGAATGCCGTAGCCCTTCATATGCCACTCCACATGAGAAAAGATGTGCTTTGCCTCCGGCAGCTCCCGGATCCGCAGAGGCTCGCAGCCCAGACTGCTGATATACTGCAGGGCCTCCTCCTGACTGAGGTGCCCTTCGCAGTTTGGAAGCTCATAAAGACCTGCAAGAAGGCCCTGCTCGGGTCTTCTCCGGATGGCCGCCTTTGAGCCGTTTTGCAGAACAAACACGGTCCGCTTCTCGATGCGGCGGTCCTTCGCCTTCTTTTTGACCGGGAGAAGATGAATCCTGTCCTGCTTACGGGCTTCGCAGAATTCCATCCAGGGACATTGTCCGCACAAAGGCGGTCCCCCGGGCACGCAGACCACCGCCCCAAGCTCCATAAGGGCCTGATTGAAAATATACGGATCCGGACGGGGTTCCTCCCGGCGTTCCATCAGCTCCCTGAGGCGCTGCCCCATATACCGCCGGACGGACTCCTTCATAATGTCGGAATCATCTCCCGTAACTCTGGAAATGACCCGGAGCACATTTCCGTCCACCGCCGGCACCGGCTGCCCGAAAGCGCTGGATGCAATGGCTCCTGCCGTATAGGTTCCGATGCCCTTCAGCTTTCTCAGCTCATCATAGGTATCCGGAATGATTCCGTTATACTGTTCCATTACCTGCTTTGCCGCAGCGCTGAGGTTGCGGACCCTGCTGTAATACCCAAGCCCTTCCCAGAGCTTCAGATAACGGTCTTCCGGGCACTGGGCCAGGGCCCTGACATCGGGAAGCTCCCGCAGAAACCGCTCATAATACGGCTTTACGGCCTCCACTCTGGTCTGCTGCAGCATAATCTCCGAAACCCAGATATGGTACGGATTGCGGTCTTTGCGCCACGGGAGATCCCGGGCATTTTCCCGGTACCACTGCTGCAGAGGGGCCACCAGGGGATTGAGATCAAAATCGCTGAGCATGGCGTCTCCTCCCTGACATGCTTCTTTTCCTGTTTTCCGGCGGTCACGAAAAGGTCAGCCGCATCTGATACCAGCGGGCGCCTCCGTGAACGGACTGCTCCGAAACTCCCTCGTTTTCAAAGCCGAAGGAGCCGTACCAGTCCAGCAGATGCTCCTTGCAGGTCAGCACAAGACCTTTTCGCCCCTGCTGCCCGGCATCCCGGATAGCCTGCCGGATCAGCTCTCCCGCATATCCCTTTCCCCGATAGGCTGGAAGGGTATTGACTCCGAAGATCATCTGCCAGGCCCCTGATTCATTGTGCATGGCGGCGTTCTCGTACATTTCATCCGTAAGGTCCGGAAGGTCCGTCACAAAACCGTCGGCAAAGGCTATGAGCTTCTCACCCTCAAACATGAGCCAGAAGTGATTGCCGTAGTACCGCAGCCGTTCTTCAAACTCCTCCCGGGTGGCCGCCTCTGCGGCAGGAAAGCACTCCGCCTCCACAGCCGCAATAGCCCCAAGATCCTCCGGCCCTGCATTTCTTATAATTCTGTTCATCTTGTTCCTGCTGTTCATTCTGTTCAATTCAGGCAGGCATCAGTTTAACTTCCCTCTGGAAGTCATATCGATGACAGCCCCCTCGTTTTCCGGGTGGAGAATCAGCTTTCCCTTGCGGATCAGCGTGCCGTCCTTCATCTTTGCGTATTCCAGTATCAGCTCTTCTCCGGCCAGCAGTGATTTCATCTGACCCCGGAACATATCGTCCGGATAAAAGCCCTCGTAAGCCGGGAAAGCTGCAGTGGTGCAGAGCTCTCTGTTCAGCTTCTTTACCAGCTCCTCCAGGCTTTCTTCTGCACTGCTGCCTTCGATGGCCTGTGCGATATAGCGGAGGCCTTCCACAGCATCCTCGCCGTGAGGGACCGTAAGCTCCGCCTCTCCGGCGTTTTCGTAATATGTGTTGATAAACAGATCCGGAATGCCTGCTCCCCGGATGGCATCCTTTACGCCTTTTTCAATGGTGTGTCTGAGATCCAGCCATTCCACCTCTTCCAGATCAGTAAGCACGGTACAGTAGCGGGTGGCTGCGTTGACGATCAGCAGCACGTCCTGTCCGTCTTTTTTGACTACCTCAGATTCCCAGCACAGAAGCAGGTTCTTCTGACCTGCCTCCCGAAGGTAAGCCAGCTTTGATTTTTCCTTTAATTTTTCTGCAACACCGTATTCCATTTCGATTATACCTCCTGTTCAAAAACCTTATCCTCTGTATTATACCCTCCGGAGGGCCTGTTAAGCGAGTATTATTTTTCTGCCGCCTTTCTCATGATTTTGGCGAAGAGCCCGCCTCCGGGACCGTTATGACCAGGGCCTCCTGGCCGCCGAGATACCGCTTCATCTCCTCCAGATAAGCTTCTCCCAGCTCGCTGAGCACGGAATGCTTCCTGGTGAGATAGCCGATTTCCATTTCGGCGGAAATGCTTCCCTCCGGGGCCGCAAAAGGAATGGCCACAAAATCATCCCCGTTCAGCTCCTGACAGATGATTCCGGAGCAAAGGGTATAGGCGTTCAGACCGGTCATGAGGTTCAGCATGGTGGCCCGGTCGCAGGCCCGGATGATTCTGGCATATTCCCGGTCGCTGAGCAGCTCCTCCGCCATAAACAGGGACCCGTTTTCCCCCTGCTCAAAGGCGAGACACGGGTACGGTTCCAGCTGCTCCAGCGTGATCTGCTTCTGCTGCGCCAGCGGATGCTGGCGGGAAATATACACATAGGGACTGCACTTTACCAGAGGGGTAAAGACAAGATCGTAGTCCCGGAAGTACTTTTCCAGCATTTTTCTGTTGAAATCGTTGCGGTAAAGGATTCCGATCTCGCTGCGGGAGGTTCCTACATCCAGAATCACGTCAAAGGTTCTGGTCTCCCGTATGGCATATTCGTATTTCAGCAGGTCAAACCGCTTGACGGTTTCCACAAAGGCGTTGACTGCAAAGGAATAGTGCTGGGCCGAAACGCAGAATTTTCTCCGGATCCCTCCGGGCTCCAGGTATTTTTCCATCATCAGCTCGTACTGCTGATACAGCTGGCGGGCCTGAGTCAGAAATTCGGTGCCCTCGTTTGTTTCCGAAACTCCTCTGCTGGAACGGTTGAAGATGGTGATGCCCACCTCTTCCTCCAGCTCCCGGATGGCTTTTGTCAGAGCCGGCTGGGATATGAAGAGCTTCTCTGCTGCCTGGTTCATGGAGCCTGTTTCTGAAATGGTCAGAACGTAATAAATCTGCTGCAGTGTCATGTTTCTACCTCAAAAATCGCAGACAGGCCGGTGCCCCGCACCATAAGCGGAGGCCTCCGGCCCCATTTGTCATATTTCGTTTCTTCCTTCCATGGCTTTGGAAAGGGTCACCTCATCGGTGTATTCCAGATCTCCTCCCACAGGAATGCCGTGGGCGATTCTGGTGCAGCGGATGCCTGCCGGTTTGATGAGCCTTGCGGCGTACATGGCGGTGGCTTCGCCTTCGATGGTTGGATTTGTTGCAAGGATGACTTCCTTTACATCCTCCTTCTGAAGCCGCACAATCAGCTCCCGGAGATTGATGTCCTCCGGGCCGATGCCGTCCATGGGAGAAATGGCTCCGTGAAGCACATGGTACATGCCCCGGTACTCCTTCATCCGTTCCATGGCAGCCACATCTCTCGCCTGCTCCACCACGCAGATGACGCTTCTGTCCCGGGACGGGTCGGAACAGATCTCGCAGGGATCCCTGTCCGTAAGATTTCCGCAGACGGAACAGTATTTCATTTCGGCCTTGGCCTTAAGTATGGACTGGGCAAGGGCTTCTGCCTCCCTGTCGGGCAGGGAAAGAATGTGAAAGGCAAGGCGCTGGGCTGTTTTTCCGCCGATTCCCGGAAGCTTCGAAAGCTCCCGGATGAGCCCTGCCAGGGGTCTGGCGTACTGACTCACTGCCCTTTACCTAAAAGAGACCCGGGATGCTGAGACCGCCGGTCACCTTTCCCATTTCGCTTTCGCTGATTTCGCTGATCTGGCGCATGCCTTCGTTGACTGCTGCAATAATGAGGTCCTGAAGCATCTCTATGTCGTCCGGATCAACCACTTCCGGCTTCAGAGTAATGGAAACCAGTTCCTTTTTGCCGTTCACCTTTACGGATACGGCGCCGCCTCCTGCAGAGGCTTCCACTTCCTTAGCTTCGATGTCGGCCTGGGCTTTTTCCATCATCTGCTGCATGGCCTGAATCTGAGCCATCTGCTTCTGCATGCCCTTTGCGCCGCCTCCCTGACTCGGTCTCTTTCCTGCTTTCATGCCTTTTCCCATAATCGTATCTCCTTTCATGTATCAGGCTCCCGGAGCCTGTCTGCTTTCTGTATAGTCAGTAATATACCGGATGATTGTTTTATTTTATTTCTACATCCAGATGAAAACGTTCTTTTATCTGCTCTGCAATGGTCTGGGCTTCATCCTGCTCTTTCATCAGGGGTACCCCCTTCTGCTTTGCCAGCCGGAGGGTCAGATGCTTTCCCCGGTATTCTTCCATTTTTCTCTCCAGAACCTCCCGGCCTTTTTCCCTGATGATCCTGGCTGTTACGTCGTCCTCCACGCTGACATAAAAATTGCTGTCATCCATGGCCACCAGGTTTGCCCGGTTTTCGATGCGGATCAGCATGGGTTTTTCGGCTACGGCTTTTTTCAGAACGGTCCGCCACAGCTCTGCAGCCTCCGGGCTCACGCCGGCGGACGGAACCGGGGCTCCGGAAGGAGCCTGCTTTGGGGGAGCCGCAACGTTTTGTGCAGATACGGAAGGGGCTGCCTGCCCGGCTTCATAATCCTCTCCGCCTCCGAATGCTTCCACCTCTGCAGCAAGGCTCTGGAGGTAACGGTCCTCATCGGAAACAGGAGCTGGTGC
>JBJFFZ010000063.1:7865-15337 GCA_051892195.1 Anaerovoracaceae bacterium
ATGGTCTTTGTGAGCTCGGTGATTCCGCGGTTTAAAAGATCCGTGGAGATTTCTGCGCTCTGGGCTCTGACCCGCTGGGCGTTTTCCAGGGACATGTTCAGTGCGTTTTCCGGATCCTGGATATATTTTGCCATCAGCAGGTTGCGGAAATGGGCCAGCCATTCCTTCATAAACTGCTTCACATCCCGCCCCGTGCGGATGGCCCGGTCCAGCAGGAGCAGAGCTCCGGAAATATCTGCCTTCATGACAAAATCCGTCAGGCTGATCATGGTTTCTTCGCCGGCGGTTCCAAGCATCTGGGCTACGTCATCCCGGGTGATCCTGGTATCGCCGGTGGAAATGCACTGTTCCAGAATGCTGAGGCTGTCTCTGACGGACCCGTCTGCGTTGACGGCAATCAGAGCAAGAGCAGCGTCTTCTGCCTGGATGCCTCTGGCCTCGCAGATCATCCTCATATTGCCCATGATGACAGGCTCCGAAACCCGGCGGAAATCCAGACGCATGCAGCGGGACAGAATGGTGGCCGGCAGCTTCTGGGGTTCTGTGGTGGCCAGTATGAAGACCACGTTTTCCGGAGGTTCCTCCAGTGTCTTCAGCAGGGCGTTGAAGGCTCCTGCAGACAGCATGTGGACTTCGTCTATGATGTAGACCTTGTTCCGGCCCAGAGCCGGCGGGTATTTGACGCTTTCCCGCAGCTCCCGGATGTTGTCTACACCGTTGTTGGATGCAGCATCGATTTCGATGACATCCATAAAGCTTCCTTCGCGGATGGCCCTGCAGCTTGCGCACTCACAGCAGGGACGCTGCGACGCTTCCGGTGCCTCGCAGTTGAGAGCCTTTGCCAGAATTCTGGCCGTGGTGGTCTTGCCTGTTCCCCGGGTTCCGCAAAACAGGTAGGCATGTCCGGTCTGACCGGACGCAATCTGGCTTTTCAATATGCGGACGATATGGTCCTGCCCTACGAGCTGTTCAAAGCTGTCCGGGCGAAAATCTCTGTAGATTGCCGTGTACATGGTCTGTTTTCTCCATTTTTTGCCTGGTGCCGCCGTTCCGGGTCCGACCCGGCCGGGGCAAAAAATACAGCTGCCCTCTGAAGGCTCCAACGCGCTGAAAGAGGCTGATCTGCGGCACATAAGAGGTCCCGCTTATCGCTGCTTCCTTCCGGACCTGACGAGGTTCACAGGTTCTTATTGCGCAGGACCCCGGACAGGCGATGAAGCCATCAAAAGGCAGCTGCACGAGTTATTATATTACACAAGCCGGTGTTCCGTCAATGGATTTATTGAGGGATCACCCCTTCCGGTTTATTCCTTTATGAACATGGCCCGCATGGCGTTGAGGATGGCGATCACTGCCACGCCCACATCCGCAAACACGGCTGCCCACATGCTGGCAAAGCCGAAGGCCGTCAGAATGAGAACCGCAAATTTTACACCCAGAGCAAATACGATGTTCTGCCGCACAATGCCCACGGTCTTTCTTGCAATCCGCACTGCCAGAGGAATTCTCAAAAGGCTGTCGTCCATAAGGACCACATCGGCTGCCTCAATGGCTGCATCGGAGCCCATGCTTCCCATGGCGATTCCGATGTCGGACCGCATGAGAACCGGGGCATCGTTGATGCCGTCTCCTGCAAAGGCAAGCTGCTTCTTTTTCCCGGCGGACTTCAGCTGCTGCAGCAGTTCTTCCACCCGGTCCACCTTGTCTGCAGGCAGAAGCTCTGCGTAAAACAGATCGATCCCAAGCTCCTGGGCCACCGCCCGGGCGGCTGCCTGACGATCCCCCGTCAGCATTACAGTCTGACGGATTCCAAGCTTCTTCATACGGCGGATAGCCTCCGAAGCACCTTCCTTAATCGTGTCGGAAATGAGAATTCTTCCCAGATATCTTTCATCAGAGGCAAGGAATACCACCGTGCCCCCGGCGTCCGCTCCGCGGGACCCCTCCTCTGCCGCTGCCGCTCCTTCTGCAGCCCCGGCCTGAGCCATAAGCTTTTCATTTCCTGCAAAGACCGTCCTGCCGTCAATGACGGCTCTCACACCGCAGCCCGGAATTTCTGAAACGTCTGAAACACGGCTGCTGTCCGGCCCTGCCTCCTGTCCGGAGTTCTCCTTCCAGGCTGCCCGGAGGGCTGCTCCCACCGGATGGGTGGAAAATACCTCTGCCAGGGCGCCCAGCTGCAGAAGCTCCTGCTCTGTAATGCCCGGCTCAGGATCAATGGCGGTAACCCGGAATTCCCCTCTGGTCAGCGTTCCCGTCTTATCCATCACCACCGTATCCAGGGCTGCCAGCTGCTCCAGATAGTTGCTTCCCTTTACCAGAATCCCGTTCTTTGACGCTGATCCGATGCCGCAGAAAAAGCTCATAGGCACAGAAATCACCAGGGCACACGGACAGGATACCACCAGGAACGTGCAGGCACGGTACATCCAGGTCACAAAATCGCCCGCAAAGACAGGCGGTATCACCGCCAGCAGCACCGCTGCGATTACCACAGCCGGCGTGTAGTAACGTGCAAACCGGGTGATAAACTGCTCTGCATGGGCCTTTTTTTCGCTGGCGCTCTCCACCAGCTCCATAATCCGGGCCACTGTGGAATCATCAAAAAGCTTCTGAACCTCCGCATAAAGGACCCCTTCGCCGTTGATGCAGCCGCTGATGATCTCGTCGCCGGCCTCCGCCCGACGGGGCACCGACTCTCCTGTAAGAGCCGAAGTATCGATCATGGAGGACCCCTGTACCACACGGCAGTCCAGAGGAATCCGCTCTCCCGGCCGGATCACGATGGTCTCTCCCACCAGCACATCCTCCGGGTCCACCGTCACCACCTCATCTCCCCGGACAAGGTTTGCGGACTCAGGCATAATATCCATAAGGTCTGAAATAGACTGACGGGAGCGGTTGACCGCAATGCTCTGAAACAGCTCTCCCACCTGATAAAACAGCATAACTGCCACAGCCTCCGCCAGATTTCCGGAGCCTATGGCACCCACCGTTGCCACCAGCATCAGCATATTTTCATCAAAAATATCCCCCCGCCGGATGTTGTACCACGCGGTGCGGTAGACATCCGCACCTACAATGGCATATGGAATCAGGTAGAGCACCAGTTCCGCAAAGAATCCTCCCGTTTTTCCGAAAAATTCATTTAAAGGAATTAATTTGCAAACAAGAATCACTGCAGCATAAAGAACCGCTGAAACAAGAATAATCAGTAATTCCTTTTTCTGTTTCTTTGTCATAAGCATCACTCCCCGCTGCGCCCTGCGCAGACCATGAGGCAGACCGGCCGGATGCACTGAATCTCCTGACCGGCCTGCATTCATCATCCAATATTAAACATATCTATACATACTATAAAATAATCGAAGTATCCGGTTCCACAGAGCGAACCACCTGCTGGGCCTTCTGCATGATCTCATCAAACTTTTCCTCATCGGCATCGATGGACATCCGCTGTGCCATAAAGCTGATGCTGACCTCATGGACACCGTCAATTTTCCGGATGGCATCTTCCATCTTTGCAGCGCAGTTTGCACAGTCCAGATCCTGCATTTTAAACTTCTTTTTCATTCCGGTTCCTCTCCTTTTTCATTAAAAAATTACAAAGCAATACAAATCTTCCTCTTTTTTCAGCGCAGAGCGCTGCATTCCGGTCCGCCTGCATACGCCTACATTTCCCCTTTGTCCTCAAGAATATGCTCCAGACCGTTTTGCAGAATGGTTTCCACATGTCTGTCTGCCAGGGAATAATAGACATTTTTTCCTTCCCGGCGGGATTTCACCAGCTTTCCGTTTCGCAGAAGCCTCAGATGATTTGAAATGGCCGACTGGTTGATATCCATCAGCTCTGTCAGATCGCAGACGCAAAGCTCTCTCTCCGCCAGCAGATACAGAATCCGCACTCTGGAATAATCAGAAAACAGCTTGTAAAGCTCCGCCACATCCTTCAGCTCCGCCTCGGAGGGCACTGCCTGGGCCGCCGCCCGGACTTCTTCCATGTGCACTTCTGTGGCATCACAGCACAGCCCTTCCCGGCGGTCATCCCGCACCGATTCCCTGTGCAGATGTGTGGTTCTGTCAGTCATATGGTCTTCCTCCCTTCCGACATATCATTGTGTGATGATATGTTTATTATAACAACATATCATTATCTGTCAATATGTATTTTTTAAAAAAAGCGGGACCTCTTCAGTCCCGCACCTTGGATAAGGATGTTTCCGTCTCTTCAATCATCAGTTCCACCGGTATTTCCGATCCGTTCTCCGGCATTTCATGCTCCATAAAAACAGCGTCTGACTGCTCCGCCAGCACTGCAGCATCCCCTTCCGAAACGTAGATCATATGATCCGAACCCGCAAGGATTCTGGCAAGCTTCTCATGAATCGCCGGGGTGATTTCGGTGTTTTTGCAGAAAAGAAGATACTGATCCTGATCGATCCTCACATAGATCTCCTGTTCCACAAACATGCCCGGAAACAGAAATGCCGCATCGATGGGCACCAGTCCCTGTCCGCTTATGACCACAGGAACCGTCCTGCCTCCTCCGGATATTTTTTCTGAAATTTTTCTTCGGAGCTTTTCAATATAGCTGTTACGACTCATTTTTCCGACTTCTACAGGGATCATGGGAAGTTCCTGCCCGCACTGCCTTTCTTCCACACCCTTGCTGCATATGTACCTTTCACCGGACTGCACCGCCCTGCAGTCCCCGGCTGCTGCGCCTTACCAGAAACGCAGGCAGCCGGATCAGAAGAATCCCGGTCAATGAAAAAAGATGAATGATATACCCGCCTGACCTGGTCTTTGCCCCCACACTCGCCTGCAGACGTTGGTTTTTATAGTATTTTCTGCAGGACTTACCTCTAAACCGCGCCATGCTCACAGCCCGCGAACGGTCTGCTTACGTGGATCCTTTTGCCCGCGACTGGCCTGGACTTGCAACCACAGACACGGGTATATCACTCATCTTTTCCTCTGACGATTTATTATAAACTATTTTTTTCCTTTAAGGTACCCCCTGTTTCAGAAATCGCAGAAATCTGCGGAAGCTCCCGCTGGTTGCGGCCCGCCGCAAGACTCAGCAGGGTCACGGGCCCGCTGCCGGCCTCCTTCAGCACCTCTGCACACCTGCCTGCCGTGGTGCCTGTGGTAAAGATATCATCCACCAGCAGCAGCCGGCGTCCCCGGATCATGCTCCTGCCCTCCTCCGTCACCGCAAAGGCATGGTCCAGATTGCGCCTGCGCTCCGCAGCCCCCAGGCGGTTCATGGGCGCAGTGTCTCTGGTTCGGATCAGGACCTTTGGGCTGTAGGCAAGACCCATGCGCCGGGCCATGAACCGGGCCAGGAGATCCGCCTGGTTGTACCCCCGCCTCCGCTCTTTTTTCCGGTACATGGGCACGGGAATCACCAGATCCCACCGGCCCGGAAGGGCATTGAGCCGGTCCGCCATAATCTCGGACAGGGGGCGGGCGAGAAAACCTTTTCCGTGGTATTTCAGATTTCGTATCATCTCCCGCTCCTGCTCCTTATACTGAAAACAGGTAATGCCTGCATCAAAGCTCCGTTCCTGTCCGATGCATTCGCTGCAGTAGCGGTCCGGATACCAGTCCTCCAGCGGTTTGCCGCAGGCGGCGCAGAGCTTTCCGTTGGCCCAGTGAATGGTGTCAAGGCAGCCGTCGCACATGGAATACAGCCTTCCGGAAGGAATCGCCTTTCCGCAGCTGATGCAGTAGATATCCGGAGGATAGACCAGCTCCGCAAGCTGCCCTGCCGCGGCGGCGGCCTGTTTTTTCAGTTCTCCGGCGGGCCGGAGCAGCTTATGTTTTACATTCATTTCCTTCACCCTTTTTCTGTTTTCCATTATTTTACATTCCTTTTAAATTATAGTATTTTAATTTCGAAAATGCAAGAAAAACCGGTGACAGAGAACAAATAGATGGGGGCAAAAAACACGGCGGGTGCAGCCCAAAGGACTGCACCCGTTTGCTTTTTACAGCTCTTCCAGGATCTGAAAATGCTTCAGCCGGGCTTTGAGGCCCGAAAACCGTTCCTGGGTCCGGTTGTTGTCCACCATGGCGTGAAGCACCCGCCGGGAGCCCACCAGCACCACGGCCTTTTTGCCTCTGGTGACTCCGGTGTACAGAAGATTGCGGTTTGCAAGCATGGGCGGAAAATTTGCCACAGGCATGACGATCACAGGAAATTCGCTGCCCTGGCTTTTGTGGATGGTCATGGCATAGGCCAGCTCCAGCTCTTCTGTCTGACTGAAATCGTATTCCACATGGCGGACTTCATCGAAGAGCACGTGGAGGCGGTTGTTTTCCGTGTCGATGTCGGTGATAAACCCGATATCACCGTTGTACACCCCCTGCCCGTCCTCGTAGGTGTCGGTCCTTTTCCACTCCATCCGGTAGTTGTTTTTGATCTGCATGACCTTGTCCCCTGTGCGGAAAAGCCGGCTCTGAAACTCCTTTTCGTCCTTTTCCGGAGACCGGGGATTCAGAACGGCCTGCAGCTGCCGGTTGAGGTTTCCCGTGCCCACGGTTCCCTTTCTGGTGGGCGTCAGAACCTGAATGTCCCGCAGGGGATCCAGGTCTTTATAAAACCGGGGCAGCCTTGCGGCGCAGAGCTCCTGAATGGTGCTGAGAACTGCGGCCTCGCTGTTTCTTCCCATGAGAAAGAAATCCCTGTCTTTTTCGTTGCAGAAGGGATATTCTCCCCGGTTGATCCGGTGGGCGTTCACCACGATCATGCTTTCCTCCGCCTGGCGGAAGATCTCGGTAAGGCGCACCGTGCAGATCATTTCGCTGCCGATAATATCCCGCAGGACGTTGCCTGCGCCTACAGACGGAAGCTGGTCGGCGTCTCCCACCATAATCAGCCGGGTTCCCGGAACAATGGCCTCCGTCAGAGCATCCATCAGGAGAATATCCACCATGGACATTTCATCGATGATGATCACGTCGTACTCCAGAGGATCCTCTTCATCCTTTCCGAAATTCATGCTGTCCTCATCCTCGGAATAATAATACTCCAAAAGCCGGTGAATGGTCACTGCAGGCTTTCCGGAGGTTTCCGTAATGCGCTTTGCAGCCCGGCCCGTAGGAGCGGCGATGGCAACCGTAAGGCCGCTGCTCTCAAAGACATGGATCATGGTATTGATAATGGTGGTTTTCCCGGTGCCCGGGCCTCCGGTAATGACGCAGACTCCGTTTTCCACACAGGCGCGGACAGCCGTCCGCTGATTGGCGGAAAGGCGGATGCCGCTTTCCGCCTCGGAACGGTCCATAAGGCTTTCCGTGGAGGACCTTACGGCCTTTACATCGGCATGGTGAAGGTTGTAAAGCCGCCGGGCCACATTGTTTTCGGCCCGGTGATAAAGGGACGGATAGATGACCTTCTGGCCCTCCAGCTCTTCGATGCGCACAAAATCGTCGATGACCATCTGCTCTGCCATGTCCCGGATATC
>JBJFFZ010000064.1:0-3689 GCA_051892195.1 Anaerovoracaceae bacterium
GATAGAACTTCAAAACCAATTTGTAGCTTTCGTCAAACAGACCGACAAATCAAAATTGTCTCATAAAAATGCCCGAAAAGATGGCATAAAATGATATATTTAATAACGATTATAATTCTTAAAAATATATAAACCAGTAATGAATCTGGCGGGCGGTAGCGCGCTGGAACCATATGATTCTTGAAGTGAATAGTACGGTAGGTGATAAGGATGTCAAATTTCGGATACTTGAAGGACAAGGAGGAATATGCGCTGTTCGGCACGGCGGCCATAGAGGCGGAGCGGGTGTATGCGTCTTCTGCTGCCATGTGCGCCATCGGGTGCAGAAAGGCGCTGGAACTGGCGGTGAAGTGGGTGTATGCTGCGGATACGGATATGAAGATGCCGTACAAGGACAACCTTCAGTCGCTGATTCATGAGTCTACGTTCCGGTTTGCCATGGACCAGAAGACCTGGGCGCATATGCCGTATATTGCAAAGCTCGGCAATATGGCGGTTCACACGGAGAAGAAAATATCCACCGGCTCTGCGGTGGCCGCACTGAAGGGTCTTTTTGTGTTTATTCAGTGGATCGATTACCGTTATGGAAGCGATTATCAGGAACGGACCTTCCGGGAGGAGGAGATTCCGAAGGTTAAGCGCGCGCTGAATATGAAAAAAATCCGGGAGCAGGAAAGCCTGCTGGGAGAAAAGGATGCGGCCATCGAGGCTCTGATGAAGCAGATTGAGCAGATGTCTGCGGAGCTGACGTCCATGAAGGAGATTCATTCCCAGGAGCGGGTATTTCTGCCGGAAAAGGCCGGGGAACTTTCGGAATTTGAGACGAGAAGACGGTTTATTGATGTGGATCTGCAGATGATGGGCTGGACGCTGGAAGGCACGGACTGCGATGTGGAAACGGAATTTCCTGTGGACAATATGAACGGAGTTCTGGGGCAGAAAGGGTATGCGGATTATGTGCTGTTCGGCAGGGACGGTCTGCCTCTGGCAGTCATGGAGGCGAAGAAGGCTTCCAGGGATCCCAACGACGGGAAAAAGCAGGCGCGTCTGTATGCGGACTGTCTGGAGCGCCGGTACGGCAGGAGACCTATGCTGTTCATTACCAATGGGTTTGAAACGATTTTCTGGGATGAACTCAGCGGCCCGCCGCGGCAGGTCAGCAGTGTGTTCTCAAAGGACGATCTGCAGCGGCTGATGAACCGTCGGACGGAGAAAAAGGTGCTGAACGAGATTCCGGTGAATGATGAGATCACCAACCGTCCCTATCAGAAAGAGGCCATCCGGGCGGTATGCGATAATCTGACGGAGGGCTTTCGGAAAAATCTTCTGGTTATGGCCACTGGAACAGGAAAAACCAGGACAGCTGCAAGCCTGACGGATGTGCTGAGCCGGGGTGGCTACGTGACAAATGTGCTGTTTCTTGCGGACCGGACGGCGCTTGTGAAGCAGGCAAGGGATGCTTTTCGGGAGTATCTTCCACACATGTCGCTTTGCAATCTCTGCTCCGGAAAAGATGATAAAAACGCCAGAATCGTTTTTTCTACATATCCGACCATGCTGAATTCCATCGACAATGTGAAGACAAAGAACGGGATTCCGCTGTTTACGCCGGCGCATTTTGATCTGATCATCATCGATGAAAGCCATCGCAGCATTTTTAAGAAATACAAGGCCATATTTGAGTATTTTGATGCCATTCTGGTGGGGCTGACGGCCACTCCAAAGATGGAGGTGGATCGCAATACCTACAGTTTCTTTGGTATTCAGGACGGGGTTCCGACCTACGCATATGACTATGAGACTGCGGTGTATCAGGATCATGTGCTGGTTCCGTACTACACCTACAAGGTGAAGACCGAGTTTCTGGAAAAGGGAATCCGGTACGAGGATCTTTCAAAGGAAGACCGGGAGCGGTACGAGGAGGACTTTGCGGAGGACGGTGTGATTCCGGAGGAAATCGGCTCCGCTCAGCTGAATAAATTTGTATTCAATGAGAGCACCGTGGACACGGTGATTCAGGATCTCATGGAGCGCGGCATCAAGGTGGCAGGGGGCGACCGTATCGGAAAGACTATTATTTTTGCCCAGAACCGCAGGCATGCCCAGTTTATTGTGGAGCGCATCGATAAGCTGTATCCGAAGTACAACGGTCTGCTTTCTGCAAGAGTCATCTGCACGGACAGCTATGCCCAGAGCGTGATCGACGAGTTCAAGCGGCCGGATCAGATGCCGGATATTGCGGTATCGGTAGACATGATGGATACAGGCATCGATGTTCCGGAGTGCGTGAATCTGGTGTTTTTCAAGAAGGTCCGCTCAAAGACAAAGTTCTGGCAGATGATCGGAAGAGGAACCCGGCTGGCGCCGGATCTGACCTGCGTGGACGCCCTGGACGGAGAATACACCGGCAAGCGTCGGTTCCTGATCTTTGACTACTGCGGAAATTTTGACTTTTTCGGCGAAAAACCAAACGGCATAGAGGGCGGCGAGACCCGAACCCTGTCGGAAAATCTGTTCTGCAAAAAGGTGGAAATGGCGGCTCTGCTGCAGGAACCTGCCTACGAAAAGGCGGAGTATCAGGAATTGCGCCGGGAGCTTGTGGAGGAGTGCCGGGAACGGGTCACAGACCTCAATGACTCCCTTGTTTCTGTGTATCTGCAGCGAAGGACCGTGGAGAAGTTCCGTCAGGCAGGAGCCTTTGACCGCATCAATGAAGAAAAAAAGAATGAACTCATAAAGACGATCGCTCCGCTGATCACCTTTGAGGAAACCGACGAAGACGCAAAGCGGTTTGACGTGTTTATGTACGGGCTGATGATCACAGTGGAAAATTCTACGTCCCAGTCTGCAGCCGGGCTGCAGCGGCTGAGGCTTATGGCTTCTGAGCTTAAGCGAAAGGACAATATTCCTGCTGTTGCGGAAAAGCTTCCCGTAATCGAAGAAGTGATCACAGAGGAATTTCTTACCTCAGGAGATCTGCTGCGCTTTGAACGGGCCCGCCGGGGGCTGCGTTATCTCATCCGCTTCCTGGATCCGATCGACCCGAAGTCGCCGAAATACACCCGGCTTTCTGACCCGGTTATCGCGTCGGAGGAAGGAGCTCAGCTTGCCCCGGCGTATGATTTTGAGGATTATCAGGCCAAGGTCAACCGGTATGTCCGGGAACACGAGGATACCCTGGCGATTCACAAGCTGAAGCACAATCTGCCCCTTTCGGAGGGAGATTACAACGAGCTTGAGCGCATTCTGACCAGTGAGCTCGGAAGCAGGGAGGATTATGTCCGGGAATACGGAGACACGCCGTTCGGCCTGCTGGTCCGACGGATCGCAAAGCTGGATCATGAGGCTGCCATGGAGGCTTTTTCTCAGTTTATCAATGACGAGTCCCTGAATCAGCGGCAGATTGCTTTTATCAACAAGATTATCCATCATATCGAGCGCAACGGATATATGGAAAATCTTTCCGATCTGCAGAAGCCGCCTTTTGACAAACCGGTAAGCTTTGTCAAGATGTTTGACGCTAAAACCAGAGCGGAGCTGACAAAGACGATAAAATCCATTACGGACAATGCGGTGACAATCGCATAAACAGGAGGAGCCACCCATGATCAATGTATATTTTGGAGGAGCGGATCGGGATAAGGACCGGTTTCTGTTTGACCGGATCATGCAGCAGATGCCGGCGGATG
>JBJFFZ010000065.1:0-47870 GCA_051892195.1 Anaerovoracaceae bacterium
TAATCATGATGATTGTCTGCTCATATTTTCTTGAGGCATCCTTTAAGAGAGCAATGACTTCGCTGCTGTTTTTTGAATCCAGATTTCCGGTCGGCTCATCTGCCAGAATAATACTGGGTCTGGTAATCAGTGCACGTCCGATGGCCACTCGCTGCTGTTGCCCTCCGGACAACTGACCCGGCAGATGCTTCCTTCTGTTCTCAAGATTCAGAACCTTCAGCAGTTCCTCCAGATACTTCTGGTCCGGCTTCTGATAATCAAGCAGAAGAGGAAATATTATGTTCTGCTCCACGTTCAGCTCCGGAATCAGGTTAAAAGCCTGGAAAATAAATCCGATATTTCTCCTCCGAAAAACAGTTGCCGCATGATCCTTCATGGCCATAAGATCTCTGCCGTCAATGATGACATGACCCGAATCAGGTGAATCAAGTGCGCCAATCATATTAAGCAAGGTGCTCTTTCCGGAACCAGATTCTCCTACAACTGCTAAAAACTCCCCCTTTTCCACAGAAAAGCTCACATTCTTTAATGCCTCCACTGCGGTCGCTCCGCGCCCATACGTCTTTGATATATTTTTTACTTCTAATAAACTCATTGATTCCGTCTCCTTTTTCTGTAAAAAAATAACCGCTGCAGCTTATGGGATCATCATATGCCATAACCCCTACTGCACAATTACAGAAATACTGCTATTTTGAAGGAATCAGAAAATTCATGGTAAAGGTTGCGCCAGCGCCTGTTTTGCTTTCCACTTCTATGGTTCCGCCATGGGCCTCCACAATGGCCTTTGTCAGCGAAAGACCCAAACCAAGCCCCTGGGAATCCCTGGAAAACCGGCTTCTGTAAAACCGCTTGAAAATGTGAGGGAGATCCTCCGGATGAATGCCGCATCCGTTATCCTTAACCTTTATCTGTAGTAAGGAATTGAATCTGCTCCATTCAATGGAAACATAATCCCCTTCCTTTGTGTGATCAAGCGCATTTTTCACAAGATTCTCAACAGCTTCGGTCATCCAGTCTCTGTCACAGAAAAAAGTCACCTGATCTTCTCCTGCAAGGAAGACCGATTTCCCTTCGGTTCTGGCTCTGTAATCAAAGTGAAGCTGAATATCCTTAATAATCTCAGAAATACTTTCCTCGCTTTTATGCAGTACCATGGCACCTGCATCAAGCTTCGTGATCTTCAGAAGATTCTGAACCAGTGTTTCGATCCGGTCCAGTTCCCTTGCGGACAAGCGGACAAATTCCCGCACCTGTTCGATTTCCTCGGCCTCCTCCAGAATTCCGTTGTAAATGACCAGGGCAGCCAGGGGCGTTTTTAACTGATGTGAAATGTCTGAAATCATATTTTTCAGAAATACCTTCTCATTGTTTTCCTTTGCAGCCTTCGCACTCAGAACCGCAGACAGATTATTTACTGAACAGAACAGCCTGTAAAGCTCCCCCTCTTTATCATTCGCAATTCTTTCCTCTGTATTTCCGTCCAAAAACCCCCGGATTTTTGCTTCTGCATCCGCAAGAATTCTATCCTGCTTCATAAAGTACAGAAAAAATGCAGCCAGAACACTGACGGCAGACAGGAGACAAAGCAGCAAAAGCCAAAGGGAGCCTTTTCTGAATGTAACGCAGAGCACTGCCTGAGATGCTGCCGTTGTAAATATCATGGTTGCTGTGATTGTTAAAAAAAACATTTTAATATTTTTATTCGCCAGTATTCTCATTCCACTTATACCCCATTCCTCTGACCGTCAGGATCATCTTTGGTTCACTTGGATTTGTCTCCACCTTCATACGAAGCCTGCGAATGTATACCGTCAATGTGCTGCTGTCAATATAGTTTGCGTCGCAATCCCAAAGTCTCTGCAGAATCTGATCCTTTGTCAGAACCATCCCGGGATTCTGGATAAAAAGGCAAAGCAGCTTGTATTCCCCCGCTGTAAGCTCAATCCGCTCTCCATTTCTGCTGACCTGCGCCTTCAGCAGATTGATTCGGATTCCGTTGGAAACGAGCTCCGCCTCATTGTTTCTGATATTGTTTGCTCTGCGCAGCAGCGCATTTACTCTTGATATTAAAACACCCAGCTTAAACGGCTTTGTAATATAATCATCTCCGCCGAGATCCAGTCCCATGATAATGTTCGTTTCTTCATCAGACGCTGTGAGGAATATAATCGGCACATCCGATTCTTTTCTTACCATTCTGCATAAATCAAAGCCGCAGCCATCCGGCAATGACACATCAAGCAGCAGCAGGTCATACCGGCCCTTCCTCCAGCATGCTTCTGCTTCCTGAATGGTTCGTGTATTTTCAACTTCAAATTCCTGCTTTTCTAAAGCAAAAGACAGCCCTCGCACCAGGCTTAAATCATCCTCAAGTAATAAAATTCTGTTCATGACCGACTCCTCTCAGGCACACAAGATCATTATATCATTCCTGCAGAATCCATTTGCTTCAATTTTGTAATATCAAACGCCGGTCCGGTGCGGCTGCCCCGGGCAGCCCCTCAGCATCCTTGTCTGCGCAGAGCGCAGGTCACCTCGGATATTCAGGGATTTGAGCTTCTTTACTGAAAAAAGCGACTGACAAATCACTTTCATCAGCCGCATAATTCTCTATCACTTCTTTTGTAAAAAAAACGGCAGAGAATGAATCTCTGCCAGCTACTGTATATTTTCTCGAAAGACAAGCTATATCTTATATCATATACTCTTTGATATCAACACCACGCACTCAATATGCTTCGTAAACGGAAAATTATCAAAGGCCTTTACGGTCTCGATCCGGTAGCCGTTTTCCTGCATGAACAGAAGGTTATCCATGAGGGTCTTCGGATTGCAGGAGATATAGAGGATCTGGTCCACGCCGTAGCGGAGGAGCTTCGGCAGGACCTTGTAGTTCATGCCGGCACGGGGCGGGTCCACTACGATGACGTCCGGTTTTTCCGTTAGATCGTCCAGCACCTGCAGGACATCCCCGGCAATAAACCGGCAGTTGGTCAGACCGTTCAGTTCGGCGTTTGCCCGGGCTGCTTCCACGGCATCTGCCACGATCTCCACGCCCACGGCATTTTTTGCCCGGAGCGCAAGGGCCTGAGTGATGGTGCCCGTTCCGCAGTACAGGTCAAAGACCGTCTTGCCTTCCACGTCGTCAATGAGCTCTAAGGCCTCGGTGTAAAGCCGTTCCACGGCTGAAATATTGGTCTGGAAAAAGGAGTAGATACTCACCTTAAACTGAAGGCCCAAAATGGACTCCATGTAGTAATCTCGTCCGTACAGGGTCTCCAGCCGCTCGCAGGTAACCTTATCGGAAATGTTGTCATTGTAAGTATGAAGAATCCCTGCAATGGAATTTTCCAGAGGAAGCTCTATGATCATTTTTACAAAGCCCTCATCGTCAAAAGCCGACTCCGTAGTGGTTACGATGCAGATCAGAAGCTCCTTTGACCGTTCCCCCTTCCGGATAATGAGGTTGCGCATGAGCCCGTTATGGCGCTTCTTGTGGTACGCCGGATACCCTTTTTCCCGGCAGAATTCCAGCACAGCGGAAAGAATCCGGTTGAAGTCCGGATCCACCAGCATGCAGTCCTCCACGGTGATGACGGACATAAACTGCCCCCGCTTGTGCATGCCCAGGGTCATAGGCCCGTCCTTCACCTCATCCCCGAAGGTATATTCCATCTTGTTGCGGTATGCGGTCACAGAAGGACTCCCTTCAATGCCCAGATACCGGTCATACCGGATTCCCTTTTCCTTCAGGAGATCTATGACGGTTTTTCCCTTCAGCTCCACCTGCTCCTCGTAGGGAATCCCCTGATAAAGGCAGCCGCCGCAGCTTCCCGCATGTTTACACTGTTCCATAATCAATCCTTCCTTTTGTTTCCGCACTTCCTACCATTCCATGGTTTCCAGCTCATTGAGATCGTACGGAGTTTCCTGGTACACAAAATTCAGCCAGTTGGAATAGAAGAGATTTGCATGCCCCTTCCATGTAACCTCCACCCCGTTCTTCGGTTCATCTCCCACAAAATAGTTGTACGGCATAATGATGCGCTTTCCTGCCGCAAGATCCCGGTTGTACTCCTTCATCAGCGTGCCCCGGTCATACTCCCAGTGCCCGTTCAGAAAGATCCAGCGCTTGTTCTTTGTTGCTATCATATGCGGGCCGGCAAAATAGGATTCGTCAATAATCTCCAGTTCCTCGATCTTTCTCACTGCGTCGATGTCCGGCTGGGTATGTCTGGAATGGGGTACCAGGAACCGGTCGTCAAAGCCTCTGGTCAGCGGGGAATCGTAATCCTTGTGGTTCAGCTTGTGCGGAAAGACCCCGAACAGCTTATCGTCCAGCATTTTCTTCTGTATCCCGTAATGATGATACAGACCTGCCTGGGTGCCCCAGCAGATATGAATGGTGCTGAACACATTCTTTTTTGTATTGTCCATCAGAGTGGTCAGATCATCCCAGTAATCCACTTCTTCAAAAGAAAGCATTTCCACCGGAGCCCCGGTGATAATCATGCCGTCAAATTTTTCGTCCTTCATTTCATCAAAGGAATGATAAAACTGGTTCAGATGGGAAAGATCTTCTTTTTTCCGATAATCCGTATCCATCATGATCAGATTCAGATCCACCTGAAGGGGCGTGTTTGCCAGCATTTTAATCAGCTGAATTTCCGTAGTCTCCAGGGTCGGCATCAGATTGATCACCCCGATTTTCAGGGGGCGGATTTCCTGATTTGCTCCCCGGTCACTGTTCATCACAAATACATTTTTTTCTTTCAAAAGCTCATATGCAGGATAATCCTGAGGAATCAGTATTGGCATAAATAATCTCCCTTCTTCAGTATTATGAAAAGCGGACCCTCCCGGGTCCGGAAAGATGCGCTTCACGGCTGAAATACCGCAGCATCAGGGCGCTGCCCGGGCAGCGAAAAACGGGCTACAGCAGTGTTTCGTAATCGTCGTATTTGAGGTAAAATTCCCGCTTGTATTCTGAGAAACGGTCTTCCTCGATGGCTTTTCTGATGTTCTGCATGGTGTGCACCAGAAAGTACAGATTGTGGTGCGAAAGCAGCATGGACGACAGAATCTCATTTGCCTTAAACAGATGGCGCAGATACGCTCTGGAATAGTTTCTGCAGACGTAGCAGTCGCATTCATGATCCAGAGGCGTAAAGTCCCGTTCAAACTTTTTATTTTTAATGGACAGCCGTCCATGAGAGGTCATGGCCCCTCCGTTGCGGGCAAGTCTCGTAGGAAGGACACAGTCGAACATATCCACCCCCCGCTCCACCCCCTCAAAAAGGTGGTCAGGAGTTCCCACGCCCATGACATAGCGCGCTTTGTCCTGAGGAAGATAATCCGTACAGTAATCCAGCACCTCGTACATGATCTCCCGGGGTTCTCCCACGCTGAGTCCGCCGATGGCATAGCCCGGAAGGTCCAGGTCCACGATTTCCATGGCGCTCTGATAGCGCAGCTCCTTGTACATGCCCCCCTGCATGATTCCGAAAAGCGACTGCTTTTCCGGTTCGGTGTGAGCCTCCTTGCAGCGCTTCAGCCACCGGGTGGTCCGCTCAAGAGAGTTTTTCACATAGGTCCGGTCTGCAGGATACGGCGGACATTCATCAAAGGCCATCATAATGTCAGAACCTAAAGCCCTCTGAATCTCAATGGATTTCTCCGGAGTAAGCATATGAGGAGAGCCGTCAATATGAGAACGGAACTTTACCCCCTCCTCCGTGATCTTGCGGATGGCTCCCAGGCTGAATACCTGAAATCCGCCGCTGTCAGTGAGAATGGGACGGTCCCAGTTCATAAATTTGTGCAGACCCCCTGCCTCCCGGACAATCTCATGCCCCGGACGGAGGTACAGGTGATAGGTGTTGGAAAGAATAATCTCCGCCCCCAGGTCCTTCAAATCCTCCGGCCGCATGGCCTTTACCGTGGCTGCCGTGCCCACCGGCATAAACACCGGCGTTTCAATGGTTCCGTGGGGGGTGTGCAGACGCCCGCGTCTGGCCCTGGTCTTCGGATCTTTTTTGATCAGTTCATACGTAACTGCGTGCTTCACTTATGGTTCTCCTATAAAATCGCCATGGCATCCCCGTAGCTGAAAAAGCGGTAACGCTCTGCCACAGCTTCATTGTATATCTCAATAATCTTTTCTCGGTCGTATAAAGCGGAAATCAGCATAAGCAGCGTGGATTTCGGCAGATGAAAGTTTGTGATCAGGCAGTCCACCAGCTTAAACTCATATCCCGGATAGATAAAAATATTTGTATTACCGCACCCTGCAGGAAGAACACCGGACGCGTCCGCCGCGCTTTCCATGGTGCGCACGGAAGTGGTTCCCACAGCAATAATCCTGCCGCCTTCCGCCTTTGTACGGTTGATGATGGCCGCGTTTTCCTCCGTGATTTCGTATTCCTCATAATGCATGTGATGGTCTTCCACCACATCGCATTTTACCGGGCGGAAGGTTCCGATGCCCACATGAAGGGTCACATACGCCAGGCGTATGCCCTTTTCCTTTACCTTCTGCAGCAGTTCCTCCGTAAAGTGAAGTCCTGCAGTGGGAGCAGCCACGGAGCCTTCTTCTCTGGAGTACACGGTCTGATACATCTGCCGGTCCAGCTGCTCGTCCTCCCGGTCGATATACGGAGGCAGAGGAATGTGACCGTTTTCCTCCAGGCGCTGATGAAAATCCCCGTCATATACAAAGCGGACCATACGGGTTCCGTCTTCGCTGAAATCAAGGATCTGAGCCGCCAGAGACTTTCCCTCTTCCGTGCAGAAATCAATGACTGCCCCCGGTTTCAGACGCTTTCCCGGCTTTACCATAGCCTCCCAGACATCGTTGTCATGGCGCTTTGTGAGAAGGATCTCCGCTTTTGCCCCGGTGCCCCGTTTTGTTCCGTACATCCGGGCAGGGATCACTCTGGAATCATTCATCACCAGGCAGTCCCCCGGATTCAGATAGTCCAGAATATCATAAAACGTCCGATGCTCGGTTTTTCCCGTATCTCTGTGCACCACCAGCAGTCTCGCCTCATCCCGCTTCTGGGAAGGATACTGGGCAATGAGCTCCGGCGGCAGCTCGTAATCAAAATCTGATAATAACAATCTGTTTAACCTCTGTCTTATATTTCAATCAAATCAATCGAACACTATTTTACTTCAACATCTGTATAGTAGAATTTCAGAATATCCTGGCAGGAAAAGCCCTGCTTTGCCATTTCCTGGGCGCCCTCCTGGGACATGCCCACACCGTGTCCGTAGCCGTTTCCGCTGAGAATCAGCACATCGCTGTCGCTGCTGAAGGTCACCGTTGTTCCCTGTCCGGAAGATACGGTGTAAGCCGGCGTATAGGACAGCGTGGAAGTGGTTCCGTCCCCCCGGATCACCTTTGTTCCGTTGAGCTTCTGAGTAGACATCCCATCTGCTGTCAATACGTTGAGATTTTCCCCCAGCACAACCGTGCCGGACGCAGATCTTGCATACCAGGTCCCGGAAGCCGGAACTGTGGCGGTTCCTCCGCCGGTCAGGGTTCCGCCCTCTGTGCTTATGGTAAACATGCGGGACCGGAGACTGCCGGCAGATCCGAAAACAGAGCGGACGCTGTCTTTTGTCTTTGTAATGGAAGACCGGCTGCCTTTTACGGTAATGGAGGCAACATACCCGGATGCGTTGACGCTGTCAACCGTAACGCTCTGAATATCTCCGATGCCCTGTGCAGACAGTGCATTAAAGATTTCCTTTTTTGTCAGGCGCACCGTCCATGGTTTTTCCGGAGAATACGGGTCCGCCTTTCCCCGGAGATATCCCACAAAAGAGGACCACACGTCCTCGGAGTTTTCTGTGTGACCGCCGCTGTTGGAATAATAATAACCTGCCACCGGCTGCCCGTCATAATAAAGGAGCTGGCCAGCTGTCTCCGCAACAGCCTGATCGGTCCTTGCATACTCCTTGCTCACCCCGCCGTAAACCTGACAGTGTGTGGTGCTGCAGACAGAAAATCCCTGGGAGGCATGGGTGCTCTGGTTGGCCAGCTGAAAGCTCCTTGCCGTAATGGCCTGAGCCTTCAGGGCTTCCAGCTCATAGCTTGCCATCATCTCAGAGGCTAATACGCCCCGGAGATAATCCTCTCTGGAAACATAATTGATGATGTTCATCTGCCCGGAGGAATTCAGATAAGGCATAATCCCTCCCCGGTAGGAGGTTCCGTCAGAAGAAACCGGTTCATCCGAAGAGAATATTCCTGCAGCAGCAATGCATACAGAGCCATCTGCCGGAATGGACGCAATGGTGTTTCCGGACGTATCCCTGATCACAGCGCAGGTTCCTCCGTTGTTCATAGTGACCGTCTGATATCCGTCCAGCTCGTTTCCGGCCTTTGCAACAGTTCCTGACTCTGCAGAGCAGAGCACAAGCCCGCTGTCCGCACTTATTTTTACAGAGGACGGTGCGGAAGAACCGTATTTCAGCCCCACTTTGATATAGGAATCCGACACAGCGTGCACCGACAGAGCGGAAGCAAAGAATGCGGTCATCATAATTATTATTACGGTAAATTTCTTAATATTATTCATTTTATTCCGGTCTTTCCATCCCCAGATGCGCATAAGCCCTGTCAGTGGCAGTCCTGCCCTTTGGTGTCCTGTTTAAAAGACCCAGCTGAATGAGATACGGCTCATAAACATCCTCAATAGTAATACGTTCCTCTCCGATTGCCGCAGCAATGGTTTCAATTCCCACGGGTCCCCCGTGAAAACGGTGGATAATCAGCTTCAGAAGCTCCCGGTCAAGTCCCTCAAGACCCAGCTCGTCCACCCCGAGAGCCCGGAAGGCTCTTTCGGCAATGGCCATATCGATGTGACCGTTTCCCCTGACCTGAGAAAAATCCCGTACCCGCTTTAAAAGCCGGTTGGCCACCCGGGGCGTCCCCCGGGAACGGACTGCCATGGCATCCACAGCCTCCGGATCCGCGGAAACATTGAGAATCCCGGCAGAACGGTTCAGGATTCTGGTCAGCTCCTCCGGTGTATAAAGCTCAAACTTGCTGATGACACCGAAGCGGTCACGCAGAGGTGCAGAAAGACTCCCCGCCCTGGTGGTGGCCCCGATCAGTGTAAACCGCGGAATATCCAGCCGAAGGGATCTTGCCGAAGGTCCCTTTCCGATGACCATGTCAATGGCGTAATCCTCCATGGCCGAGTACAGCACCTCTTCCACAGAACGGTTCAGGCGGTGTATCTCATCGATAAAGAGCACATCATTTTCATCAAGATTGGTGAGAATGGCTGCCAGATCCCCTGCTCTTCCGATGGCCGGTCCTGAGGTAATCCTGAGATTTACCCCCATCTCAGTTGCAATGACCCCTGCAAGGGTGGTCTTTCCGAGACCTGGAGGCCCGTAAAACAGCACATGATCAAGAGGCTCGTTTCTGCCCTTGGCCGCCTCAATAAAAATTTCCAGGTTATCCTTTACCGAAGACTGTCCGATGTAATCCGCCAGCCGCTTTGGCCGCAGACTCAGTTCAATTTCCTCGTCCTCGATGGAATAACCGGCATCTGTTATCCTGTCAGAATCCATTTCTGTTTCCTTTCATTTCTACGGCAGACCCTCCGCCCTTTAAAAGATGGAAAGCCTTTTCAGCGCAATGCGAATATATTCCTCTGCGGATCCGTCCTTCAGCCCGGAGGCAGCCACCGCGTCTGCCGCCTCAGTTTTGGAATAACCCAGGCTGACAAGGGCTTCAATGGCTTCCGCTGCACCGCTGGATGCGGCGCCCCTGCCGGAGGATTCTGTGATTTCGGCCTCCTGCGAGAGCGTATTTGGATCAATCTTGTCCTTCAGCTCCAGAACAATGCGCTGAGCCGTCTTTTTTCCAACGCCCTGCGCTTTGGAAAGCATCCCCGCATCTTCAAAGGCGATGGCTCTGCGGATCTCCTGCACCGTCAGTGCCGAAAGAATCGCCAGAGCTCCCTTGGAGCCGATGCCGCTGACTCCCGTCAGCAGAAAAAACATCTGCTGGCATTCTCTGTCATCAAAGCCGTACAGGCTGATATCGTCCTCCCGGACAATCATAGCCGTGTAAACGGTAATTTCTGTGTTTTCTGCAGCCATAAAGGCGGCAGACGACGAAGGCATATGCACCTCAAAGCCTATGCCGTTGTTATCTATAATGATTACATTGCCGTAAGACCCTGCAACCTTCCCTCGAATAAAATTGAGCAAGCCACTGCCTCCCGTTTCCTATTTGATGATCCGGTACTGCTGCGAAGCAGTACGGTTCTTTTTCTCATGAAGTGCACCTTCCTTTTCCAGCGCTTTTTCAATGGCGGCAGTGAGCCTCGTATTTGCCCCGAAAGAATTGCCGTGGCAGATGGCTGCCGCCAGTGCATCCGCCGTATCATCAGGCTTCGGCACCTTGTCCAGGTGAAGAAGGGTCTTTACCATCTGCTGAACCTGCTTCTTTTCGGCTCTTCCGTAGCCCACCAGAGCCTGCTTGATCTGCAGCGGAGTATACTCCGCAATGGTCAGTCCGGAATTGACACAAGCCAGCACAGCAACGCCCCTGGCCTGTCCCACATTGATGACTGTCTTTGCATTTGTATTGAAAAACAGCTCCTCTAAAGCCGCAGCCTCCGGCTGAGTCTGTGCAATAATATCCATCAGGCTGGAGTACAGAAATTTCAGTCGCTCCGGCATGGGCGTCCCCGCCTGGGTGGAAATGCTTCCGTAGTCAATCACCTCAAACCGGCTGCCCTTTTTTTCCACTACCCCGTAACCCATGAGGGCGTATCCGGGGTCAATTCCCAATATTCTCATACCTTTTCTCCCCTTCATTATCCTTCCCATTTTATCATAGAATGGAATCATATCCAATAAAAATACATATGTTCTGATATTTCCTGTTTTCTTCCCGGTGCAAAAATAGTATAATCATAAATGAATACTTATAAATATTCATTCCATTTGTATAAGAGGGAGTATTTGATATGAGATTTTCAAGACAGGATAAGATCGTGGAGCTGATCAGCGCATATGAGATAGAAACCCAGGATGCCCTTGCAGAAAAGCTTTCGGAAAGCGGTTACAAGGTAACCCAGGCAACCGTTTCCAGAGATATCAAGGATCTGCAGCTGATCAAGATCCTCTCTTCCTCCGGCAGGTATAAATATGCACTCCCGGGACCGCCGGGCATGGTGAGCTCTGCTGAACGGTACGAAAAGATTTTCAAAAACACAGTCAGCTCCATTCAGTCTGCAGGAAACATTATTGTTCTTAAGACTCTTTCCGGCTGCGCAAATGCTGCCTGCGAGGCCTTTGATTCCTACAACACCCCGGAGGTTGTAGGCACCCTGGCAGGAGACAATACCGTGTTTGCCGTAATCGATCTGCCGGAGCACGTTCCTGCCATTGTCAGAAAGTTTAACGCGATTCTCAGAGAAACAGACCGGTGATAAACCGCTGTTTCCGCATCATCACAGGAAAAGAAAAGAATGCTGACACACATTTTTATAAAGAATTTTGCGATTATCCGCAGCATCGACATCGATCTGCAGCGGGGTCTCAATATTATTTCCGGTGAGACCGGAACAGGAAAATCCATCGTCATTCACGCCATCAGCGTGGCACTGGGCGGCCGGGGCAGCGCTTCTCTCATTGCAGAAGGTGCGGACCGCGCCCTGGTTCAGCTTGTGTTTTCACCGGAATCCGCAGAAGCAGAGCGGATCAGCGGGGATCCGGAGCTGTGCCGTTTTCTGGAAGGCGGCGAGCAGGAGCTTATTATTTCCAGAGAATTTCAGCGCAGCGGAAAGAGCCTTGCCCGCATCAACGGGGAAATCGTCACTCTGGGAATCCTCCATCGCCTTACGGATCATCTTGTGGATATTCACGGGCAGTATGACAACCAGGCATTTCTCGATCCGGAACGTCATCTGGGAATACTGGACAGCTGCGGAAGCCCTGAGCTCCGCCGGACAAAGGTACAGGTTGCAGAGGTCTTCGGGGAGTATCATTCGGTGAGAAACCGGCTGCTGCAGCTGCGCTCCGACAGGGCTGCCTTCCTCCGGAAACAGGATTATCTGCGCTTTGAACTGGAAGAGATTCAGAATGCCGCTCTCAGGCCCGGAGAAGATGCACAGCTGGAGGATCGCCTGAAAGTTCTGCAAAACAGTGAAAAAATCCACGCTGCCCTTACGGAAAGCTATGAGATTCTGTCCGCAAGCCAGCTGGAACACTGCAGGCAGTTGCTTGCAGGGATTGCAGACTACAGTCCGCAGTACGGGGCCCTTTCCGAAGCCCTCAGCGAGAGCGTCTATGTGCTTTCTGATCTGACAGAAGAGCTCAGGCGCTGCAGGGATGGGGTCACCTTCCAGCCGGAGGAAATTGATCAGATCATGAACCGGCTGGGCATGATGGACAATCTGAAGCGAAAATACGGCGGAACCCTGGAGGAGGTTCTGAACTATGCGGAAAACTGCAGCAGCCAGCTTGAAATGTACACGGATTCGGAAGAAGAAGAAAAACAGCTGACCTCCCGCCTTTCTGCCCTCCGAAAGCAGCTTGCCGCATCCTCTGAAGAACTGCGCCAGCTCCGCAGGCAGACAGCACAGAAGCTGTCGGAAGATATGACAGCAGAGCTGTCGGAACTGAACTTTGCCGATGCACAGTTTCAGGTGGTGGTGGAGCCGCATGAGAAACCGGACGGAAAGCCGGTATTCACTTCGGAAGGCGCAGACAAGGTGCTGTTCCTTTTCAATGCCAACAAGGGCGGAACACCAAAGCCTCTTTCCGAGGTGGCATCCGGCGGTGAAATCTCCCGGATTGCCCTGGCCTTCAAGCGCCTTACAAACACGGCAGAGCAGGTTCCCACCATCATCTTTGACGAAATTGACACCGGCATCAGCGGGATTACAGCAAGCGTGGTGGGACGGAAGCTTCACGAGATTTCCCGTCAGCATCAGGTGCTCTGTATCACCCACCTGCCGCAGATTGCCGCCTGCGGCGACTATCAGTATCTGATTACCAAGGACAATTCCGATGAGCGGAGTTATTCCACCATTCAGATGCTTTCTGAGGAGGAACGGATTCCGGAAATCGCACGGCTTCTCGGAGGCTCCAATATTACGGAGACTACCCTGGCCAGTGCAGCAGAGCTACTGGGCTTTTCACACAGATAAAAAACAGGACAGAAAAACAGATTCCACATGCATCTGTTTTCCTGTCCTTTTCTTTTTCCTGTTACTGATCCAGCAGCTCCATGAGCCGTTCGATGCTGCTTTCAATGCCAAGTCCTTCGGACTGAAGGGTAATGTCTGCATATTGCTCGTACAGAGGAACCCGCTTGTTGTAAAGGTCCTCCAGTGTTTCCCCGGGTTTCATGGCGATGCCCCGGGTTTTTATGTTTTTCAGTCTCCGCTGAATTTCCTCCAGCGAAAGACAGATATATACGATTTTTCCTATACTTTTCAGGTGTTCCATAGCAGTTTTACTATATACTGCACTTCCTCCGGTGGAAATCACCGCATTGTCTGCGTTTACCTGAGAGAGCACCCGCTCTTCAATGGCCAGGAAGGCTTCCATTCCCTGCTCATCGATGATTTTCTGGAGCTTCTCCCCCTCCTCCTGCTGAATCAGAAGGTCTGTATCAATAAAGCTCATTCCCAGAGTCTTTGCAAGAACAACCCCCATAGTGCTCTTTCCGCAGGCAGGCATACCGATGAGAATCAGATTTGTCATATGAGTTTTCTATCCCTCCGCATACTTAAAAAAGGGCTTCTGATAAATCAAAAGCCCTTCCGAATCTTTCAGTTCAATCGCCTTCTGCCGGTCAGATGATACTATTCAGCATCCTCTGCTTCTGCAGGAGCTTCTTCAGGATCAAGGGTTTCCTTGATGCTGAGGCTGATTCTTCTCTTTGTTTCGTCGATTTCCAGAATCTTTGCAGATACAGTCTGACCTACAGAAATCTCATCAGCAATGTTTGTTACTCTCTTTGCTGCGATTTCTGAGATATGTACCAGACCGTCGAGACCTGGCTCTAACTCAACAAATGCGCCGTATTCCTTGATCTGAACAACCTTGCCTGTTACAACCTGTCCTACTGTGTACTTTTCGTTGATTACAGACCATGGTTCCGGAGTATTCTGCTTGAGACCGAGAGAAATCTTGCCCTTTTCCTCGTTCATAGAGAGGATCTTTACAGTGATCTTCTGGCCGATTTCCAGAGCTTCCTGCGGATGCTTGAGCTTGCCCCATGAAATCTCGGAAATGTGGAGAAGACCATCGATACCGCCGATATCAACGAATGCGCCGTAGTCAGTAAATCTCATTACAGTACCTTCGATGGAATCGCCGACATTGAGACCTGCCCAGATCTCTGCAACGCGCTTGTTCTTTTCTTCTGTGAGAACAGCCTTGTGAGAGAATACAGCCTTGTTTCTCTTCTGGTCAACTCTTGTAACCTTTACAGTCAGGTTCTTTCCGATGAATTCGTCTGCCTTTTCAACGTATCTGTCGTTTAACTGAGACATCGGAATAAAGCCGGACACTTCCTTGTATGCGGCGATCACACCGCCCTTGACTTCTCTGACAACTCTTACTTCGATGAGCTGCTTTTCTTCGTAAGCCTTGATGATTTCATCCCAGTGTTCGCTGATTTCCACCTTCTTGCGTGATAATAAGATATTACCTTCGCCGTCATCTGTCTTTAAAACCTTAGCCTCAACTTCATCTCCTACCTTGAAAAGAGATTCTATATCCTGATCAGGTTCAAGCGCAATCTCAGCCTTAGGAATGATACCATCCTTCTTGCATCCTAAATTCACATAGACTTCACGAGAACCTACCTGAATTACTTCGCCCTTCACGATCTCGCCTCTCTGCGGCATTCTGAGAGACTTTTCAATTTCTGCCATTAAGTCAAACATTTCGTTTGCTTCGTTAGTGATAATTTCACTCATATGAGCAATAACCTCCTTAATAATACGTTCTGGAGCTGAAGCTCCAGCCGCTACTCCTATTCTATTATATTTTTTTACTTCTTTCAACGGTAAATGTTTATGATTTTCTACAAAAAAAGTGTTTTTGCAGAATCTGCCTGCAATCTCATAAAGCTTCCGTGTATTTGAGCTGTTCTGGCTTCCGATAATGATCATAAGATCCGACTGCTTTGCCAGTGACATGCAGGCCTGCTGACGCTGGGCAGTTGCCTGGCAGATGGTGTTTTTCACCTCTGCCTGTGGGTATCGTTTCAGAAGCTTTGCTTTGCACTCCTCCCAGACAGCCTGGTTCAGGGTGGTCTGAGCCACAACAAACAGCGGAGGCTTTGCGGAAAGGGCGTCGGCCTCATCCCCGGAGCGGATAATCACTGCCGAATCATTGCACCAGCCGTTGATACCCTGTACCTCGGGATGATCCTTATCGCCTACGATGATGATCTGTTTTCCGCAGCCATGGGCCTCCGCCACAAGGGTGTGGATCTTTTTAACATACGGACAGGTCGCATCAATAACAGCTCCCGCACACCGGCGCAGTTCGGTTTCCGTTTTTTCTGAAATTCCATGGGAGCGGATAATCACCGCAGCGTCTTCTCCAGGCATTCCTTCTCTGTCCCAGACATCTACACCCCGCTCCTTCAGATCCGCCACCACATCATCATTGTGAATAATGGGACCCCAGGTGTATTTTTTCATTTCGGAAAACGCTGAATCCTCTGCTGCCTGGAATGCGTGATTCACTGCGCTCTTTACTCCAAAGCAGAAGCCTGCATGGGCCGCCAGGCGGATCACGCAGGTTCCGTTATCGAATACAGTCTCGTGCTGCATTTCCCTATTTTTTATTGTTTTGTCTGTCATTTTTATGAAGAGCCTCCAGATACCTCCGGAAGCTTCCTTCCTTTCCGTTTTCTGTAGGCCGGTAGTACCGCACCCCTTCCCGGTACAGATCGTCCGGAAGGTACTGCTGCTCCACATACCCGCCGTAATTGTGAGGATACAGGTATCCTCCGACTCCCCGGGCCTTTGCCCCGCTGTAATGGGAATCCTTCAGATGCATGGGGATATCTGAAATCCTGCGGCTGCGGACATCTGCCATAGCTTCATCAATGGCAGTGATGCAGGCATTTGATTTGGGACTGGATGCCAGGGTGATTACCGCCTGGGCAAGATTGATCCGGGCTTCCGGCATGCCGGTCATCAGCGCCGCCTGAACACAGGCGGTGGTGATGGATACTGCCTGAGGAAATGCCATTCCGATATCCTCGGAAGCCATAACCACCAGCCGCCTTCCGATCATCTGAATATCCGCGCCTCCCTCTAAGAGCCGGGCAAGATAATGGATAGCCGCATCGGGATCGCTGCCCCGGATGGACTTCTGAAGAGCGGACAGCAGATCGTACCGGTCATCTCCCCGGTCATAAAAGCCCACCCGGCGCTGCAGGGCCTCACCTACAACAGCGGTGGTAATCCGCTCCCCTTCGTTGATATTTTCTGCAATAAAACCGAGAGTATCCAGTGCAACTCTCGCATCTCCGTCGGAAAGCTCCGCAATCAGTTCCAGGGCTTCCGGATCATAGACGAGGCCGTAATGCTTCAGTCCTTTTGTTCCATCGTCAAGAGCCCTCTGCAAAATAGCAAGAATGTTTTCCCTGGAATGGCGCTTAAATTCGTAGAGCAGCCGCACGCGGCTGATCACAGCGTTGTTTATGGAAAAATATGGATTTTCCGTAGTGCTTCCGATAAAACGAATCACGCCTTCCTCCAGTGCCTTCAGCAGGGAATCCTGCTGAAGCTTGTTCCAGCGGTGAAATTCGTCGATATACAGATAGGTGGTTTCATTCTGCAGCCCGTAAAATTTGAACCTGGCTTTTTCCAGGATTTCTTTCAGCTCTTTCGTTCCTGCCACCGATGCATTGAGCTCCTGAAAGTCCGCATCCATTTCCGATGCGATGATCCTTGCAAGGGTGGTTTTTCCCGTCCCGGAAGGTCCGTAAAATATAGCGGACTCAAAGGTTTTATTCCGGATGGCGTTGTACAGAAGCGAGCCGGGATACAGGAAGTGCTCCTGGCCGTAAAACTCGTCCAAAGTGGCAGGACGCATGGCGGTAGAAAGGGGAATCATCAGTACTCCACTCCTTCCCTTGCAGAAATCCCCCGGTCAAAGGGATGCCGGATTTTTTCCATATCGGTCACATAATCAGCGGCCTCTACCATCCAGCTTTCCGGACGGGCTCCTGTGAGAACCAGCTCTTTATCCTCTGGAAAGGAGCTCACAAGGCTGCGAACCTGCTCCTCTGAAAGCATTCCCCGTTCCACGGCAGTCACTACCTCATCCAGAACCACCATAGCGGGATTCTCCCGGCTGATCATGGCTTCCAGCGAATCCAGCAATCCTGCTTCGGCTGCGGCTGCAGCCGCCCTTTCTTCGGAATTCATCTGAAAGGTGAATTTTTCCTTTTGGGAACCCCGGACCACGGTTACGCATTCCAGCGACTCCAGCACCTTCAGCTCTCCGGACGGTCTTCCCTTGAGAAACTGCGCAAAAAGAACCTTTTTTCCGCTGCCTGCTGCCCGGACTGTCAGCCCTACGGCAGCCGTGGTTTTTCCTTTTCCATCTCCGCAATAAAGGTGTATCATGAGCTAATCTCCGATTCCAAAGCGACTGGAAAGCATGTCCCACGCAGCGGAGGCCTCCATGCCTTCTTCCTGAGCGAGATCCCCGTAGACTGCTGCCTTTACTGCACTGTGATCCACCGCCTCAAGGCGCTCCCTGAGACCGATCTGCAGGGATCCCTGATAGATATAATCAGAAATATTGAATTCCTGAAACAGGGCCATCAGCAGTCCCGCATGAATCATTCGGTTAAAGCTGATGATGTTCTCTTTCCTGTATCCCATGTCAGTAAGTGCTTCAAACACGCCTTCTTCTGCAGAAACCATGGGGAAAACCTTATCCTGATAATCCTTTACCCCGGTCAGCATCTTCATGAGCGTCAGATCGCCCTCTGCAAGGACATTCCCTACGGTGTACTCCATTTCCCGGACCAGCTGCTCCTGGCTGCGGAAGATGGTGGTGCTGAGATTTGTCTGCATTTTTTTTGCGATCCGGATGTATTCGATATTTCTGCTTTCGCACACCTTCGCAATGAGCTTTCTCGGCGCTTCTGCCGTCAGGTCCGTTCCATCGATCACCAGATCCACGCCCACCCGGTCAATCCAGCTGTTCATTTTCTCTTCATCAAGATACCGGGACAAAAGCGTAATGTTTCCGGAAGGATGAGATGCTTTTCCATACTCATCCGATACTGCTGCATAAATATTATCTGTGTACTCGGCCAGAGCTGAAACAAGTTCAGCGGTTTCCTCTGTTCCTATGAAAGCCATTATTTTTCTGTTGATTCCTGCCACCGCTTAATCCTCCCTGCGTTTTTTCTTTCTGAAAAAAGAAAAGTGATGTTTCTTTTCCGTCTGCTCCAGCAGACCTTCCATCTCTGTGATCTTCTGCCGGATATCCTGATAATCCGGATTGTACTTCATGAGCATCCGGTAGTCCGCTAAAGCTGCCTTGGTATTTCCAAGAAGCTCGTTGGTCATTCCCCGGAAACGGTAGGCTGCCTCCACAGCGGCGGTATTGACTTCGTTCTTTTTCTGGATCACCCGCTTAAAATCCTCAATGGCCTGATAATAGCGTTCCAGATGGAACAGTGCCACCCCGCGGTTGACATACAGATTGAGGAAATCCCCATCTATGGCCAGCCCCCGGTCTGCCGCTTCAATGGCTTCTTCGTACTGCTGCATGGCATTGTGACACTTTGCAAGATAGCTGCAGGCCTGCAGCGCCAGATGCTCGGACCTGGCTGCCCGTTCAAAATCCTCTGCGGCTTCTTTGTTTTCGCCTCTGACATGATGCACCAGACCCCGCATCATATAAGAATCGCCTGCCTCAGGGTCCAGTTCCACTGCCTTCTGAATATCAAGAAGCGCGTCGTCTAAACGGCGTACATCCGTGTAGTACCTCGCTCTGCTGATATAGCCCTGGCGACCGGAAGGATTCATGGCAATGGCCTTGGAATAATAGTATTCCGCGTCCTTTTTCTCTTCCCCGGAAGCCTCCTCCGGTTCCAGCGGGCTTTCTGCTTCCTCCTCAGAATCGTCTTCCCTCTGAGGAGCTTCCTCCTCCGAAGGTTCTTCTGCTGCCTGATTCTTTTCCAGAGGCCCTGCCTCAAGATCCAGATCCTGACGAAGGGTTCCGGAGGACAGAATATCTCCCAGAATCAGATAGACCTCCGGATCATCCGGCTGAAGCTCAACTGCCCTTTGAATATCATCAACTGCTTTCTGCTTTTCATCTCTCAGGCTGTAGATCAGGGCTCTGCGCTTCAGAGACACACTGTCTTCGGCATCCAGCTCAATGGCTTTTGTATAGTAATTCAAAGCACCGTTCATATCTCCGGTTTCAAAGCACTTGTCTGCAACTGCATATGCATATTTGTGGCAGCCCGGGTCCAGCTCTGCTGCACTTCGGAACCAGCGGATTCCTTCTTTATCATTTCCTCTGTCGGTGGTGATGCAGCCCATGAGATACTGAATCTCCGCAGATTCCGGATTCTTTGTGAGCAGAATGCCTGCATTGATAAACGCAGATTCCAGATCATTGGAAAGGTACAGAATCTCCGACTTTTTCATATAGAGCTCTTCTGCATTTTTCGTAGCTCTCAGGCCATGCTCGATATAAAGCATGGCTCTGAAATACTGTTCTCTCAGGATGCATACATTTGCTGCAGCAATGTATACTTCAGCGTCCGTCGTTTTAGAAGCCATGGCCCGCTCAAGACAGTGCAGTCCCCGCTCTTCGTTTCTCGGGTATCCCAGCACCTGAACCAGTCCTGCATATCCGTCCACATCCGAAGGCTGCATCTTTCTGTTTTCCAGCTGATTTCTGAATTCCAGAAGCTCCTCGTTGCGCTCCATAGCGTACAGCAAAGATGCCTTGAACTCCCATATATTTTTGCGGTCCGGAAACAGCCGGATGGCTTCATCGAACATTTCCAGCGCCTGCTCATTGTCTCCGGCATTCTGAAGCAGAAGTCCTGTAAGCTCTCTGGCCTGCTCCACATGGTAATCCCTGTTCATGGCATTGGCAAAGGAATGCTGCGCACCCTTCAGCTTTCCGGTTTCCAGTTCACAACGGCCCTTCTGAACCCACATTGCCGCAGACATATCCGGTTCATCGATCTTGTTGTAAACAGACAGAGCCTCCGCATAATTTCCTGTATTGAAGAAAATATCCGCCAGCATCTGAGGCAGGATATTTTCATACTGCCGGTGGTCTACGATCCTGCAGTCAAGATCATATACCAGATACTCTGCATGCTGATAAAGTGCAGAATCCCTGCTTACAGAGCGGAATTCCGCCCTTGCCTCCGGCTCTTTTTTCATAAGATAAAGCGCCAGGGCCTTTTTGAATCGGAGAAGATCAGACTGCCGGTATTCTTCCGATTTTTTTGCAAGCTCATAATACGCCTCGGTCAGCCGCCCCCTGCGGATCAGCTGCTCTGTATCCGCAGCGATTTTCCGCACCTCCGGCAGTTCTTCGGACAGTGTGCTGCAGCCGCTTTTTTCTTCCTTGTACCAGAATTCTCCCCTGCAGTCCGGTTCCAGAAGCTTCAGAAGACGCTGACACTCCTCTGCAGCAATTTTTGAGGAAGGTTCCTTAAGGCTTGCCCTTTCATAGTAAAAATAAGCGTCCTCCGGACGATTTTCCTCTTCAAGAATCTTACCCTTCAGAATGCAGGCCTTTGCAACAGACTCACCGAGATCCATCAGCAGATTTGCAATCCAGTCGGCCTTGCGGACCTCTCCCTGCTTCAGATACAGAATTCCCAGCGGATAATATGCATCATAAACGTGATAATCCTCCCCGATGAGCTTTTCCAGCTGCTCTGCAGCCTCACGAATCTGTTCCGGATCGCTGAGGGTCATCAGCTCCTCATAGGTTTTTCTATCCCCGTGGGTTTCTCCTGGGTCTGCCTCCTGTGCAGGAACTCCTCCGGTGCTGCGCACCTCTGCATACTGTTTCTGAAGGTCCAGAAGATCCGGATGGGTCGGACAATAAGAGCGGATGCCTTCGATGGCCTTTTCCGCCAGATAGATCTGGCCCCGCTGCAGACGGTATCCTGCCTCCTGCGCAGTATCCATCAGATAACGGATTGTCTCCTCTGAAACATTTGCAGGGATATACCCGTAACGCAATGCGTCCGTTCCGGACATCCGGTCAAGAATATCATTGACCGTTGCGCGGCTGTATATATTTGACAGTTTCACCGGCTGTTCTCTCAGCTCTATGGCATAAAAAACAGTTCTCCATACCTTTGCAGGCACATATCGGTGGGACAGCATAAAGTCTGTAACCACAACCGCTGTCTTTTCCGGATTTTCCCTGTAGCTGCCCGCAATGGCGTTTTTCCACGCATCAGCATCGATTCTGGAGCGAAAATCCGAATAAATGTCATCCAGAATTTTTTTTAATTTATTAAGTATTCCATTTGTATCCACGGAAGTATCTCCTTACCCTGTATTATCCTTTCAGTATAACATCAAACCGCGTGTATTTATACCACAAAATCAGGACATACTACCCTGGATTTAAGAATTCGTGACGCAGGAGAAATGATTATGAACAACAGACCCGTGGCCTCCCGGCTGGAAACAAATCTGAAGATGATTTCCGACCTCTTCCCTAACGACAAAACCGTAAAAATCCGCCGCTTTTCCCTTCCTGAAAAGAAAGGAACAGGCTGCGGACTTGTATATATCGATGGAATGGCCAGCGACCTCATTATCAACCAGAACATTATCGGGCCTATCCTCAAAAGCAGGGGCTCCGCCCCTGAAAAAGGAGATGCGCTTCTCCGCTATATCTCCGAGCAGGTGCTGTTTGACGATGACATCGTCATTGAACACCGGATGGAGGCACTGCTGGATACCATGCTCTGCGGAGACGCCATCCTGTTTGTGGACGGGTGCACCGGAGGGCTTTGTCTTGCCGCAAAAAACTGGCCTCTGCGTTCTATTGAAGAGCCAGACGGGGAAAAGGTTATTTCGGGACCTCACGAAGGTTTTACGGAGTCTCTGATTCACAATCTTACGATGATCCGCAGGCGGATCACTGATCCGGATCTGAGCTTTGAATTTCTTCAGGTTGGAAAGAGGACAAAAACATCATTGTGTATCTGCTTTATGAAAGGACTGGCGGATCCTTCCATGCTTGCAGAGCTGCGAAAGAGGATCAATGCCATTCATATTGACGGTGTCTTTGATTCAGAATACATCGAAGAGCTGATCCGGGACAGGTCTTTTTCGCCTTTTCGGACCACCGGCTCCACCCAGCGGCCGGATGTGGTGGCAGCAAAGCTCCTGGAAGGAAGGGCTGCCATACTGGTCAACGGGACTCCCGTTGCAGTAACGGTCCCCTATGTTTTTCTCGAGTACTTTCACAGTCCGGACGACTATTACACGGATGCATTTTATGCTTCCTTCAACCGTTTCCTCCGGTTCGCCGGATTTTTTCTCACCATCAGCCTGCCTGCAGTCTATCTGGCACTGGTCACCTATCATCAGGAAATGCTTCCGCTGAAAATCCTTCTGACCTCTGCCCAGTCCCGCAGCGGAATGCCCATGTCTACTATGAGCGAAATCATTTTTCTGATTCTGATCTTTGAGATCATCCGGGAAGGAAGCGCCAAGATTCCCTCCAGCGTCGGTACTGCATTCTCCATTGTTGGAGGAATCGTGCTGGGTCAGGCTTCCGTGGATGCAAATTTTGTCAGCCTGCCCATTGTAATCATCGTTGCTTTTACAGCAATTACAGGCATGATTGTTCCCAGACTGAAAGGACCTGTGCTTTTTCTTCGCTTTGGACTGCTCTTTCTTGCGGGAGCTGCAGGGCTGCTGGGATATCTGCTGGGAATGCTGCTGATCCTGTTTCTCATCTGCTCCATGCATTCGTTTTATGTTCCGTACGAGTCCTTTACTGCGAGAGATCTCAGGCAGTTTGCGGCAGATACTGTAGTCCGGATGCCATGGCCATGGATGCGGAAAAGGCCCCTTCTCGGAAAAAGTCTGGACATCATCCGTCAGAGAATCAGAAAAGGATAAAGCATATGAAAAAAATACATCTTCTGCTTGTTTTTTGCGCGCTTCTGCTGACCGGGTGCAGCAGTCAGGAGCTGGATGGACTTGGAATTGTAACCTCCATGGAGCTGGGAAAAGAAAATGACCTCTGGACCGCAAGAGCAGAGCTTGTCCAGTTTTCTGACCCCGATGCCGAGCCAGGTCAGAGTACAAGAATTCTTGTTTCCGCCGATTCCGACCTTTCCCGCTGCATAGAAGAATTTCAGGAAACAGAAGGTCTGCCTCTTTATCTTGGGCATCTGCGCCTGATTATTCTTCACCCGGAGCTGATGGAAGAGCAGGATTCCGCATCCCTCAGGGAATTATGTGCGTACTGTCTTTTCAATCCACAAATCCGTTTTAATACAGTGCTTGCAGCTGCTGACAGTCAGGAGCCTGTGCTGAGCGGCCTGGAAAGCACTCCTGAAAATATCGGAATCGATCTCAGCCGCCGGTTCCGGACATTTGGAACCAATGCGGAGCTTTCCGATCTCATCAACTGGCTTCATGAGGCCGGGCCGGTACCCAGGCTTCCGATCCTTGAGACCAGAGATGTCAACGAACAGCCTGTTACTGCAATTCGTTCTCAGGAGCAATATCTTCCGGTAACCGGCAGAAAGGAGATACAACCATGACAAAAGGCAGGCTTCAACAGGAAAACAGGAAGAAACGCAGCAGAGTCTTTTTTTCCGCTGTGCTTCTTTTTTCTGACGGTCTTCTTCTGACCGGCGCATTTTCCTCCGGAAGCTGCAGAACCTGGCTGGTGCTTTTATGCTCCACACTGATCAGTCTTGTTCTGATGCTTCCGGCGGCTTTCCTTCTGAAAAAGGCAGATAATCCCCTGCTCCTGCGGATCACAGTTTTTCTGATTTCCCTTGCTGCAGTCTTTATCAACCTTCGCACCTTTGATAATTTTATCAGACACTGTCTTCTTCCTGCTTCAGAAACCTGGTTTCTTCTGTTCTGCATTGTACTGACAGCCCTCTTTGGGGCCGTCTTCAGAGATACACTGCATCGCTCCCTGCACCTGCTGGTGCCGTTTCTGGCTTTTTTTCTCCTGCTTGCAGCAGTTCTTGCGATGACAGAGTTTCATCTGCAGCATTTTAAGTACCTTCCGGATGCAGACCCGGCGGATGTGTTTTCCGCCATGCCCCTTGCAGTTCTGATTCTTTGTGCTCGAATTCTGCTTCTGCTCTATTATTCAGATGCGCATTCTATGAAATATTCAGAGTTTCTGTGGGGAAGCGCAGGCATTCTGTTTACAGAAGCTGTCACCATTGTGCTTCTTCTTATTGCGGTAGGCGTTCTTGGAGGCGGATTGTACGAACAGCTCCAGTATCCCCTGTTTTATCCCCTGGGGCTCACTTCCTTCGGGGACTACATGGAGCGGGCGGAGGTTCTGTCCGCAGCGCTGCTTATGATCTTTCTGGTACTGAAGCTGTGCACACTGTTTCAGATTATGAAAAAAGCCCTTGGAATCCATTCCGCGGTCAGGAAACAAGATCGTTGAGAAATTCTCTGAGATGACGCCTGATTCCTCCGGTTCCTCCGTACTCAGAGGAATACTCCCGGACACTCAGTTCTCCTGCAGCCGCAGGAGCGCCGGAAATTTCAGGAAGCTCCATGCCGAAGGTCCTGCGCATGGATTCTTCCGCTGCGCAGATTATCTGCTCAAGATCATTGCCGCAGACCGTCAACCCGTTGCGGCAGTCCTCCAGAAGCTCTTTTTGAAAAAGACTCAGACGGCAGCGCTGCTCCCCGTCCCGGATCAGTTCTGCAAACGCCTCTCCCAGGCTTTCTCCCGGAGCGGAGCCCGGCATATAAAGAAGCCTTGCTGCGCCGTTTGCTTCCGAAAAGAAAATATGCTCCGGCCGCAGGCTGACTTCATGCTCCGGAATCAGATACTGGCCGCAAAGGCGCACCGCTTTCATTACATTGAGTATCATTTCCAGCAGACTTCTTGCTCCGTCGGTCTCCTTCTCCACATATTCCTCAAATCCGCAAAGGCCGGAAATAATATAAAAGATATCTGCAGAATCTCCGTCAAAAATACACCGCATGGGAATCAGTGCGCTGCATTTGTTTCCCAGAATCACCTGTTTTTCGTAATCCCCCGGAAGGAAGCTTCCGTAAGATATATGGACCACCCGATCTCCGGAAGAAAGCTGACGGATGGAACGCTCCGGGTTTAAAATATTACTGTTCATTAGGAACCTCCACAAACACTGCAGGCAGTATACCCCTTGCAGACTGCATCCTGCCTGTCCATTTCAATTACATATCTTGTTACAGAGCTGCACTCCTGCCGGTGATAGGAGTATCCGAAAGGAAAAATATAAACACTGGTTCCCTCTGCCTCCGTTCCGTCGGTACACAAGGGACAGGGGCTGTACTGATCCATCAGAGCGCGGTCAAGCACCCTGCTTACACCGCTGGAGCGCACATACCGGCAGTCCGGTGCATGATATTTCCCCCCGGCTCTTGGAAACACACAGACGGTGCGTCCCGTCTCGTCCTTTTGCATTTCATCAAAGGACAGGGAAGCTCCGGAGATACTGTCGCCGTCCCAACGGCGGAATGGCAGTGCATTTGGAAGGAGAATCCGGTTCACAAAAGCTACAGGAAGGTGAAGCTTTGTATCGTAGCAGAACCGTACTTTCTCAAACCCTTCTGTAAGCGCTTCCTCTTTCCAGATCCTCAGAGTCCCTCCGCACACTCCATTTTCTTCCAGTTCGGTATCTGCATGGAAGTACTCGGTTCCAAGAACGGAAACAGAGGACCTTCTAAGCAGCTCTTCCACCGTGCTGACCGTCATAATATCGATCCAGCATGCCTTGCACAAAGATACCAGTGTAACAGCAGCGATGATGAAAAACGGAAGAAACACAGTTGCTTCTGTCAGAATACTCCCCTTCTTTTCTGCCATGGGGCTTTTGATCCTTCTCATGAATCCGGCTTCCTTTCTCCTAATCCGAAATCTGCCTGCTGAAATAGGAATGCATCTGTTTTACTTCAAACTGACTGTCTTTAATCCACGGTGAGCTGCTCTTTTTTACAGCTGTGCAGCGAAGTGTAAAGCCTGCAGCGTGATCTGCCAGGACAAATTCCTCCCGGACCGTGCCCTTCATATTGATCTGAATCAGATCCATCATCCGCAAAAGCCGGGTTTCCCAGGGCACGGTCATTAAAAGAATCTGCACATACCGGGGATAGGTCATGGCACTGTCACCGGAACGAAGGGGCTCTCCCTGTGTCCCTGCCTCCTGGGTCAATCCTGTAAGATCGGTCATCCAGGTGCCTGCGGTCTTAACCAGAGGAACACCGTAACCCTCCTCCAGGTTTTTCATGTCATTTGCCGTTTCCAGCGTGCTCCAGGCACCCAGAATCACATACTGAGTCAGCATGGCCCATGGGCCGGGGGTCAGAACCTCCGCCAGGGCCATGGCCTCCCCTTTTTTTACAGAATCATTCAGAAGGTAAGCTGCATTCAGGGCCTCCCGCAGCGCAAAAATGGCGTGAAACGTCTTTTTATAGTTTTCCTGATCCGAACGCTTTCCAAACAGAATATACTCCATTTCATTGTGAAAAAACGAATCTTCGGAAGGAGCAGTGAGATGATTTGAGAAGAAATCCGCAGCATAGCCTGTAATCATAAGGCTTGCCATGATTCCTTCTGCTGCCTCGGAAAGAGAGAAGCTTCCGCTGCCGTCATATGCCTGAACAGATGCTTTTCCCTGTACTACCGAAGGCAGCGTATCAAGAATCCGGTGGCTGCGAAGCACACGATCCTCTCCGGAAAGGTCCGGCTGTGTATTCTTCGCCTGCTCCTGCCGCTGCTTCAGCTGTCCATGGGCAGCCCGGATGGAAGAAAAATCCACCGTTTCTTCCGTGTCTTCTTCCTCCCGTTCCCGCTGGGCAGCTTCCGCCTGATCCATGGAAGCCTCCCCGTCCCGAATCCTTTCGGACAGGTCTGCTCCGCGGCTCACATTCTGCGCTGCACCAAGCAGTATGCTTCCATCAGAAAACAGATCCTCTGCCATGCGGTACTTCATCAGTACCGTAATCTGATCCCGGAGGATCATGGGGTCCGTCAGAGAAAAAGCAGAGCTGTCCAGCTGTACGCCGTCACAGGAAAGCCGTTTCATGGGAGCCTCCCCAAAGGTGCATCTCAGCATGGAGTGGACCTCTTTTTCTGCCTGAATTCCGTCCAGCTCCATGCCAAAAATCTCATACCGCTGAAAAAGCTCCCGGTCATAGCCTGCCAGAAGGACTCTTGCTGCACTGTTCAGGGCAGCATCCGCAGTATTTTCTGCCGCTGCCCTGATGGAAGCCTCCACCGTAATCCCAAAAATCCCTGTAAAGGTTACAAAAAGCGCAGTCAGCAGAACTGCAGCCGATCCTCTTTTTTCCAGCATCCTGTTTCGGATTCTTCTCATACAATCAACTCCTTACAGAATTTCGCATCCACAGAGCTTCTGCCTCGCAAAAGCATCGGCAGGACAGCGTATACTGCTTTTCCCAACGGCTGCCGGTAAGCACCTTCTCTGCAATATGCTGTCCGGACTCTGCGGTCATCACGGTTCCAAGAAGTCCGGTTTTCTGTTCCAGGCAATAGCTGCTGCCTTTTTGCATATCCGGATGAGTCAGATCCCCCCATTCAGAAAGAAACGTCCCGGATGCTCTCCCGGCAGCGTTCCTTGTTTCCATACTCATCTCTGCTGCCGTGGCTGCACCTTCATAAAACCAGATCATGGAGGCCACAGAAAATATCACCACCGCCACAATCACCGGGTAGACCAGGGAAGCCTCCACCATCTGGCTTCCCCGTCTGCTCCCGAACCGGATCACTGGAAATTGGAGACCAGAAGCCCGGAAAAGGTGTTTTCCACAAAGGTTCCGATCTCGGTTTTAAATACAATACCGATGGCAATGGCGATGGCGATCAGAATCCCCACCTGAACCAGCTCCATCCCCTTCTTTGATCTTGCATAGCCTCTGATGCCTCTCATTTTCTTTGTAAGAATACTCATTTTTTCCTCCTTTTCCTGCCGGATTCGTTCCGATCCGGCATCTTCTAAAAACTCATCATAGCCGGAGCAACGGTAATAAGCATAAGGGAAAACAGCATGACGATCATAGGAACAATCATTTTGGAATCAATCATATGAATTCTCTTTCTTATATCCTTCCGCCGCATTTCCCTCATATTGCGGCTTTCCCGCTCCAGCTTCTCCGCCAGCTCCGAGCCCGTGTGAAGATGATCCTCAAGAACCGTGCAGAACCGCAGCATATCTGCGGATTCCATACGGCGGGCAAACTGCTTCCATTCCTCAATCATGCTGGCGTTGGTGTTTCGCACCCTCCGCCCGATGGCTGCCGCCTCAGAGGCAAGCTCCCCAGACTGTCCCATCCGGCTTTTTTCATAATCCTCTGAAATTCTGGTCATGGCTCCAAGAACCGTCATTCCGCTGTTGAGAAGAAGGATCAGCTTATCCATAACAGCGGGAAAGCTCTCCGTCACCCGTTCCCGGTACTGGCGCACCTTTCTTTCCGCCCTGCTGTAGCGGCCTGCATACACACAGAGAATTCCCGCCAGCCCAAGAAATACAATGAATGGGCAAAAGGACTGGCGCTCTTTCTCCCAATGCAGCGTCATTCCGCTTTCCACATGATCAGGAAGGAAAACTGTAGAAATACTGGAATCCTTTCCCAGAGAATCCACAATACGCGAAATCTCTGTCTTCATAGAATCCCCGTACTGTTCCGGATCCCGCTTCACCAGAAGTTCCATTTCAACCGTTCTGCGGGTATTGCGCAGCGTCAGCTCTGCTGACAGAATCACGGTTTCACTTTCCCCTGCAAGACTGAGGGTATCCACACTGCCGTCCTCTGCAATGAGAACCGGATCACTGGAGCTCCACCGTATGGTGATTCCCTGTTCCCCGAACTGTTCCGGAAGGTCTACGGAGCGGCAGACCACTGCAGTTCCATCGGCTGCAGTAAACATTTCCCGAAGCGCTGCTTCACATTGATCGAAAGCCTCCTGTATCTCGCCTGGGGTCAGCTCCCGTTCTGCAAGACTGACACTCCTTTTTTCCTTTACCTTTTTCCCGTCATATTCGCCTGTAATTTCCAGAGGAATCTGCACCCCGGATGCCCCCGGCTCCGGTCGTTTCAGCTCCGTTACAGAGCGGGAGCCTGCAAAGGAAAGCAGAAATGCCAGCAGACAAAAGCAAAGGGTCAGAACCAGAATCAACAGGTATTTTTTACGCAGCTCTTTCTGATACTGCTCTGCCGCTGCCTTCGAGTCTCCTCCATACAGAGGGTAAAAAATCTTTTCCACATGTTCCCTGTCTCCGGAAAGACCTCCCAGAAGCCTTCCGGAGATCCTGCAAAATCCATCGTACAGCCTCTTTTTCATATGGTGACCTGACCTTCTGTATAAGTCAGCTTCATGCTCCACAGAAACGAAAAGACCGTTCCAAAAAGAGCCGCTGTCATAAGAATCCTGCCTGTTGCCGTGGTATACATCACATCCAGATAATCACTGGAGGACAGATTGATCAGCCCTGCAACCATCAGGGGCATGGCAGCCAGAATTCTTGATTCCATTTTTTTCTGAACCATAAGCACTTCTTTTTCCCTCTGAATCTCAATGTTTTCCGAAAGCAGAGTCACTGCTCTTCCGATCATTTTCGCCAGATCCCCGCCGGTTTTCCGACAGGTGAGACAGACATCCGCAAATTCGCAGATTTCCCATATGTCTGTCCGCTGGGCCAGATCCGCAAGAACCTTCTCGTCACTGGCGTTTGCCTCCTTCATCTGCCGCACCATGCTGCGGATCTCCTGGGCAAGAATACTGTCTGCTCCATGAATGAGACTCACTGCAGACTCTGATTCCTCAATGGCCTCCGGAAGGTGCCTTCCTGCCGTCACGGAGGATGCGACAGAATACAGCATATCCTTGAACTGAAGCCGCATCAGATTTTTTCTGCGGTCCGTCAGAAGTCGCCGGTAATACGGAATCCCTGCAGCACTTAGAAGGCACAATAAAACGGATACCAGGAGGCTGTGATAAAACACATAGCCCGTCACAAAAAGAATGCCTCCCGTCAGCAGAAAATACTTCTCCAGCTCTTTTCTTCCGAGCCTGTAATGATCATAATCCCGGGGCATCCGCTTCCCTCCATCCTTCCGTCTGTTCCAGCTTCGTGGTCTTTATAAGCCGGTTTCCGGTAGCCCGCAGCCCTGCCTCAGCCTCAGGAGCAGAATCTGAGTCACATGCACCGGATTGCGGTTTTCTGTACACATAAAGGGGATTCAGCTGGATTTCTCCGTCCTTTATGCCTGCAACCTCCGTGATTTCAAGGACTTTTCTGCTGTGGTCCTTCAACCGTCCCAGGTGGACGATAATATCGATGGCAGAAGACAGCTGTCCCCTCACGGATTCAATAGGAAAATCCGCTGCCGAAAGAAACATGGATTCCAGACGAAACAGCATGCCCCGGGCCGAATTGGCATGTCCCGTGCTGAGACTTCCGTCATGGCCCGTATTCATGGCTGCCACCATATCCACCACCTCTGCGCCCCGGACTTCACCCACCAGAATCCGGTCCGGCCGCATCCGGAGGCTTGCTTTGATCAGCTGCCGCATGGTGATTTCTCCCTTTCCCTGCACGTTGGCATTGCGGGTCTCCAGCCGCACGATGTTCTCGATGGAATCCAGCTGAAGCTCCATGGAATCTTCAATGACGATGACCCGTTCATCCGGCGGAATATAATCAGACAGAGCGTTGAGAAAGGTCGTCTTCCCGGAACTGGTTCCGCCGGAGATAAAAATGTTGTAGCCAGCCTGAACCAGCCGTTTCAGAAACTCCGCCGCCTCCCGGGTAATGGTGCCCCGCTGAATCAGCTCCTCCATGACGATCCGCTGCTCCGGAAATTTCCGGATATTCAGAGTGGGCCCGTTGACTGCAATGGAGCTTGCCACCGCATGAATCCGGGAACCATCCTCCAGCCGGGCGTCCAGAATCGGATTCAGCTCATTGATTTCCCTGTGTATCTTTGCACCGATGCGCATGATCACCTCATCCAGCTCCTTTTTTCCCGGAAACCGCTCCGGAACCCTGGAAATCCTGCCGTTTCGTTCGATAAAAATATGGCTGCAGCCGTTGACCATAATTTCGCTGATATCGTTCTGCCTGATATACTTCTCTAAAAAATCAAGATCTCTGCGCAGGGAGCTGAATACGCCCTCTGCAACCCTTCGCTTTTCACTGAGGCTGAGGCCTCTCGTAATGGAACTTTCCGCCACATACCGCGAAACATCCTCCCATACAGCCTCATCGCTGAGCTCCTCCCGGCTGCCCCTCATGCGCCGGCGCATGTCCTCCGCCACAGCATAGATCATGGCAACGGGATCCTTTTTTATTTCCATTCCCGCATCATCCCCTTACAGACGGTACTGACCCCTGCACAAAAGGCTCCGGACAGACTGATCTCGATTCTTCCCTCCTGTGCATAAAAGCTGTCAGGATCCACCGGAAGAACAAAATCCCATGACTTTTCCCGGTTCAGGGATTCCTCATCAAAAAAGATCCTTTCCTCAAAATCTCCGCCGGGATCAAAGTTCAGAATCCGCCGAACCGGCGTTTTTCCTGCCGCAGCGCACACCTTTGCGACCCAGGCCTCCTCCGCCCCGCTCCGAAACCGCCTGTCATCGTGAAGCAGAAAGATATGATCTGCTTTCTCGTAAACAGAGCAATGGGCCTCATTTAAAAGTTCCTCCATATCAAGAATGACTGTCTGAAAACAGTTCCACTCCCGAATGTAGGAAAGAAAGCCCTGCAGCTCCGCAGCAGACAGAAAAGGAAGGTCTGATCCCTGCTGAGAAGGCGGACGAATCACGGAAACACCATAAGAATCACTGATTACAAATGCCCCGGAATTTACACTCGTTCCGGAAGCGTAGTTCAGCAAGAGCAGATTGATATCGGCAGAAGGCCTGGAATCCGCAGGAAAATAATCATACAGGTCGGAAACAGGCTTCATGCTGAGAATCAGCACGCCCTGACCGGTCTTCTGCCGTACGAGGCGTCCCAGCGCCACAGCAAAGGCAGTTCTTCCGCAGCCCCCGGAAAACCCGGATACAGCAATCAGGGTATGCCTCTCCCCTGAATCCGCAAAAAGCCCCGTCATCACAGATTTTTCCCAAAGCTCCGGAATACTGCGAAGGATTCCCCCGGCGCTCTGATATTTATAGATTCCCGTGCAGGAATCCCTTCCCCCGGCGGACTCCTCCTGTGACCGCGAAAGCCATCGGCAGTTCTTTTCCGAGGCAAGCAGGGCCTGCCGGAACCGGGGGCTGACCCCTTCATCACACAAAATCAGATCGTATGGCTGTGCAAGCAGCCCAACCCCATCCCCTTCATCGCAGGCTGTTATGGACACGTTGCTGCACCCTGATGCAATATAACCGGAAAACCGCCTCCGGAAGTCTCCGTCGTTATCCACGATCATCAGTCTCATTTCTGTCACCCCTTTCGTTTTCCATTTAATTCCAGTCCATAGTACCACTTCCCGCTCGGTATGTCAATCTTTTCCATTTTTATTAATTATTTCATGCATTCACCAAATTTAAAATACAGTCTTCGGAAGATTGTGCAATTCCGCCGGACAAATTTCTGTCTCCATGGCAGCCGGAAATTCTCCGGCCGTCCCCTTTATTTTTTCCGAAAAAAAATGCAGCTGCCAGAGTGATTCTTCTGACATCTGCATAGATAAATGAAACAAAAAAACCTGTATCCGCACGGGTTCAGATGGCCTCCATCAGTTCCCCCATCACATAATTGGAAAGATCCAGGCCCCGTTCGGTGAGCCTGAGATAATCTCCCGACTGCTCCAGCAGTCCCTCCCGGATCAGTGTCCGGGTCCGCTGTCCGTAAAGCTGCAGAAAATCCTGCCCGAACAGCTCCGCAAAAACCGGCAGCTTCATGCCCTGCACCAGCCGCAGTCCGGTAAAGATAAAATCCGTCATCCGCTCCTGCAGGCTGTACGTCTCCACCTGAGCCCCGGCAGACAGGCTGCCCCTTTCCGTCTTTTGGCGGACGGCCTCCGTATATGCCCCGAGGTCTGAGGGATTGAAATACCGCAGCTTCCCGTCAAAGGAATGGGCTGCCGCCCCCAGCCCTTCATAAGGAGCCATGGTCCAGTATTTCAGATTGTGCCGACACTCGTATCCCGGCAGAGCCGCGTTTGAGATCTCATAATGCCGGTATCCCTGGGCCTTCATCAGATCAATCCCCCGGTGGTACATGCGGCGGTTCTCCTCATCGGAAATCTGCTCCACCTGCTCCTTCCGGAACATTTCGTAAAGAGGCGTTCCCTCTTCAATCTGAAGGCTGTAAAAGGACAGATGCGCAGGCGCAAGGGCCAGCGCCTGCCGTACCGTAGCCTCCCAGGAGGCCTCTGTCTGCCCCGGAAACCCAAAGATAAGATCCAGATTGAGGTTGTCAAAGCCTGCATCCCGTGCCATCTGCACCGCCTGCACTGCAGTGCGGCTGTCATGACGCCGCCCGAGAAAGGAAAGCTCCCGGTCCTGAAAGGACTGGACCCCCATGCTGAGCCGGTTGATGCCCATGGCCCGCCATGCTGCAAGCCGCTGGGGAGTCAGATCTGCAGGATTGCACTCTAAGGTGATCTCCGCATCCGGGGTACAGGAAATCCGCGCAAGAACGCCTGCAAGATATTCCGGCTTAACGCAGGAAGGCGTCCCCCCTCCGAAAAACACGCTGTCCGCAGCCTCTGGCTGCACAAAAACCTCCGGTGCGGCACCCGCCCCGGAGGGCATTTGGCCGGCCGGGCCGGCCGTCCCTGAAAGCTCCGCTTCCCGGTACAGATCCTGAAAATACTGGTGCTGAACTGCTTCGGAGCATCCCGGAAAGGATGCAAAATCGCAGTAGATGCATTTGCTTACACAAAAAGGGATATGTATGTATATCCCTTTTGTGTGCCTCTGTTCATAATATTCTTCAGGGGAAAGCACCCTTTGTTTATTTGTCTTCATCGTACTTGAGCACCGCTGTAAAGGCTTCCTGCGGCACCTCCACCTTTCCGAACTGGCGCATGCGCTTCTTTCCTTCCTTCTGCTTTTCCAGAAGCTTCTTTTTACGGGAAATGTCGCCGCCGTAGCACTTGGCAAGCACGTCCTTGCGCAGGGCCTTCACGGTTTCTCTGGCGATGACCTTCTGGCCGATGGCCGCCTGGATCGGCACCTCAAACTGATGGGAAGGAATGACTTCCTTCAGCTTGCTGCAGACAAAGCGGCCTCTGTCGTAGGCATTGCTCTCGTGCACGATCATGGAGAAGGCGTCCACCATCTCCCGGTTCAGCAGAATATCCAGCTTCACCAGCTTTGACGGCTCGTAGCGCAGGAACTCATAATCCAGGGAGCCGTAGCCCCTGGTCTTGGACTTCAGGGCATCAAAGAAGTCGTAGATGACTTCATTCAGCGGCATCTCATAGTGCAGGGATACTCTTGTCTCTGTAATATATTCCATGTGAATCATCCGGCCTCTGCGCTGCTGGCAGATTTCCATAATGGTTCCCACATATTCCTTTGGAAGCATGATATCGGCCTTTACGATGGGCTCTTCGATGTGGTCGATTTCTGCCGCCGGCGGCAGGTTGGACGGATTCTGAACCATGACCTCTTCGCCATTGGTGAGAACCACCCGGTAGATAACGCTCGGGGAGGTGGTTACAACCGCCAGCTCAAATTCCCGTTCCAGACGCTCCACAATGATTTCCATATGCAGCAGCCCTAAAAATCCGCACCGGAAGCCAAAGCCAAGAGCCGCAGAGTTTTCCGGCTCAAATACAAAGGCCGCATCGTTGACCTGCAGCTTTTCCAGGGCATCCTTGACGTTGTCGTATTTTTCCCCTTCTCCCGGGTAAACGCCGCAGTACACCATGGACTGCACCGGCTTGTAGCCCTGCAGGGGCTCTTCCGTCGGATTGCTGACGTGGGTGATGGTATCCCCCACCCGGGCATCCCGCACCTGCTTGATGCTGGCGCAGATATATCCTACCTCCCCTGCCCGGAGGCTTTCCACCGGCACCGGCGACGGTGCGTACACGCCCACCTCCGTTACTTCGTAATTCTTTTCCGTATTCATGAGGCGGATCATATCGCCTTTCTTCACGGTTCCTTCATAAATACGGGCATAGATGACCACGCCCTTGTAATTGTCATAATATGAATCAAAGATCAGGGCCTTCAGCTTTCCCTGGCAGTCCCCGGAAGGAGCAGGCACGTTCTTTACAATATCCTCCAAAACATCCTGGATGTTGATGCCTTCCTTGGCAGAGATCAGGGGCGCCTCCGATGCATCGATGCCGATGATTTCCTCCACCTCAAGCTTTACCTCCTCCGGACGGGCGCTTGGAAGGTCGATCTTGTTGATCACCGGCAGAATCTCAAGGTTTTCGTCCAGAGCCAGATAAACGTTGGCCAGGGTCTGGGCCTCCACCCCCTGGGTTGCGTCCACGATGAGCACCGCCCCCTCGCAGGCCGCAAGACTCCGCGACACCTCGTAGTTAAAGTCCACATGCCCCGGAGTGTCGATGAGATTCAGGATATAGGTATTGCCATCCTTTGCCTGGTAGTGCAGCCGCGTGGTCTGAAGCTTGATGGTGATGCCCCGTTCCCGCTCCAGGTCCATGTTATCCAGGTACTGGGCCTTCATGTCCCGGTGGGCCACCAGACCGGTGGTCTCGATGAGACGGTCCGCCAGGGTGGATTTGCCGTGGTCGATATGGGCAATAATGCTGAAATTTCTTATATATTTCTGATAGGAATTCATCCGTTACCTCGCTTTATTGTAGAATGTGACACATCCCTTCCTCAAGAAAAAAGACCTTTTCCTCAAAAAGGCTATAATCCTTATCATATTACCATAAAACACGAATGAATTTCAATGATTTCCCGTTGTGTCCCGGGGGCTGCCGTCCCGGCAGAATCATCCCAGCGTGGCTGCAATCACATCGGCAAGATACGGAACTGCGCCTGTGACCTGATCGATGGTATTGGCGTTGTTCCCGAACTCCAGAAGGATAAACTGATCCGTCAGATATCCGTTGAATTTATAAGGCTTTTCGATAATTCCCGTACAGAATCCCGGATACATTGCATTGGCTTTTTCCGAAATCTTTTCCGCCAGGCTCCGCAGCTTGCTGTAATTGTCATTTTTGGTTCCCACCACAAGGGCAAAGGAGGATACGGTTTCCCCTCCGATCTTTACGGTGCGAGGCTTTCCGGAAGCAGAGGATGCGGCATCTCTGTGGAAATCAATCACCAGCTTTGGAGACGGATAACTGGCCAGCAGTCCCTTCAGAGTTTCCAGAGACCGGTTGTAGGATTTGTTGTACGAAGGGGAATCGTGCATGGTTCCGTCATGAATCACGTGATATCCCTTGGCCGTCAGCGCTGCTGACAGACTGGCGCCGGCTTCCCGCACGGTGCCCTCCGCCGCCTCTGCATGAGAGGAGGACTGTGAAGCCACCGGCTCATAGGCCTCTGTGGCATGTGTATGGTAAATCAGAATGTCTCCGGAGCCGGTGGCATTGCTGACAGGAACGGTCTTTTCAACGATCTCCTGCTTCTGCGCCAGCGAGGAGATGGTTCCCTCTGCATTCTGCGCTGTCTGGACCTGATCCGATACAATCAGCTCCATGTCAGACCCGGATGGATTTTCTGCTGCCGTTTCCTGTGCCGGATCCGATAAAATCAGCGGAATTTCCGATTCTCCGGATGCGGAGTTTTCTGCATCGTTCCCCGACGCCTCCGGCGTCTTCTGCTGCGCTGCTGTCTCTTCGGTGAGGGCAGAGCCCTCGTCCTCTTTTTCCGGTCCTTTGCGGAGCTCTTCCAGACCGAGGCTCATGGCCGGAAGGCTTTCTTCGTATTGCTTTAGAAACTGGCTGACGGTGCTGTCTGCCGGAAGCATGTTTACGATCATGAGAAAGGATGCGGTCCAGGCAGCCATGCTGAACAGCCTTCTGCGCCCTTCCGCGCCCCGGGCATTTCTTCGTCTTCTCCCGCGAATGCTCCTTTTTCTCCGTCTTCGGTATGCATAACTCATCTGTGCGTCCCCCTATATCGTTTTTCCTGTGTAATCTGTTACCGTACAATATATGGGCCCGAAGCGGAAGTTATGCCTGGGTCAAGGTTCCTTTCCCACAGAAAAGGCCGGTTCTGCCGGGGAAAGTCCATGAAAATCCAATTATTTTTGTTGCTTTCCGGTATAAATCAGTGTATAATGTGTTAGATATTTTGCGAAAGTGGGGTGAAAAAGATATGGCAAATATTAAGTCAGCTAAGAAGAGAATCTCTGTAATCAACGCAAAGACAGCCAAGAACAGAAGAGTCAAGGAACATATCAAAGCTGTATTAAAGAACTTTGATAAGGCCGTTGCTGATGGCGATTTCGCTGCAGCTGAAGAAAAGCTGAGACTGGCTGAAAAGAAGCTTATGAAGGCTGCTTCCAAGAATGTTATTCATAAGAAGGCAGCTTCAAGAAAAGTTTCCAGACTTTACAAGAAGCTCAACAAGGCACAGGCGAAGTAAATCTCACCCGTCCCCACAAGTGCATAAGTTAAATGCACTCAAAAAATCATTAAAAAACGAAGGGCTGTGTCTCACCCTTCGTTTATTTCTTTTTTGACGCTTTTCTGCTTTTCAGGTTCATGGGATGATTCTGAAAAAGCATCTTCTCCTACTCCAGATACTTTTTGCCAAGTCCGATATTGACTGCACTGGTCACAACGGTGGCAATTCCTGCCGCAGCAGTTACAAGACCCAGAATAAATGTTACAAGTGCCAGACTTTTTTTCATTTGATACCTCCTGCATTAAAATCAGAGATCATTCGGATTGCTTTCCTCTATCATACTCAATTTAAGGTCATTCTTCAATATGAAAGATTTTCGTTTTTTATTCCATCTGCCCGGCAGATGACTTTCCTGTAAAATCCGGAAAAGGGATTACGATTCGTGCATGAGCTTCCATGCGGAAAGAACTTCTATGGCAACGGCCACGTCCAAAGCCGCCTCGTCCGCTTCAAACCTTCCGTGATGAATCCCGTAATTTTTCCGGTCTTTATAGCCGGTTCCCACAAAGAAGAACGCCGACGGGCGCTGGGCCGCATAAAATGCAAAATCCTCCACCCCCATGGACGGGTGCTCTTTTATGATAATATTGCTGCTGCCTATGACTTCTTCTGCTGTTTCAGTCACTACAGCCAGCACTGCATCATCGTTGTGCTGTGCGATATAGCCCGGCCGGAAATGAACCTCTGCAGAAGCTCCCATGGCTGCTGCCGTTCCTTCGGCAACCTCCTTCAGCCGTTTCATGGAACGCTGCCGTGTCTTTTCGGATGTGGTGCGCATGGTTCCCGTCAGCTCCACCCGGTCGCAGATAATATTGCCTGCCGTTCCTCCGTGGAACTTTCCCACGGTGATCACGCAGTTTTCTGTTGCCGATGTGTTGCGGCTGACAATACTCTGAAGGGCGGTTACAATCTGTGCTGCCGCCACAATGGCATCCACTCCTTCGTCCGGATAAGCCCCGTGGCTTTTTACTCCCTTTACGGTAATTTCGAACATGTCCGAAGCGGCATGGGTGTACCCCTGCTTGATTCCCACGGTTCCCGCAGGAAGCTCCGGATCCACATGGTACCCTAAAACATGGGACACCTCCGGTGACGAAAGACAGCCTTTTCTGATCATGCGGTCTGCTCCGCCGTCGGTCTCTTCTGCCGGCTGGAACAGAAACTTCACCGGTGCGGTAAGGTGGGCATGGACCTCCGGGTCCGCAAAAATCCTTGCAGCGCAAAGCAGGGCCGCCATATGCATATCGTGGCCGCAGGCATGCATGACACCGGGATTGCAGGAAGCAAATTCCAGACCGGTTTCCTCTTCAATCGGAAGTGCATCGATGTCTGCCCGAAGGGCAACGCACGTTCCTCCCGCAGCTCCTGCGGGAGGGTTCAGAACTCCAACAACCCCTGTGGCAAGAAGCCGCTGTGTTTCCATGCCAAGCTCCTTCAGTATGTTTTCAATATACGCGGTGGTTTCGTATTCCTGATCTCCGGTTTCCGGATGCATGTGAAGGTGCCTGCGCACCTGGATCATCCAGGGACGATATTGATCTATTTTTTTCTGGATCAGTTCTTTCATTTTTTCTAAGCTTCCCTCTTTCTGTTTTCTTATCCTTCCTGAGGAATATTGTCCTGCCGGCGGATCTTTTTTGTGGAGGTGCGGACGAAGTCCTCTTTTCTGATAATGACCTCCTTTACCCGCTTGTAGCTGGTCAGAGACATGTTTGCTTCATTGACCGCATTCTTAATGAGCCGGTAAAGCTCGTTTTCATCCGGCAGATAGCCCAGCTCCTCCTGAATCTTCTCCAGATCCGGCAGTACCTGTACTGCAACAATATCCTCATTATCACGTTTCTGCCCGTAGACCATGCATTCTGTAATGAAGGAAAGCCGGTTTAAAACCTCTTCGATTTCTTCGGGGTAAATATTTTTTCCGGACTTTGTGACAATCACATTCTTCTGACGTCCCGTCAGATACAGCCAGCCCTCCCGGTCCGTAAAGCCCAGGTCTCCCGTGGCAAACCATCCATCCTTCAGAACCTTTTCTGTTTCCTCAGGCATATTGTAGTACCCCAGCATGACATTGGGACCCCGGAAATAAATTTCGCCGATGCCGTTTTCGTCCGGATTTTCCACCCGGAATTCTCCGGAGGCTACTGCGACTCCTACGGAGCCTGCCTTGCGATACCGCTCTTTTGCACTTTCCGGCGTTCCTGACACCAGAGGGGTGCATTCTGTGAGGCCGTATCCCTGCAGCACCTTGATTCCCAGATCCTCAAAGCCTCGGAAGACAGACGGACTCAGGGCTGCGGCGCCAGTAATGATCATCCGGAGGTTTCCTCCAAGCTGCTGATGGATCTGCCGAAACAGCATGCGGCTCATGTCGATGCCCAGGGCCTTTGACTTGTTGTTGATGCGGATCGCCCTGCGCAGCATCCCGTCCTTCCCCTGCTTTTTTGCCTGCTTCCAGATCTTTTCGTAGATCATTTCCAGCACCAGAGGTACTGCGATAAAGACGGAGTTTCCTGCTTCCTCCATATTTTTTGTAATATACTTCAGGCCTTCGCAAAATGCAGTGCTGGCTCCGCGATAAAGGACCAGAAGCATGCCGAAGGTGCATTCATAGGTATGGTGGATGGGCAGGATGGACAGGGTTTTGTCGGTAGGGTGAATATTGGCAATTCTGCATGTATCCATAATATTTGCGGTGATATTCCGCTGGCTCAGCATGACGCCCTTCGGATTGCCTGTAGTGCCGGAGGTGAACAGAAGAACGCTCATGGTATCCTCCTGCTCCGGCTCCTTTGCATAGCGGAATCCGCCCCGGCGGATCAGGTTTTCTCCTGCTCCCGCAAGTTCCTTCCATGTATACTGTGTATATTGCTCTGCAGCGCCGTTCTCCGCTGTTTCCTGCAGCTGCTGTTCATCCGGGGCTCCGGATGCAGCCTCGCTGATGAGGGGCACTGCCGGATCGGTCCGGTCCCCGTAAAACTGCATGATTACATGATTGTCAATGCCTTCGATGTTCCTGAAGCGGGGAGCCAGATCAGAGGTATAAAATACGGTTCTGCACTGGGCAGTGCCAAGGACATTCTGAAGAGCCGCAGGCTCCAGTTCTTTGTCCAGCGGAACTACAACACCGCCGCCGATTACGACTGCCAGGTAGGTGACGATCCATTCGTAGCACCCCTGCCCTATAACGCCAATGCGTTCGTTTGAAAGGCCCATGGCGTGAAGCTGGGCGCAGAGCGCCTCTACATCGTGCTTCAGAAGTCCGTATGTGATGGCCTCATAAGGTTCGCCTTTCTTTTTCTTAACCCAGAAGGCAGGGCGGTCTTCGTACAGCTCAACAGAACCGTACAGCAGTTCCTTCAGCGTTGTAATGGGTCTGATATCGTTAAACCAGTACTTATCTCTGAAATCTGACATCTTACTTACTCCAGTTTCTTCGTGTATTTTCTTTCTGCCGGGAGAAATCCTCCTGAACATTCACAGAAAGTATATCATGTTCCCACCCTTAATTCCAGTGGCCCCGGGCATGATTCATCCGCCTGCGTGCCTTTTCCCTTCTGAAAAACAATCTGCATAACATTCTTTTCTGAATCATATAGTTTTTCAGATGTATGATCAAAGGAGGAACTGCAATGAAGAGACTGATCCAGACCGGAAGGAGCCTGCCACATCCATGGAGCTGTGTGCTCCGCATATGCCTGATACTGCCCGTTATCAGCCTTTCCCTTTCGTGCTTCGCCTGGGGAGAGACTGCTTCTGCCGCGGAGACTCTCAATATACAGGCCAAATCCTGCGTTCTGGTGGATGCAGGTTCCGGTACCGTTCTGTACGAAGAGAATTCTCATGAAAAGCTGCCTCCGGCCAGCGTCACAAAGATTATGACCATGCTGCTGATCTGTGAGGCTGTAGATGCGGGAAAGGTCACCCTGGACGACACGGTTACAGTCAGTGAATATGCTGCCGGCATGGGAGGAAGTCAGATGTATATGGAGCCCGGGGAGCAGCACACACTTGACGAGCTGTTAACAGGGATTTCCATGGTGTCCGCCAATGATGCCTGCGTTGCAGCGGCTGAGTATATTTCCGGAAGTGTTCCTATTTTTGTGGAGCAGATGAACAAAAAAGCCCGGGAGCTGGGTATGGAGGATACCAGTTTTGTAAATACCAACGGGCTTCCGGTAGCAGGTCACGTGACCAGCGCATATGATATAGGAGTGATGGCCTCCGCTCTTCTGTCACACGATATGATCCTGCCCTATCTGTCAAATCAGTCCGCACAGATAACCGTAGGAAAAAACCAGGATCACCAGAAGGCACTGGAAATGGTCAACACCAACAAACTTCTGCGCTCCTACAGCGGTGCGATAGGAATTAAGACCGGATTTACACAGGATGCAGGCTACTGCCTGGCAGGATCTGCTGAACGTGAGGGACTTCGTCTCATCAGCGTTGTGCTGGGATGCGAAAGCTCCAAAATCCGTTTTGCAGAGGCTGCAAGGCTTCTGGACTATGGCTTTGCCAACTACGAATCCGTAGAAATTGCCTCCAAAGGGCAGATTCTCGGGTGCGCAACCGTAGAAAAGGGAATGCAGTCTTATGTGGAGCTTCGTTCGGATCAGGATATCCGGCTGCTTGTTCCAAAGGGGCACGGACAGGAGGTTTCTTATGAAATCCAGCCTGCAGACAACCTCACTGCTCCTGTAAAAGAGGGACAGGAAGCAGGGACACTGACCGTAAGAAGAGGAGAAGAACCGGTAGAAACCTACCGTTTATCTGCCGATACAGCAATCAGGAATGCAGATTTTAAAACACTTATTGTACGAAGCATTGAAGCAATGATGAAAGGATGAAAAAGACATGGCTGACATCAGGATTCCCTTTAATTCCTATTCCGGAGCTGCACAGGCCCGTGACCTTTTAGACCACAATCATATCCAGTCCAGAATTGTGCGGACTCCCGCCGGTCCCCGAAGCTCCTGCGGCTACAGCCTTAAGGTAAGGGACCGGGACGAGAACTCTGCAAGGTATCTGATGTCCGTACACGGGTACAGCAATCGCAGATAAGACAATAACAGATCCGCTATTTCAGGTTTTCCGGATTCAGCCCCTGAAGCTCCGGAGGAACAAAGATTCCGTCTTTACGGATAAGAACGTCGTCAAACCAGATTTCACCACCGCCGTAATCCTCCCGCTGGATCAGCACCAGATCCCAGTGAACCGATGATTTATTGCCGTTGGGAGCATCTTCATAGGACGCCCCAGGAGTCAGATGGATGCTCCCTGCGATTTTTTCATCAAACAGGGTATCCTTCATGGGGTAGAGAATATACGGATTGACGCCGATGGCAAATTCTCCGAAATATCTTGCCCCCTCATCCGTGTCTAAAAGCTCATTGATCCGCTTTGTATTGTTTGCTGTGGCCTCCACAATCTTTCCGTTTTCAATGCGGAACACGATGTTTTCGTAGGTAAAGCCCTGTTCCTCGGAAATTGTATTGTAGGAGATCACGCCGTTTACAGAATCCCTCACCGGAGCGGTATACACCTCTCCGTCCGGAATGTTGTACTTTCCATCGCACTTTATGGCAGGAATGCCCTTGATGGAAAAAGTAAGATCCGTTCCCGGAGAAACGATGCGGACCTTGTCTGTGCGGTTCATAAGATCCACCAGCGGCGTCATGGCGTCGGACATTTTTTTGTAATCCAGAGTACACACATCATAATAAAAATCTTCAAAGGCTTCCGTGCTCATGCCGGCCAGCTGTGCCATGGAAGAGTTCGGGTACCTCATGATAGCCCATTTTGTGTTATTTACACGCTCGTCCAGAACCGGGCGAAGGATCTTGTTGTACATATTCATCTTTTCTGACGGAACATCCGACAGCTCTGACGTGTTGTCGGATGCTCTCACAGCGATATACGCATCCATGCCCTTCATTTGAAACATCTGATAATCCCTCATGAACTCCAGCTGCTCCTGGGTGCAGCCCATGATGATCTCCCTGTTTAAAACACCGTCGCTGAGTCCCAGAAACGGCTGGCCTCCTGCCTTATATACTGCACGGATGATCTCCTTGATCAGCGGCTTTGCCGAAGTTCCCACTTCATTGATCAGAACCCGCTCTCCCGGCTGCACACTGCAGGAATAATTCACGATCATCTCCGCAAATTTTCTGTTTCTTTCGTCCATCCTTTTTTCCTCCCGTTAAATGTATTCCAGCATGCCCAGAGCCGTGCGGATCATCTCATCAAAGGAGCGCTCCCGCTCTTCATTGGTCAGCCGTCCCCCCGTGACAAAATGATCGCTGATGGTCATCATGGCAAGGGCTTTTGCCCCATATCTTGCAGCATTCAGATAAAGGGCCGCAGCCTCCATTTCCACTGCGAGAACTCCCATTTTGGACCACCGCTTCCAGGTATCCGGATCATCATCATAAAAGACATCCACCGATACGGTATTTCCTGCCTTAACGGAAATTCCCTGTTCCCTTGCGGAACGTTCTGCTGCCAGCAGCAGATCAAAATCCGCCGAAGGAGAGTAATACCCCGGCAGATCGAAGGTATACTGGAAATTGGAATCTGTGGAAGCTGCCACAGCAAAAACGATGTCATTGAGGGCCACATGCTCCTGATAGGAACCCGCAGATCCCACCCGGATCAGATTCCTGCAGCCATATACCGTAATCAGCTCATGAGAATAGATTCCCATGGACGGCATGCCCATGCCGGTGCCCATAACAGACACTCTCTTTCCTTTATATTCTCCGGTATAACCGAACATATTCCTGGTCCGGTTAAAACACACGGAATCTTTCAGATAATGCTCTGCAATAAACTTTGCCCGCAGGGGATCCCCCGGAAGCAGCACTGTTTCCGCAATATCTCCAGGCTCCGCATCGATGTGCAGTGATGCACCCATGGCTTACCTCCTTGTTTTCTTCCGCCTGAAAAGGCTGCTTTCCACGAAAACAGCCTGTCAATCCATACTTTTTTATTATTCCATGGTCTTTCCAAAGAATGCCGCGGTGTCTCTGATTTTTTTCATCAGAGCATCAAAGCCTTCCGGTGTCATGGACTGTGGTCCGTCACACAGCGCAGACGAAGGATCGTTGTGAACCTCGATCATCAGTCCGTCGGCGCCCGCCGCAATAGCTGCTAAAGCCAGGGGCTCCACCATCCACCGGATGCCTGCTGCGTGGCTCGGATCCACAATGATCGGAAGGTGGGTCATGGAGCGAAGCATCGGAATTGCGGAAATATCCAGGGTGTTGCGCATGGAAGTCTCAAAGGTCCGGATTCCCCGTTCACAGAGGATTACATTTTCGTTTCCTCCGGCCATAATGTACTCGGCGCTCATTACCAGCTCCTCCAGGGTGTTTGCAAGACCTCTCTTCAGGAGTACAGGCTTATCACATTTTCCCAGAGCTTTCAGAAGCTGGAAATTCTGCATATTTCTTGCACCTACCTGAACGATGTCCACATCATGAAACAGCTCCAGATGCTCTGGAGTCATAATCTCGGTTACAACCGGCAGATTGGTGGCTTCCTTTGCTGCAAGCAGAAGCTTCAGACCATTGTTCTGCAGCCCCTGGAAAGAATACGGTGAAGTTCTCGGCTTGAATGCGCCCCCCCGAAGAAGCCCTGCCCCGCTGTTCTTAACATCCACGGCAACCTCAGTGATCTGCTCCTTCGTCTCAATGGAGCACGGACCGGCAATCACCTGAAAATGACCGCCTCCGATCTTTTTTCCTGCCACTTCAATCACGGTGTCTTCCGGATGCATCTTGCGGTTTGCCTTCTTGTACGGCTCCTGAACCCGCTTCACGTCTGCCACAATGTCGTTGCCCATAAGGTAATCCGGGTCAATAATGGACGTATCCCCTACCAGTCCCCACAGCTTGGAATCCACACCTTTGGATTCGTGAATATCAAACCCCAGTGCCTTCAGCTTTCCTTTCAGGACCGCTTCCTGTTCCTTATCGGCGTTGTTTTTTAATACAATAATCATTTTTCTGCTTTATCCTTTCATATAACTCACTTCAGAGCATCTGCCCGGCAGATGACAAAAGTTCCTTCCCCCTTCGGACAGAAAAGGGCGGCCCCAAGGCCGCCCTGTCATTCGGTTTTCTAAAGCATTTCTGCTTCTTTCTTCTCGCCTTCCGCAAGCTTTGCGATGAGCTGACCAGATACAACCTGATCTCCCTGCTTTACGTAAATCTTGTCGATTTTGCCATCCATTGAGGAAATAATATTTGTTTCCATCTTCATAGCTTCGATTACGGCGATCGGCTGGCTTGCCTTTACTTCTTCGCCTTCCTTTACAAGAACCTTTACGATATTGCCCGGAATGTTTGCACCGATTTCCAGATCGTTGTCCGCATCTGCGATGATGATGGACTGCTTTGTTGCCTTTGTCATGGCATCCTTATCCTTGATAAGGATGGTGCGCATCAGGCCGTTCACCTGGAATGTAAGCTCTCTGTTTCCGTTTTCGTCAGGGTCTTTGATTTCTGTGAGCTTGATTACGAGAATCTTACCTTCGTCAACCTTAACCTCTCCGATTTCACCTTCCTTGAGACCGTGGAAGAAAATATCGCTGTCCATATAACGGAAGCTTCCTTCCTTCTTGAGGGCTGTAAGGTAATCTTCAAATACCTTCGGATAAAGAGCATAGCTGATCACATCCTGATCCGTAGCTTCCATATCGAACTTCTGGTTGAGGGTTTCTCTGATTGCTTCGAAGTCTTCATCCGGAATCAGCTCGCCCGGTCTGCAGGTGATCGGAGCCTTGCCCTTCAGCACCAGATCTCTCAGCTTTTCAGGGAATCCGCCTTCCGGCTGCCCCATCATACCTTCAAAGTAAGAAACGATGGAATCAGGGAAATCCATGCCCTTTGCCTTTTCATAGATATTCTGCGGTGTCAGATCGTTCTGAACCATGAAGATTGCCATGTCGCCCACTGCCTTGGATGACGGAGTTACCTTGATGATATCCCCCAGCATCTGGTTTACCTGAATGTACATTTCCTTTACATCCTGGAACTTGTGTTCAAGGCCGAAGCTTGCAACCTGCGGTCTCAGGTTGGAGTACTGACCGCCAGGGATCTCGTACTTGTAGATCTCGGCAGTACCTGCCTTTAATTCGGATTCGAAATCATTGTATACAGGTCTGATACCGCTCCAGTAAGTAGAAATCTTCTGGAGTCCGTCTGTATCCATGCCGGTTGCTCTTTCTGTGTGTTCAAGAGCGGCCACCGTTGAGTTCAGCGGCGGCTGGCTTGTAAGTCCTGCCATGCTGTCAAATGCAGCATCTACAATATCCACACCGGCCATGGCAGCCATCATCAGTGTGGCACCGCCGTTGCCGGAGGTATCGTGTGTATGTAAATGAATCGGAACTGCCACTTCGTTCTTGAGGGCCTTCACCAGCTTGTGTGCAGCCATCGGCTTCAGCAGGCTTGACATATCCTTGATGGCGATAATGTTTGCGCCTCTCTTTTCCAGTTCCTTAGCCTTGTTTACATAATACTGAAGTGAATACTTGTCTCTTGTCTCGTCCAGGATATCTCCTGTATAGCACATGGTGGCTTCCAGAATCTTGCCCTGGTTCTTTACTTCGTCCATGGCAACTTCCATGCCTTCGATCCAGTTCAGGGAGTCAAATACACGGAATACATCGATGCCCGCAGAAGCTGCCTCCTTGATGAACTTTCTTACAACGTTGTCCGGGTAGCTCTTGTACCCTACAGCATTTGCGCCTCTCAGAAGCATCTGCATCAGGATGTTCGGAATAGCTTCTCTCAGAGTTTCCAGTCTTTCCCATGGGTTTTCCTTGAGGAATCTGTACGCTACATCGAAGGTTGCGCCGCCCCACATTTCCAGAGAGAACAGATCCTTTCCGTAAGCGGCAACAGCCGGTGCGATCCGTTCCATATCGATGGTACGGACTCTTGTAGCCATGAGAGACTGCTGTGCATCACGCATGGTTGTATCCGTAAAGAGGAGCTTCTTCTGGGCAAGAACCCAGT
>JBJFFZ010000066.1:0-3653 GCA_051892195.1 Anaerovoracaceae bacterium
GGCCCGGAAATCCGCAGCTGTGGGGCAGGCAGAGCCTGCGTCATTTTTCTTCTCCGAAACCGGATTATATTCTTGCATCGTCTATTTGCGATACGCATTACAGTGTGATAAATTCTGCATTTTTCAACAGTTCCCGGCCCCGGTTGTCAATCTCGTCCAGCAGCTCCTGACCGCAGACCTGCCGCAGCATTTCGATGGCGGTGCCCAGATCCGGCGAACGCCATTCGGGGCCGTGGCAGTCGGAGCCGATGAGCTTGATCTTCCGTTCCTCAAACAGAGGCTTATAGACCGGAATATTGTTTTTGCTGTTGATGAAGATGGAGTTCATCTGAACCAGCACGGGCATTTCGTAATAGTGCTCAATGTATTTGTGCGGCGTAAAATTATAAAAATACCGGTCGATGTGGGGCAGAATCGGCGTCATGGGAGAGTTCAGGGCAATATCATCGATGGTCTTTACCACGGCCTCGGACCACGGGATAAAGGGCATCTCCGTCATGATGCAGTCCGTGCCCCGGATTTTCAGTTCGTCCAGGTAATCCCACCGGTTCATCCCAGGCATGTATTCGATCTCTGCTCCAAGAACCACGCGGGGAACCGCCAGCCGGTCCTCCTCCGTCAGCGCCTCCCGGATCCGGTCCAGCCGGTCCTGCCGGTCCCGCAGCCAGGAGCCGATGCGGTGTTCCCCCTTGCGGAAATGGGAGGTGAGCACCACGGTATCGATACCCTGAGCGAAGCTTTGCTTCAGCATTGCGATGGATTCATAAATATCGTGGGAGCCATCGTCAATATCCGGCAGTATGTGTGTATGAAAATCAATCATTGATGATTTGTTATCCTTCCTGCCGGGCCTTTTCCCCAGCGCAGTTTTTTTGTATTTTCTACGAGATATCGGACAGAACCACCAGCAGGGTGCCGGTTTCCACAGAAATTTCAGCTTTTTCACTGGTAAATTCGTTGCTGACCCCCAGGGCAAAGCTGTTTTTCAGAACCGCATTTTCCAGAGGGTATTTCACCCCCCGCAGGGTAACCCCTGTGCACTCTGTATCAAAGGCGAATACGGAAAGATTCCGCCAGGTGCTCCTCGCAATCCTGCGCCGCCCGCGGCGCACCGCAAAGATCTGATGGTGCCCGTCCAGAATCTGAAGATCCGCTCCCCGCTCCGCCGCAAATGCAGTCAGGGAAATATTGGCCAGACTGTGATCGATTCTTCCCCCCAGGGCCCCCAGCAGCATGATCCGCTGATATCCCCGGCGAAGGGCTTCCTTCACCGCCATCATGGTATCGGTATCATCCTTTTCCGGCTTCGTCCGGATCACCTCCCGGATTCTGCCGTCCACCATTCCCTGATAGGAATCGAAGTCCCCCACCACAAGGTCCGGCACGATGCCGGCCCGCTGGGCATGAATATAGCCCGCATCACAGGCGATCACATAGTCAGCCTTCTGAAAGCTGACAGGAATATAGCATTCCGGAGCCCCGGAAATAATCAGGCAAAACTCTGACATACCATCACACTCATTTCTTTCTGTTTTCTGCCGCCGTTTCCCGGTCCCTGCCGTCGGTTTCCCAAAAGCCGGAACGGGCTGCCGCAAGCAGGGCTTCCTTTTCATTTGGAAGCCGGTCCGCAAGAACCTCCTCTAAGAGCAGGTCCAGCATCCTTCCGATCTGGGCACCCTGAAGACCTGCATTTCGCAGATCGTTTCCGTCCAGAGCAAGACCCTTCCGGTCAACGCAGCAGCCGGAGGCCTCGATCTCCTCTGCAAGAGCCCTGAGGCGGGCATTTTTTTCCTCCGCCTCCCCCAGATACTTCTCATATTTTCCTGAGGCATCGGCGTGGCGCACATCCATAAGCTCGTAAAAATACGTCCTTCCCAGGCGCCCCAGCCAGCGCCTGACGTCGGCCCTCTCAGGGCGGATCTTCAGGTCGTGGTACCGGATCAGGGTTACAACATGTTCGATCATCCGGGCAGGAAGCTTCATGCGGCGAAGGATCTCCTCCGCCATTTCGGCCCCCTTTGCGGGATGCCCCACAAACCGTCCCCGGCCGTTGTCGTCCAGGACGCACACCACGGGCTTTGCCACATCGTGCAGCAGCATGGTGAGCCGCAGCACCGGGCGGGCCGGAATATCCGCCACTGCGCAAAGAGTGTGGTTCCACACATCCCGGTTATGGTAAGGACTCCGCTGGTCAAAGCCGATCATGGCCCTAAGCTCGGGAATCAGAAAGCAGAAAATCTCCCGGTAGGCATCCAACAGCCCGGCAGCCCGGCTGCCGCACAGAAATTTCACAAATTCCTGAGTAATCCGTTCCTGGGACACCCGGGACAGCAGCGCATAATGAGTCCGCATGGCCTTTTCTGTTTCCGGCTCAGGATCCAGTCCCTTCTGAGACATGAACCGCAGCCCTCTGAGAATCCGCAGAGCATCCTCCCGGAACCGCTCTTCAGGATCTCCCACACAGCGAAGAATCCCCGCCTTCAGGTCCTCCTGTCCCCCAAAGGGGTCCGCAAGACCGTCCCATGGGTTCCACGCCATGGCATTTACAGTAAAGTCCCTGCGGGAAAGATCCTCCTCCACGCCGGATACAAAGGATACCCCGTCCGGCCGGCGGCCGTCGCTGTACGCCCCCTCCCGGCGGAAGGTGGTGAGCTCCACCTGGCCGCAGCGGTGATCCCCGGTGGCAAGCGTCACCGTTCCGTGGGCCATGCCCGTGGGAATCACAGGCATGTCGCAAAACAGCTCCATCACCTGTTCCGGCCGGGCAGAGGAGCACAGATCCCAGTCATGAGGCTCCGCCCCCTGAAGCATATCCCGGACGCATCCACCCACCACATAGGCCGAAAAACCGGCATTCCTGAGGCGATTCATAATATTTTCAACTGATTCAGGTATTTTCATAATGATTCATTCACAGCCCGGATCTTACCAGAGCTGGTTTCCTTTTCCTACCTTTCCATTTTACATGAGCACCGGCCGATTATCAATATTTGTCATCATACTGAAATACAAGGATCCCCCTTTAAGCATCCCTTCCCGGTTCCCCGGAACCGCCGCCGGTTTCCGACTTCAAACTGCAGTGCAGCACCTGGTATCCTGCGCAGAATTTCCCATTTGTAACCCCAAAAAAGCACAAAAAAAAGAAGGATCCGATCCTTCCCTGAATCGTCTCCTTCTTTCGGTTTTCCATATGAATGCCTGTCGCTCATTACGAATCGTAAATCGCAAATAAGCGTTATATGCTGACTTCCGATGAAAATCAGCACTTTTATGCAGGGCTGAAATCATTCCGTCCTGGGCTGCCCGGCCTCTGCAATAAGGGTTCTTCTCCCGAATACATCCACCTGCAGGACGGCCCCGCCGGGGCCCCCGGGGCCGGAGGCTTCCGCCTCCGGCCTTTGCAGATACGGTATTTCGCCCTTTGCCGTGCGAAATACCGTCCGGGCCGGGTGCAGGCACCCGGCTTCGTCCAGGCTGCCCTGTATCACATAATCCACAAAGGCCTCCGGCTTTTCCGCAAACAGCCTCCGGCCTTTTTCCATATCCCCGGGACGCAGGGGCAGCCCGCCGGCCTCTGCCGGACCTCGGGCCGGCGCATCCGGCGCTGCGGCGCCGCAGGCAGCGCCCTCGCACAGCCCCGCTCCCGTTTTCGT
>JBJFFZ010000067.1:0-3624 GCA_051892195.1 Anaerovoracaceae bacterium
ATCCATCCGATAATCTGCGGAAAGACAGTCATAACCACCACTGCCCGTATGACCTGAAGAATTACAATGTCCGTATTTTCCACTCCCAGATCTGCTGCGATCAGAGCCATATCGGAAGCTCCTGCAGGGGTTGTAATGAGCATTCCTTCCTTTCTGCTGAAACCGCATGTTCTGCTGATGATCAGCCCTGTGAAACAGCAGTTGAGCATATATCCGGCTGTAATAATGCATAAAGGCACCAGCAGATACCGCATCTCCAGAACATCGGAGAAACTGATGGCGCTTCCAAGATAACAGCCGCTTAAAACCTGTGCGCATTTTTTTGCCCAACGGGGAATGTATGCATAATCAAATTTCAGCTTCAATATCAGTACCACAATGATTGGAAATACAAATGTGGCGGAAGGCAGACCTGAAAATCTGCCGGCGATTCCTGCAGCAGCAGCCAACAGCAGTGTCATTGCAAATGCCTTGCCGGATTTCGTTTTGGACTTCTGCCTTTTCTCGGTGTTGGCTGAGGGATTGGAAGCATCTTTTTGCGTCCTTTTCTGATCCCACAGATAAATCAATGCCGGAAAAACACCGATTCCTAAAATCTGGCGCACCAGCTGCATGACGGCAACCTTTGGCCCGTCTGCTCCCATATCGGAAGCAATGATCGGTGTATCGCTGATCCCTCCGGGGACAGCGCTCATCAGGGATGTGGCAAGATCCAGAGGGCTTACTGCATAGATCAGGAATCCCGCGCCCATATTTAATACAAACAGTGCTGCAAGCATAATTGCAGCAGGGCGTATGATCTTCGGCAGGCGCTTCAGATCGCTTTTTTCCATAGAACACCCGATAAATGCGCCTGCAACGATCTGAACAAGTATTTTTGTCTGATCCGGTACATAGGCTGCTGAAAAAGTGATATTTAAAACAGCAGCGCCGGCCATGGATCCGATCAGCAGTCCCCCCGGAATCCTGATTTTCTGAAAGAATATCCCCAGCAGAGCGCCAACGGCGATTGTCAGTAATAATTGAAAAAGAAATGACATTGTATCCCTCCCATCTGTGTGATAATGTAATAATACACAAAATTGTGCAATTCACCATATGAAACTTGTATATGCATATATTGATTGTGCAGAAATGCACAATAACATATAAAACGATATAAGACGGGAGATCATATGAAACAGGATAAAATATATTCAACAAAAGAAGTTGCTGAGATACTGCATGTAAGCAAAAGCACCATCTATGAACTGCTGAAGAAAGGAGAACTGAACTCATATAAGGTTGGACGCAATCTGAGGTTTTCCAGAGAAGACATCGACCTTTACATGAACAAAGCCAGAAACAAGCAGGAAGGCACTGTAAAGAAAACCTTTGCCAGTCAGGGGCTGCTGTTTGACAATATGCCTGCACAGCAGGGTGTTGTCCTGTGCGGACAGGATATGATGCTTGACGTGCTTTCAAATTACATGCGGCTCAACGGAATTCCCTGTCTGAGGGCTTATGTGGGGAGCTTTGAAAGCCTGCTGTCTCTTTATCAGGGAAAGGTACAGATCGCATCTGCACATCTGTGGGATTATGAAAAAGATGAATACAATGTTCCGTTTGTAAAACGCCTGCTTCCCGGGATTCACTGTTCCGTAATACATCTCACATACAGAACACAGGGATTTTATGTGGCGAAAGGCAATCCGAAAAAAATCAGGGGATGGGAGGATCTGAACCGTCAGGATATAAAGATCATAAACAGAGAATGCGGTTCCGGCTCCAGAGTTCTGCTGGACGGCAAGCTGTGCGCCCTGAACATCTCACCGGATGAGGTAAACGGATACAACGAAGAAACCACCTCGCATCTGACAGTAGCCAGTGCGGTAGGAAGAGGGGATGTGGATCTCGGCCTGGGAAGCGAAAAGGTTGGCAGACAGGTTGACAATATAGATTTTATACCCCTGCAGAAAGAAAGCTATGACCTTGTAATAAAAAGTGATTCCATGGAAAGCCCGGAAATCAGAACCCTTATGATGATCATTTCATCGAAAGAGTTTCAGAACCAGTTTGCTCACGCCGGCGGTTACGACACCACGGATATGGGAAAACTGATTGCCAGAACATAGGGCTTAATGAAACTGCTGCTGACGTGAATCTCATTCTGTTCTAAAACCCTCCACTATAGCACCATACTTTTTCCTTATGGTATCATGGACGGAGGAATGGAGAGGATTGCAGGATGAATACATATCGAACATCAGAAGTCGCAAAGATCATAGGAATACATCCCAATACCGTGCGGTTGTACGAGGAGCTGGGATTGATTCCGAAACCAGAACGAAGGTCCAACGGGTACAGAATATTTACAGAGTTTCATATCGAACAATTCAGACTTGCCCGGCTTGCATTTCAGGTCGAAGTGCTGCAGAACGGCTTAAGGAAGAAAATCGTGCAGATGGTAAAAGCGTCAGCTGCAGGCGATTTCAACCGCGCGCTTCTGCTTGCGGAGGAGTATCTGAACCAGATGAAGCAGGAACGGGCCAATGCGGAGGAGGCCATCCGGATTGTAAAGCAGATCCTTTCCGGAGGCGTACCGGAAAACAGTCATTTCTTCCGGAGAAAAGAGGTGTCGGAATACCTGGGAATCTCAATGGACGCTTTGAGAAACTGGGAAAGAAACGGTCTGCTTACTGTTAAAAGAAAACAGAACGGGTATCGTGTCTATACAGATGCGGATATACAGCGTCTGAAAATCATTCGTTCCCTGCGATGTGCAAACTATTCCCTGGAGTCCATTTTACGCATGCTCAGACAGCTTTCTGAAAATCCTGATACAGATATTAAGGCGATTCTCAATACCCCGAAACAGGATGCGGATATTATCTCTGTCTGTGACAGACTGATCGTATCTCTGTCTGCAGCAGAGAAGAACGCTTACAAAATGATATCCATGCTGCAGGATATGAAAATCAGATTTTTATAACCCTCCATTTTGCCACCAGTGTTTTTACTGGTGGTATGCTTTTGCAGTAAAAAATGAAAGGAGATAAAAATCATGAATGAAAAACAGACAACATGGAAACGTCAGGCGGCGCTGTTTCTGATCAGCCAGTGCATCACCCTGTTCGGCTCTACTCTGGTCCAGATGGCTGTCATATGGTATGTGACAATTCAGACCTCCTCCGGAGTGTGGGTTGCAGCATTTACCGTATGCTCTTATCTGCCGCAGTTTCTGATTTCTTTTGCAGCAGGCGTATGGGCGGATCGTCACAGCCGCAAAAGGCTGATTATGGGAGCCGACGCCCTGATTGCTCTTGTGACCTTCCTGATGGTATGGGCGATGCCCCATATTACAGACAAAACCGCAGTCCTGGGCGGTCTTCTTGTTATGTCCGTGGTACGTTCTTTTGGCGCGGGAGTTCAGACACCGGCAGTAAATGCAGTGATTCCGCAGCTTGTGCCGGAGGAGCAGATTATGCGTTTTAACGGGATCAATGCAACGATGCAGTCTGTGGTTCAGTTTGCAGCTCCTGCAGCAGCCGGCGCGCTGCTGACGGTAAGCACCCTTGGGGCCACGCTTCTCATTGATGTTGCAACTGCTGCTACAGGCATCGGGCTGCTTTCGGCTGTAATGAT
>JBJFFZ010000068.1:0-3610 GCA_051892195.1 Anaerovoracaceae bacterium
CCTGAAACAATTCTACATCCTTCCGAAGTCTTCACGCAAGCAACCTGCTGTTGCTGTCTTTCATTAATGATATATGTTCAAAACTTTTCCTGCCAGCGGACATAAAGAAACAGGGCGGCAGGCCGCCCTGTTTCACATGATTATAAATCGCCGAAGCACCGGAAAAGGAACGTGACGATCTGTGCCCGGTTGCAGTCCATTGCCGGACTGAAGGCTGCGTTTCCTGTTCCGTTGGTGATCTGCTGCTTCAGAGCCCAGGAAACCGCATGGGCATAGTAGGCATCTGCCGGCACATCAGCAAAGAGGTCCTCCGAATCTGCATCTGAAGCTCCCTGCAGACGCCACAGGAAGGTGACGATCTGAGCGCGGGTGCATACGGCATCAGGACTGAAGGTGTTTTTGCCCGTGCCGTTGGTGATGCCCTGTTCCACAGCCCACCTTACGGCAGCCGCATAATAGCTGTCTGCCGCCACATCGTTAAAGGCTCCGGAAGAATTCTCCGGCTCCGGACACCCTGCAGCCCTCCACAGGAAGGTGACGGCCTGGGCGCGGGTGCAGCTTCTCTCAGGGCTGAATTCCGAGTCGCTGGTACCCAGCGTAATGCCCTTCTCAACGGCCCACGCCACTGCATCACTGTAGTAGGAGCCTTCCGCCACATCGGTAAAGGAAATGCTCTGCGGCTCCTGCGGCGGCTGTGGCTGTTGAGGCTGCTCAGGAACCGGCACCATGTTGCTGCTGCCGCCTCCGCCGCCTCCGGTCTGCGGAATCTGGTTGTTTACATGCAGCAGATAGGACTGACTTGTGGATCCGTCCGCCGCAATTATTTTAATTGTAATGTTGTTTTGACCTCTCTGCAGGCTCTGATTTGCAGCCATATCAAAGGCTGCTCCATTGACGGTTACCGAAGCCCGCGGATCCTCCGGCACGATCTGTAAAAGACCGCCGAAGAGATTATCTGCCGTTCCGGAGTAGGTTTTCGCCGCTGCATCAAAGGTAAGGGTCACACCCTCCAGGGTCAGGGAAGCGAGATTTGCGTTGGTGTTATTCTCAAGCTTCGCATCCGAATATGAAACCTGGGCGCTGATGCCCTTTTGAGCAAAGTTGAAGGTTACCTGCTTGCGTTCCTCTGCTGCCAGCGTAATGAGTCCCGTGTCAGAATCGTTTCCTGTATAGCTCTGCTTCTGCTCCAGCACATTGCCTTTTTCATCCAGCAGTGTAACGATTACGTTTCCTGTTGCTGTACTGGTCAGGCGGTTGTTCTGCAGCGTAACAGTGACTTTGCTTCCTGTACCTTCTGCGGCAAGCTCCGTAAGGATGGTCACATCCTCCCCGGTGCGGTTCCTGAGGTTTTCACAGGTGACAGAGGCGTAATTGTCGGAGGTTACCGGCTCGCCCTGCACCTTGTCACCAGATCCTGCATCCAGCACTTCAGCCTTGATATAGACCTTTACGCCGCTTTCCGGGATTTCCTGTGCAGTGCCGTCCTGCGCCTTTACGTATGCTCCCACGTCAAAGGTGGTCTGCACGCTGTAGCCCCCTTCGTTAATCATCTTAAGGTCAGCATCGCTGCTGATGATGATAGCGGAAAGACTTGCAATCTGCGTTTCACAGGCAGCATCAGAATAAAAGCTGAGCTTCACCTTATGGTCATCGGAAGTCAGAGCTGCGTCGGCCTGATTGTTCAGCTTAATCCGGATCGTACGCTTACCATCAACTTCCTTTACAACGGAAGCATCCGTAATTTCCACATCCGGCAGATCCAGATAGACCGTGCCCGTTGCTGTGGTCAGATCCTGGGCCGACTGCCGCAGGCCATAGCCAGTATAAGCAGTAGTCTCAGCGGAGCCGCTGGCTCCTGCACTGGTGTTGAAGGTGGCCTTCACGGTATAGTCCGGGTCCACGACTCCATCCTTCGGCACCATGTAGTCGGCATCAAGCTGAATGCTGCCTCCAGGCAGGAGGTTCAGATTGTCGTAGGTGGTTGTCTGACCTCCTACGTTGATCTCCAGCGTTTCGATTGCGTGGATGCCCCGGTTGTCGATGGTAAACTGAATCTGGGTCTTTGCCCCCAGCTTTACAGTCTGGTAGTCTGCATACAGAGCCGGAACCTCGATCTTGTCCTGATAGGTCTCTGTGGCAGTATACATGGAAGTTGTCCTGGAAGGAACGGTGTATTCCACATCCACCCCTGCCACGGTTTTTCCGGTGCGAGTCACCGTACCGTCTGCGCCGTAAGTGGAACCCAGAATCACTGCCTTGATTTCATTTTCTTCAGGATCGCTCACATAAGCATCAAAATGGTCGATCAGCGTACTGTCCGGCATCTGGGCTACATCCACTGCGCCGGTAAAGCTGACGAGCTCCTGATTCTGTCCGTAGGTATAGAACTTCACACCCTTGAGCACATCCCGCTCCGTAGAAGAATCATCGGATGCAGACTGTGTATCTTCCAGAGCAGTTGCAGTTCCCTCTGCCCGCTCTGCCCAGAGGATCGAAAGGTCGCTGATGGTGTCACTGCCCTTCGTAAAGCGGAAGTTTGAAGTGATGTTTACGTCGTAGGCATCTGCCGCCTGGCTGATGGAGTCAGGCAGGCGCTGCTCCGTAACACCTGCAGCGTTAAAGTCCAGCAGGCGGATGTCGGAAACTGTCTGGCTGACGGTTTCACTGCTGCCGCCGTCAAAAACTGCAGCACTGTCTGCCGCTACAGCCTGCTCGGTGTACCAGCCCAGCACAAAGCGCTGTTCATCACCGAACTTTATGGCAGTCAGCTGAGGGTTTTCGTCCAGATAGGCATCGTTGGTGGCCCGGACATTGCGGGAAACCTCGCCGTCATCTTTCCCCACTACGGCGTAGACGATCTCACGATCAGAAGCGGTGCTCTCATTTCCGTCGGTATCCAGCGTATAAGCGATGGCAGCCGTGCCGTCTTCAAGCATAGCGGCCGAAATGGCCTTTACCCCGCCGGAAGTACCGTTATACAGGGTCTTTATATCGCTCCATCCGTTGTTTCCGGTATACGCAGTCGGATCGTAGATCCGGTAGACGATGGTATCCTTCTCGTCAAAGCTGGTAACCCCCTGGGCACTGTTTTCGCCCACAGACTTGCCGCTTGCAGATACTGCACGCCATGCCACGATGGCACGGGCATCATCGCCGCTCCTGCCGTTGGCGGCAGTCACCGGAGCCAGATCCGGAGAAGCGTTTTCGCTGAGCTGCGTTGTTGTCCAACTGCCGCCTGTGTAGACGGATGCACAGACCTCGGTGCTGTTCAGCATGATCATCTGGTCCTGATCCGTAACGGCAGCGCCGCTGTCCTTATGGATGCCGGCAGTCTGCCGTGCCCATGCAGCCACGGCAAAATCCTCCCTGCCGGACAGGGACAGCTGGCTGTCTCCATAGCCATTATCATTGATGGCAGTCAGCGTTCCGTCCTTTCCCATCTGGTAGGAGTTACCATTTCTGGTAGCAAAGGCAGCACGGGTCTTTTCCACTTCCGTGCTGTCCATATCGGACAGGTAGACCACAAGCTTGCCGTCATCTGAGACAACAGGATTTGCATACGGGTAGGAATTGTACTGGAGATTTTTCAGGGCGCTTTCGCTGTCCAGAG
>JBJFFZ010000069.1:0-3569 GCA_051892195.1 Anaerovoracaceae bacterium
ATAAAGTAGATGCCCACCTCCGGATTTTCAAAGGCGATGACCCCCATTTCGCTGTGATGCTGATGCATCTTCTCATACTCGTCAGTGCGGAAGGCCAGGTGGAACTCACATTCCCCCAGATTGTACGGCTCTGTCCGGTCATAAAGGTAAGTCAGTTCCAGCGTAAAATCCGTCTTGCCATCCCCCAGATACACCAGGCGGGCATAATGATCCCCCAGCTCCTTTGTGCTCACCGGATGAAGGTCCAGAGCCTCTTCATAAAACTTCAGACTCTTTTCCAGATCCAGTACATTAAAATTAAAATGTGTAAAATATGTCATTTCACCAATCTCCTTTTCTTCGTCCTGCCGGCGCCTGCGCCGGACCATGAAATTTCTGCATGCCCGGGGACCGGGCGTCCTTTACGGTTCATCATTGATAATAGCTTCCAGGATCTTTCCAATATTACTGCTGACCTTTCCCTTCACACTGTGAACATCCTGATTGACCAGCTTCTCCTGCTCGATTGCAAGAAGACAATTATCTGCAAGTAATCCGATTCGAGAATTCTTTTTCGCATTCATACCGGTTTTCTGCAACAGGCATTCATATGCATGGCTGTATCGTCCATTGTTATCCATTGTCAGGAACTTTTTTTCATTACCCGAAACAAATTCTTCGTAAGCTCCCTCCAGATGCAGCAAAAGGAAAAGTTCAAATCCTGGATTTGTTACCCCAACAATATTTTTGGTTTCAATATCAGCAACAAATGCTTCATATCCGGAAACCTTTTCCTCAAAGATGTCAGCGTCAAAGACAATGACCATACGATCCCGTTCTTCGTCAAAATCTCCGCCAAGAATCGCCTTCTGCTGTTCTGCAAATTCTGCAAGTTTTTTGGGAAAGGAGAGGTTTCTGTCCTGTTCCGTCTTTTCAAGAAGACGTACATCGATCAGCGGATGAATATTCAAATCCTTGCGAATATCAATCAGTCTCTTAAAATAGAAGGTTTCCGTATTTGCGCCTTCACAGATAAAATAGTATTTACGATACGGTTCAATCTGTTCCTCCCGATCAGAAGGACGCTTGTTCCAGTTTTCATAAACATGAGTGGGCATGCTTACTCCTCCTTCCGAAACGAGAATCGACGGAATACAGGAATTGCACCGTAACGACCTTCTAAATAGGCCTTACCCAGTTTTTTATCATATCGTTCCTTAAAACGGTCAAGCGAATATATATGACTGGAATTCTCACTGTCACGCTCTACAAACCAGATTTCATCTCGCCGAAAAAGGTTTTGATCCATAATTGTGTCTTCGTGGGTTGTAAAAATTAACTGCATTCGTTTGCCATCATGAGCATCCATAAACAGCTTCAGGAAATGCTCCGTTAACTTTGGATGTAAACTTCTTTCCAATTCATCAACCACAAAAACCGTATCGTTCCGACTGGTAAGAAGCATATCCATCAGGTCAAACAATCTCTTCGTACCATCGGATTCTTCAGCAAAATCAAAATCGAAGAACGACTTCTCATGGTTCAAAACAAGCGTTGTGATCTCCGGTTCTTCATTGCCGCAAATTCTGATATTAAAGAAACCATCTGCAATTCGCCAGCTCATCTGCATTTCAGGAAGGCTGGTCATCTGCATCTGCTGGCGAAGCGTAGCAAATATCCCCATCAGAACTTCTTTGGGAGCCATTTTACCAAGTTCATCAACTGATATCTTTTTTGTGCTGATTTTACTGATACCGGTATCAAAGGTCTGAATCAGACGACTGATATTCTCCAGTGAAGCCTCATTGTAATAAAGGTCTGAGCTGGATAATGCAGTGTTCGGATTTAAAACAATGATATTGTGCATGATCCAATGATATACGACAGGGAAAAACAGAAGTTTTGATTTAGTATCGTACTTTTTACCGCGGCTCATTTCTTCAAGGAAAAGCTGCGTATCATGACCGGCAAAATCCTCTGCATATACTGAAAAACGGTTTTTTTCAGCCACTGTAAGTGTAACACCATCACCAAGGGATGGCGCTGCATCACCCGTACGAATAAAGAGATTATGTGCAGAACCATCCTGCATTAACTCGTACAGCCACTCTTCCGTAATCGTTCTGCGGCTAAGCACTGCGGAAAAGCCATAAGCATAGAAGCTATCCCCAACGGTAAACTGAATTTCAAATACGCTTTCTCGCTCCTTGTTTTCCTCGTTCTTTCTGCAAAAGCTATTCACGCTGTTTACTGGAAGGCCTCCGGACAATGTCTCCTTAATGAATCGAAAAACATCTACCAGATTCGTTTTGCCGGAAGCATTTGCACCATAAATTACGGCATTTTTCAAGACGTTGACCTTCTTGATCTTTAGCCGGTGGTTTTTATTTGTCTGAATCTTGCTGGAAGAAATCATGGATAATTCTTCCTGCTTATCAAAAGATTTATAGTTTTCAACAGAGATTTTCAGTATCATCCTGTTTTCCTCCTTCCATTTGCATTGATATTATGAACTTCTTTTTTCTTGAAGTCAATTTCAAAAGTTCTATTCGACGATTTTTTCTCTAAATAGACATTATATTCATCAAAAACAAGGATTTCGGACAAAAATTCTTTTACTTTCACAGCTTTCATGTTTGAAGGAAACATCTCTCAACGTCCGTTCCCATCCCCTTCAGAGGTGAGGCGGTTTTTCTTGTATTTTTGTATCTGTCAGTATACAATTAATACATAAGTGAAATACACAACGGATCCCGGCAAATCCCCGGAACCTCCGGTTCCCCGGGCCCGGCGATCTCCGCAAGAAAGTGAGGAACCCGTATGAGTTATATGCTGATCGAAAAGAAAAACCGTGTTGCCACACTGACCGTCAACCGTCCGGAGGCCCTGAACGCTCTGAATTCCCAGGTTCTGGCTGATTTTGCCCAGGCCTGGAAGGAGCTGCAGGAGGACCCGGAGGTTCTTGTGATCATCATCACCGGCGCAGGCCGTGCCTTTGTTGCCGGCGCAGATATCGGAGAAATGGCCGGCATGAACATGGTGGAAGGCAGAGCCTTCGGAAATATCGGACAGAATCTGTTCCGTCAGATTGAAAAGTCAGAAAAGCCTGTCATTGCTGCAGTCAATGGATTTGCTCTGGGTGGCGGTCTGGAGCTGGCTATGGCCTGCGACATCCGGATCGCATCGGAAACGGCCGTATTCGGGCAGCCGGAAACAGGCCTGGGCATTACCCCTGGATTTTCCGGAACACAGCGCCTCGCCGCCATCGTGGGCCGGGGCAGAGCCATGGAAATGATTCTCGCTGCAGAAAACATCAAGGCAGACCAGGCTGCAGCCTATGGTCTTGTGAACCGGGTGGTTCCTGCAGACCAGCTCATGGCAGAGTGCACCGCCCTGGCAGAAAAAATCGCATCCAGGGCGCCGCTGGCAGTCCGCTGGGCCGCTTCCGCCATCAAGAGAGGCATGGAAACCGACATTGACTCCGGCATCGCCATCGAAGCCGACCTCTTCGGCATGTGCTTCGCAACCCAGGACCAGAAGGAAGGCATGGGTGCATTCCTCGAGAAGCGGGCACCGAAGTTCGAAGGAAA
>JBJFFZ010000070.1:0-3532 GCA_051892195.1 Anaerovoracaceae bacterium
GAAAACATCCCTGAAAAATACACAGCAGACGAGCACGGAACTCTGAAGGGCTCTGCTGAAGCGGTGGTTTTTGCAAAAAGCACAAAAGAGGTTCAGGAGATTCTTTCCTGGGCTTATGAAAACAGGATTCCGGTAACGCCCCGGGGCGCAGGGACCAATCTGACGGGGGCAACCGTTCCTCTGAAGGGTGGCATTGTGCTGGATCTCAGTCAGATGAACCGGATTCTGGAAATCCGGGAGGATACCTTTACGGCGGTGGTGGAGCCGGGGGTGCTGTTAAAGGACTTTCAGGAGGCTGTGGAGTCTCTGGGGCTTTTTTATCCGCCGGATCCGGGAGAAAAGCTTGCATCCATCGGAGGCAACATCAGCACCAATGCCGGGGGCATGCGGGCTGTAAAGTACGGGGTCACCAGAGATTATGTCCGGGGCCTTGAGGTGGTCTTTGCCGACGGCACCAGGGTGGAGCTTGGAAGCAGCAACATCAAGGACAGCTCCGGCTTTTCTCTGAAAAACCTCATTGCAGGCTCCGAAGGAACTCTGGCAGTCATTACGAAATGCATTCTGCGGCTGATTCCCAGGCCGGAGCAGTCCGTGAGCCTGATTGCAGGCTTTGAAAGCCTGAGAGAGGGCATCGGCAGCGTCATCCGGGTGCTTCACGCTGACGTGGCCCCTACTGCGGTGGAATTTGTGGAGCGTCAGGTGGCGGCCCTTGGAGAAGAATATACGGGGGTTCACTTTCCGTTTCCCCAGTCTCAGGCATATATCCTTATGACCCTGGACGGAGACGGGGAGAGCATTGAATACCGCCTGAAGAAGACGGAGCAGGTGCTGAGACAATCAGGGGCCTGCGGCCTTGAGGTTCTTTCTCCTGAGCGTTCCGCAGACATCTGGAGAGTGCGCGGAGCCCTCGTCACTGCCATTGAGGCGGTTTCGGAGCAGGTTCCTGTGGATGTGGTGGTTCCGCTTGATAAAACCGCAGAATTTGTGGAATATGTCAACGGGCTTTCTGCAAGGACGGGCATGACTCTGGCGGCCTTCGGCCATGCAGGGGACGGAAATGTTCACATCAGCGTGGTCCGGGGAGAGCTTGACGACGGTGCCTGGGAGGAGCTGAAAACCTCCAATATGGATCAGATTTACCATGAGGCGGCAGCGCTGGGGGGACTTACCTCCGGGGAACACGGCATCGGGGTGACAAAGCGGAGATTTTTCAGTAAAAATACAGATCCGGAGGCGGTTGCTGTTATGAAAAAGATTAAACGGGCACTGGACGATCGTGATATACTGAACAGCGGAAAGATCTTTGGCTGAGACGGGTTTCCGGCAGAATTCGGCTTTGCAGAGGCCGGGGCCGGATGCGGGCACGCAGGCGCTGCGCTGCGGCACGGGAGCCGGAGACAGCGTGTGTAAGAAACAGATTCAGAGGAGAAAGAGCATGAAACCATTATCATACAGAACAGAAAATTTTACGGATTCGGTGATCCGGCGCATGACCCGGGTTTCCAATCAGTTTGGCGCAGTCAATCTGTCCCAGGGCTTTCCGGATTTTGATCCGCCGCAGGAGATTCTGAAGCGGCTGCAGGAGGTGTCTCTTGCGGGGCCTCACCAGTATCCCATCACCTGGGGCGCCCAGAACTTCCGGGAGGCCCTGGCGGCAAAGCAGGAGCATTTTTCCGGCATGAAAATCGATCCGGAAAAAGAGATCACCGTAACCTGCGGCAGCACGGAGGCCATGATGTCTGCCATGATGACGGTGTGCAATCCGGGGGACAAGGTGGTGATTTTCTCACCGTTTTACGAAAATTACGGGGCAGATACCATTTTAAGCGGCGCGGAGCCCGTGTATGTTTCCCTTCGTCCTCCTGCTTACGATTTCGATCCCGCTGAACTTGAGGATGCGGTAAAGCAGCCGGGGGTCAAGGCTCTGGTGCTGTGCAATCCGTCCAATCCCAGCGGCAAGGTGTTTACGGAGGAGGAGCTGCGCTTTATTGCGGATCTGGCAGTGAAATATGATATCTATGTCATTACGGACGAGGTCTATGAGCATATTATCTATGCACCTCACCGGCATATTTATATTGCTTCTCTGCCGGGGATGCGGGAGCGGACTCTGATGTGCAGCTCTCTTTCCAAGACCTATTCCATAACGGGCTGGCGGCTGGGGTATGTGATTGCGTCGCCGGAGGTGACGGAGCGGGTGAAGAAGGTTCACGATTTCCTGACGGTGGGGGCTGCGGCGCCTCTTATGGAGGCTGCGGTGGTGGGACTGCAGTTTGGGGATGAATATTACCGTGAGCTTCAGGCCCATTATACTCACATGCGGGATCTGTTCTGCCGGGGGCTGGATGACATCGGCCTGAACTACACGAAGCCCCAGGGGGCGTACTACGTCATGGTGGATATCAGCGAATTCGGATACGACAATGATGTCAGGTTCTGCGAGGCTCTGGCGGAAAAGGTGGGGGTGGGGGCTGTTCCCGGCTCCAGCTTTTTCAGGGAGCCGGAGCACCGGTACATGCGCCTTCACTTTGCAAAGAAGGACGAGACCCTCAACGAGGCCCTGAACCGGCTTTCGGAAATCAGGAAGAAAATGGGCCGGTAGGGGAAGGATTTAAAAAAGACAGGACACCGTCTTTTGGGGAGGCGGCTCCTGTCTTTGCTGTTTTTTGTCCTGTGGCGGGAATTGGTCTTGTGAAAGGCGGGGGACTGTACTACAATGGATAGTAATTTGCTTTGAGGCTATGAAATGAAAGGAGGGATTCGCCATGGAACTGGAACGGAGGGCAGAGCCTTCAGCAGGCAAGGCTGCAGATGCAGTGAAGAATGAAGCCATAGGAACGGCCGCGGAAACGGATGTGAAACCTGCAGGTGCGGTGGCTGCGGCTGCCGGGCAGCCGAAAAAAAAGAATCCGCAGATGTCGGATTCTTTTCTGGTATGTGTGCTGCTGTCTCTTTCCGGAGGCGGCATGGATGCCTATTCCTATCTTTGCAGAGGTCAGGTGTTTGCCAATGCCCAGACGGGAAATCTCCTGCTTTTCGGAACCAACTTGGCTCAGGGGCATTTCGGGGAGGCTTTCCGGTATTTTCTGCCGGCGCTTGTTTTTACGGTTGGGATTATTCTTTCCGATGTGCTGAAATACCGCTTTCCTCACAGGCGGCCCCACTGGCGTCAGCTCAGCATCGCTGCGGAGCTGCTGGTCCTCTTTGCAGCCTGCTTCCTTCCTCATTCCATGGACGTGGCCGCCAATGCCCTCATATCCTTCGGCTGCGGCCTCCAGGTGGAAAGCTTCCGCTCCTTCCGGGGCAACGTCATCGCCACCACCATGTGCATCGGCAATCTGCGGACCGGAACCTTTTATCTGGACCGGTACGTCCTGTCCCGGGAACGGGAGGACATCCGGCGCAGCCTCCTTTACTACAGCACCATCCTTTTCTTTATCCTCGGAGCTGTCATAGAAGCCTTCGCTCTCCGCTGGTGGGGCGACATGGCCCTGCTGTTTTCCGTTGTGCTTCTGGGGATTGTGTATCTTCT